>CAZKPR010000013.1:0-9000 GCA_964554685.1 uncultured Leptospirales bacterium | reverse complement strand
GGTCAATCTTCACCTGCGTCAACACTGTATCGAAACCGAAGCGAAGAGAGAATTCCGGCGGCTGATGGATGCGTATTTCGATACGGACGACGTGGAGGGAGTGCTCGAGGAGCGGATCGAACTGCTCCGGGACTTTCTTGAGACGAGCGATTTCCTCAGCCTCAGGTCCTCTGATCAGAGGCTCTCGGGTGGGAGGGCTTCCGACGTCGTGATCAGGAGGGCAGGGGACGGAGCGATCGTCCTCGAGGTTGTCGAACAACAATCGCACTCGCCGGACCCGGGAAAAAAGTAGTTGTAATTTTACTTGCCGCGGGTCTATGTTTCAACAATGATGCGGGATGAGGACGCTGGCATGGAAAAGGTTACGATCTGGTACGTGCGGGACAACGATGGCGGGACTAAGCTTGTAAACGCCATCACGGGCCTCGGCCTCACGGTGAATATCATCACGGGCCACCGGCTCGCGCAATCCTCGATAATCAGCGACGATATCAATATTTTCATTTATGACGTCATTGACTCCGCCCCCGATCTGGTCCTTGATGAGATATCGAAGGACCAGCGTCTCCAGGGCTATCTCAAGTTTCTGATGCTCAAGAAGAACCAGGTGAAATCGGTTTCCAGGGGCAACTACAACCTTATGCACCTGGAATTCCTGAACAGGCCCGTGGACAAGCGGGAGTTTCTTCTTCTCCTGGAAAAGTCGATTATCGTGGAGCGCTACCGGGAGCTCATGCGGTTCATTTCAAAGGAGGCGGAATCCCGCATCGAGGCGTACGAGGGCCTGATGGACATCAACCGCAAGAATGTCTTTGAATCCGAGAAGGAAAAGCAGGCCTTTGAAAAGATCATCGATTTCGAGAAAAACCTTATTCGCCAGCAGACGAACCTGAGTACCGCGATACGGGACTTCACCCTCCTCCGCCAGATGGATCTTTACGACATGCGTGATCGCATCAAGGCGGAGGAAATGCTCGCGGAATTGAGGCGCAAAGAGATGCTGGACGCCCGGGAGGTTATCACCGCCCAGGAATCGGTGATTAATTATTCAGCTAAAGAGCTTGACGACGCCAAGAAGATCATCGACGCGAGGGAAAAGGTCGAGGAGATGAGCAGGAACGAGATCATCGAACTCCACAAGGAGATAACCAGGCAGAGGGACCGCAACACCCAGCTGGCCGACGAGGTCGAGCGCCTGAGTGCCGAGCTCGCGAAGCGCAAGGGCTCTTCCTGAGGACCTGCGGTACTCTTTTCAATACTACGGACCGATACGATGGAATGGGAACTGATTTTAGCCGATGCCGTGCAGAACGGGTCAATCCGTGAACTGCATCTCAGCAAGCTGCCGGTACTCAAGACGACGACCAACTGGAAAAAAGTCGAGCTCCTGGGATGGATCGATCACCAGTTGAAGTATACGCATTACCGGGGGGCCCTGGTCAAGCTGAACAACAAGCTTTTTTTCGTTCGGGAGAATACCATCAAGGCCCTGCAGCAGTATGTCAATTGGAAGGCGAAAAACGTCATAAGGGTTATAAAAGATTGACGGAGCTTCCCGCTTTCAGTCCTCCTCCTCCAGCTCGTTGAAGAGCGATATGACCGCGTCCTTTTTCCTCGCCAGCTTAATTATTTCATCGATGTATTCCTTTTTCAGGAGGGCGTGCTTCGGTGAAATCCGCTCGGTGATTCCCTCCTTCGCCATCCCGAGCATCAGCTCGTCGATAAATTCAGGGTGACTCGATGAGAGCAGTATGGCCTGGGAAACGCCGATGCTGATCGTCTGGCTCGACCATTCTCTTAAAAGAAAGGCGAGATTCTGCGGCACCTCGTTCTTGGAGTGGGCCGAAAGGGAGCCGAGAAAGCTGTCCAGGCTCATCCCCCTCTTCTGCGCGCGCACGATGGACGCCTTGCTGATGACGGCGTTGATGATGACGTCGTGCTTGGTGATATCGGTATGGGTCAGGATATGGTAGAGGGATTCAGAGGGCAGCTCGCGGGCCGGTATCACCAGGGTGAAATCAGGGTTGATATAGACGCTTTTCTTCCCCGGCTCTCTTTCTCCCGTGGGGTAGGCTTTCAGCATCTGGCTGGCGAAGTCGATCCCGATATCGGACAGCGCGATCCTGGACCCCTCGATGTCGATAATTCCGGTGATGCAGAGAAGATTCAGGGTGATGGCGAAGCGCTCCCGTTCCGCCGCCAGGTCCATGAGCCTGTCGGAGAGGGAAAGTTCGTCCGATTCGCTCAACGAGCGGGTGAGGAGCGCGATTTCGAGATACCGGTGCGTTACCGATTTGAGCTTGTAGAGAAGCCTGATGATCGATTTGACGCATTCGTAGCGCGGCATCTCTATGGGAGGGGCGAAGTAGCCTCCGCCCTGGCCCTGTTCGAGGGATTTTAATATGCGCCTGAGGAGCATGAGGGGCTGGGCGATCTCATTCCGTATCTCCGCCAGGGATATCCCGGCGATGTCCTTGTTCATTTTCAGGCACCCGAGGCGGTTGAGCAGGAACATGACCAGCTGTGCGGACTCTTCGACGGGCAGTTCAGTCCCCCCGATATCGCTCAACGGAAGCATCGCATCGGCTATTCGACGAATGTCGATTTTTCTGAATTCCATCTGCTTGGTCAGGAAGAGACCGAATGTTGAAATGACGTCGAACCCGTGGAGGAGGTTGTTCAGCAGGAAATAGCGGTTGCGGACGGTCTGCTTCAAACCCGTCTCCCCGGTGTCGTCAAGAAGGGCCACGGACGGGCAGGCCTTCTCGTTCAGCACGAGGAATGTGTTGAATTCCGGCCGGTAGCATTGAAAAACGTATGCCAGGTTCTGGGATATAACGCCGTTGATTATTTTTTCCGCCGATTTCAGGGGAAGGCGATCACGTGCGGTGTCGAGGGATATGACGCACCCCGATTCAGCCATGAAGGTGAGGAATTCCTTCATTTCCCGGTCTTTCATCGGCTGGAGATGCTCCCTGTTCAGCATCGCCGTTTCGAGGTGAAGGTAATTCTTATGGAGCCTTTCGGCCACGGTCCTGGGTTCCACGAGGTGCAGGATTTCGGCGATTTCCGATATGCCGTACGCCTTGTCCATTTTGCTGTGGAGCATCTGCCTGTTCTTGATCGTGTATATCAGGAGACTGCGGGAGAGCGTTTCCGCCGCTTTCTCGATGACGGGAATTTCCATCTTGAGCTTCTTCTGAATCTCCACGAAGGTTATTCCGTCGGGCGCCTCATAGACCGTCATGAGTACCTTCAGTGATCCGGCGTCAAAGGTTTTAAGGAGTCCATGGAGGCCCGTTATCGTTGTAAGGGAGTGGAGCAGGTCCTTTTTGGATTTTTTTTTCAATCCGATCCGTGCGGAAAGCTCCCGGATCTCTTCAGGCGTGAACTTCTTTATGGTTTCTGATATTTCTTTCATATGAAAAAAAAATGTAGACACTTGAATATGTCTATTTTATATAGACGCTGTTATTAAATCAATACATTTTACCGGCATCATGAAAAACGCTTCAAAAATTACCGTATCGACACCCGCGATTGATGATGGGGCGTTTTTCTTTCCCCCGGGCGATCGATGAGGGTCGCGGGATGCGCGGCCCCTCACGCGGTCCGGCAATTGCGCTGCCGTAGCATCGATGCATGCCGCCATTTCTAATCCCTGACGGGCGGGCGGCGACTGACCGGAGTGCCGAAAAGTGTCGCGCATCCCAGTGAGCATAATGTTCAGGAGTTTACAATGATCCAGTTCTTGCGGTTTGATCCCACATCGATCGAAGAGTCCCGCTACCCCGTCATTTCAGGCCGGGACGCATCGCTCTTTTTTTTAAAACGGGCGATATACCTTTTCCTCTTTGTTTACTGCACCCTCTTCCTGGCGGCCGCCCTTCCCTTCGTGAAGACGCCTTTCATGCCGGTGTATTTCATCGGGTCCATCGCCACGGTAATTTTTCTCGCGCGTTTCGTGAACTATATCATCGGGTACAGGCGCTTCAGGGGAGGATCGATCACCGTCGCTCCCGATGGAATCGTTCTTTCAGGGTCCGGCGAATCGGTGACGATTCCCGCTGCCGATATCACCTATCTTGAGCGCAATTTCCTGGGAAACCTGCTGATACGGAAGAAGAACGGCCTGTTCTCCTTCCCCTGCATGCTGTTGAAAGAGGATGACCGCGAGGCCCTGGTGGCGCTGTTACAGGACATGGCGCCGCGGAGAACGGTCATCTATAAAAAGATATGGGATTTCGTCGACGCCATCACGGTGGCCCTTGTGCTGGCGGTGCATATCATACAGTTCCTGATCCAGGCCTACTATATCCCGACGGGCTCGATGGAGGACACCCTCAGGGTGGGGGACCACCTCTTCGTCGAGAAGGTGACCTACGGGCCGGTCATACCCAGGATGCTTTTCATGAAGCGCCCCGTCCACCTGTCATGCCTCGGCCTGCGGGATATCCGGCGAGGCGATATAATCATTTTCAGGCCGCCCCACGACGAGGACAAGGATTACATCAAGCGCTGCATCGCCGTGCCGGGGGACCTCTTCGAGATCAGGGACGGCCGGGTCTACATCAACGGCAAGCCCCAGTCGGAGCCCTATGTGAAGGGCGTGACCAGGTCTTTCAGCTTCGGCGCTGAAGGTGAGAAGGGGATCGAGGGTGTTGTTCCTCCGGGGAAGCTCGTCGTCCTGGGCGACAACCGTGAAAATTCCCAGGACGGCCGTTTCTTCGGCTATCTGGACATCATGCGGGTCAAGGGACGGGCGTTCATCCTTTACTGGAACACGGGCCAGGTCTTCAGGCTGGATTTCTCGAGGTTTGGCCTGATCCGGTGATTCCACGGAGGATGTCCGGTTCCCCGCCGAACCTCCGGTGGGCGATCCCATGCCGACGCGTGAAGGCCCCGTACCAGGAGACGCCGGATAGCGTATGAACCAGACGGCATTCAAGCGGCGGGTTTACATCGCGGGTTTCTTTTTCGCGCTTCTATCCCTGGGCTTCATTGTAAGGCTCTTCAATCTCCATTTCTCTCCCAGGGTCGTGCTTCCGGAGGATATGAAGCCGGACGCGCGCCGCGGCGTCATTTACGATCGCAACGGTTTCATCCTTGCCCTTTCCATAGAGTCTTACTCGCTTTTCGCCAATCCGGAAGAAATCAGCGACCCCGAGGGAACGGCCCGGGCCGTCTCGCGCGTCCTGGGCGTTGCCCCGGTGAGCATTCTGGAGAAATTCAAAAAAAATCGTCGTTTCATATGGATAAGGAGAAAGATGGATGATGAAAGCGCCGGGGAAATCCGGAAGCTCCGTCTGCCCGGCCTTCATTTCAAGAAGGAATACCGACGGGTCTATCCCCACGAGGGCCTCGCGTCGAACATCGTCGGCTTCGTGGGGATTGATAACGAGGGACTCGCGGGCATAGAATACTCCTTCGACGCGGCGCTGTCGGGCAGGGAGGGGGGATTCCGGCGCGAGGCTGACGGGCTCGTCTTCGGGAGGGACATCAGCCTCACCATCGATCGCTACATACAGGAGAAGGCCCGGAGGGAAATTGAAGAGGCGGTGGCGCGTCACGGCGCGAAACAGGGTTCCGTGGTGGTCATGGAGGTGAAGACGGGACGGATACTTGCCATGGCAAAGAGTCCGGGGTTCGACCCCAACCGCTTTCACGCCTCTTCCCCCTTCGCTCTCAGGAATTTTTCCTTCATTGATTCCTACGAGCCGGGATCGACCATGAAGATACTATCCCTCGCGTCGATCCTGACGCACAGGCCCTCCCTCGCGGACAAGAGATACGAATGTGCCGGATACATCGATATCGCCGACGTCAGGATCAATTGCACGGCCGTGCACGGAACGCTCGGCATGAAGGACGTGATTCGTCATTCCTGCAACGTGGGCGTTATCAAGGCCATGAGGGGGATCAGGAAGAAGGACCTTTTCGCCACCCTCGAGACGTTTCGTTTCGGACGCAGGACCGGCCTCGAGCTTCCCGGAGAAACCGAGGGTATTCTCAGGCCCGTGGAGAAATGGTCGGGCCTCTCCAAGTATTCTATCGGGATTGGCCAGGAGATATCGGTCACCTCGGTACAGCTCGCGGCGGCCTTTTCCGCAATCGCCAACGGCGGGGTGTATATCGCGCCGACGGTCATCGAGTCGATCACCGAGCATGATGGCACCAGTGTCCGGAATTTCGCGCCGGCGGTGAAAGGACGGGTCGTGACCAGGGCGGTGGCGGAGAACCTCATCGGCATGATGCGTGGCGTCGTGGAGGGGGGGACCGGCACCGCGGCGCGCTCCTCGCACTTCTGTGTGGCGGGGAAGACCGGCACTTCCCAGAAGTTCGTGCGGGCGAAGGGATATTCCGACAGGGTTCTCGCCTCGTTCATTGGCGTCGCTCCCTGCGAGGATCCCGTCGTGTGCGTTCTCGTGGTCATCGACGATCCCGCGGACAAACAGTCGGGAGGCAGGATCGCCGCTCCGGTTTTCGGCAGGCTCATCGACCCGATATTGATCCGCCTGGGCGCCGGGGCGCCCCTGGTCAGGGCGGAAACGCCGGTTCGCCGGCCCCTGGAAAAGCCCGTCTTTGACGGCAGAACAATGCCCGATTTCAGCGGCAAAAGGCTTCCGGAGGCCCTCGGCCTCCTGGTGGAAATGCGGCGTACCATCGGCGTGCGCTACGCCATCCGGGGTTCCGGACGGGTCGTTGAGCAGCGACCCGCGCCGGGGACACGCCTGAAAAGCGGTGCCGAAGTGCTGCTGTTTTTCATGGAGTGATCCCGCCCCCGTCAGGCCCGGATATTTCCCTTGAAATTTCCGTATCAATTGTACGATATGAACAGCATGGAAATGGCTGAGAGGAACATGGAGGCCCTGGCGGTTCGATTCCCCGCTCTCCGCGATCTGCTTGGCGGGGTCAGTGACGACGGCAGCATCGAAGCGGTCGAGACCCCGGGGGGCGATTTCGTCCCCTCAATAGCGGCTGACGGGGGAAGGATCTTCGTCCACAGCAGGTTCGACCCGGTGAAGGAGGCGGAACGCTTCCTCGGCGGCATCGACGCCGGGGCCCACGATCTCTACGTGGTTTTCGGCTTCGGGTTCGGCTACCACGTGGAACGGCTTCTCGCCGGGATGGGGGCCGATGCGATCGCCCTGGTGATCGAACGGAACCCCCGCATGCTCCTCGGGGCCCTGTCGCGGCGTGATCTCGCGCGGCTTATTGCCGACGAACGCCTGGTCCTCCTTCTTGATCCCCGTGAGGATGATATCGCCGAAGCCCTCAGGGGAAAATCATCCCGCCGCTCCACCCTGATCACCCATCGCGGTTCTTTCCGCACTGACCCGGATTATTACGGCAACCTCCAGGGCATCGTGAGATCCTATCTCTCCGCGAAGGAGGTGAATATCGCGACCCTGGCGAAATTCGAAAAGGCCTGGGCGTCGAATATCGCCAGGAACATAGGCGTCTTCGCGGTTTCACCGGGGGCGGGATCGTTTTACGGAGCCTTTGACGGCATCCCGGCCATCGTGGCCGCGGCGGGCCCCTCGCTCCTTGAGAGTATTGATTTTCTTCGTGCGAACAGGGATCGCGCGGTCATCGTTGCCGTGGATACTTCCTATAGAATTCTCCGGCAAAACGGCATCGAGCCCCATTTCTGCCTCGTCGTGGACCCCCAGGCGGTCAACGCGCGCTATTTCGAGGGCGCCTCGCCCGGGTCCACGATACTCATCGCGGATCCCATGGTCCACCCCTCCGTCTTCCGCTTTTTCAGGGGAAGGGTGGCGGTTACCGGGGTGGCCTTCGAACTGCTGCGGTGGATTGAGCGCTGTGCCGGGGAAAAAGGCGAGATCGCCCACGGAGGCTCGGTGTCGACGAATGCCTACGATTTCGCCCGGCGCCTCGGCGCCTCACCGGTGGTCCTGGTGGGACAGGACCTCGCCTTCACCGGTGGGTATGCCCACGCCCGGGGATCGTACCTGGACGAACAGGTCCATTTACGGACGCGGAGGAGTTATACCGCGGAGATGTTCAATCGATTCCAGCTTACCGCCCTCCCGAAGATTTTCGTGCGGGGGATCCGCGGCGGGAACGTGCACACCAACCAGAAGATGATGATATTCCTGTCATGGTTTGAGAAGCGCCGGGACGCGGGGCTTGTCAACGCCACGGTCGACGGCGCCATGATTCCCGGCGTGCGTCACGTGAAAGCGGACGAGATCGCTTTTCCGGAGCCGCGAGAGGCCATCGAGCGCCGCATTGACGGGCTGTACCGCGCCGCCGCGGAAAAGGTCAACGCCGCCGGGGCGGTGAAGGGTCTCCGAAAACGCGTAAGCCAGGTCCTCGGGGAGATCGAATCGCTCATCCCCGTTATCGAGCGGTCCACGGGTTTTTCCGATTCCCTCTTCGCGCTCATGAGCGCGAAGAGGGACGGGGAGGGCTCTCCCCCGGACGAGGGGAAGGTTTCGTACCTGCTCAAAAAGCTTTCCGACGCGGACGGGATCGTGGAATCGAAGACGCACGCCAAGGAGATGATCAGCATCACCATCCAGCGGGTGGTCCATACGATCACCGAGGGGCACGAGATCGACGAGGGGGACAGGTCCCTGGGGGACGAGGCGCTCGTGGCGAAACGGTCCCGCTACCTCTACCATGGTCTCCTGGAGGGGGCCCGCTTCAACATCAAGACGCTGAAAAAAATGTCGATACTGCTCGGGGACGCTGTGGAATGAGTCACGCGAGGGAAATATTTTTTGTCCTTTGGACGTCGATCAGGACGCATATCATTGGAACGGGTTGAATGACGCGGATGTTCGCAAGGAACAGGGATTTCGCCGAATCATACAACGAGCTCTACCCGGTCGTGTTCAGCACGGTCTGCCGGAAGGTGGGTAATATCAACGACGCGGAGGATATCTGCCAGGAGCTTTTCATCAGGCTCTACCAGAAGATGGACGAGGTCGAGAACAGGCGCAAATGGCTCTACGGCGCCCTCAATCTCGAGGT
>CAZKPR010000012.1:22299-39059 GCA_964554685.1 uncultured Leptospirales bacterium | reverse complement strand
TAACCTTATTGGGCCCTGGGGGGGTTACTTAAGTGGGGGGGGTTTTTAGCCGTGGGCTGGTTCCTATTTTTTTTATTTTATTGGTACCCAATGTGGAGCAGCCCCATTACGTAGACATCAAGGCCCTGCTGAGGATAGCGGTCCTCTATAACATACCGACGGCCTGTAACCGTTCCACGGCGGATTTCATGATTTCATCCCCGATCATGGAACGGGAATACCAGCCGGTGATAAAGGATTACTCCGGGTATGTGACACGAAAATTCGTGGAAAACATCCGCGAGTGATCCGTCTGAATCCCCGTGAACGCGCGGATGTCATGTATCATGTAACGAACCGCATGGACCCGCTGCCGGCCCTCTACACCTTGTAGAGGGTGTCCAGGTAGGCGTCGAGCATGTCCTCCACGGCGCTCCGTACCGGGAATGAAGCGGCGAGCCCGTAGACCGGTGCCATGCCCCCCTCGGCGGCGGGGTGCTTCTTCACGTGCGCCACCGCCTTCTTTAAATCCCTGACGAAACGCTCCGCCACTCCCGGGGCGGCGTGGCGCAGGGTCACGCAGATATGGACGCAGGAGGGCTTGTGGAGACCGTTCAGGCTCCACCCGGCGTGGGTCATCCGGTCCATGACGCGGTAGATGTCGAGCTCCTTCGAGGCGAAGGCGATCACCCAGAGGGGGTCCCCCAGGATGTAGAGCTCCGGGATCGACTCGATCCCCTTCTTTATTTTCTTCGCCGCGGTCATGATCTTCTCCGCCGCGTCCCGGTAGCCCTTCTCCCCCAGTGAGACCATGGCGGCCCAGCAGGCCGCCGAGAGGGCCCCGGGACGGCTCCCCGCGAAGGTGGGGGAGAAGTAGAGGCCCCCTGGCCACTCCGAGGTCTTGTAGAACTGGTAACGCCGGAGCTCCTGGCCCCGGTAGAGGACCACGGAGGTCCCCTTGGCCGCGTACCCGTACTTGTGTGTGTCGGCGGACATGGAGGTCACCCCGGGAAGACGGAAGTCGAAGGGGGGGACCGGGTATCCCAGTCGCTCGATCCAGGGAAGGATGAACCCCCCCAGGCATGCGTCGGTGTGGAAGCCGATCCCCTTTTTCCGGGCGAGCTCCGACATCTCCCGTATGGGGTCAACGATCCCGTGGGGGAAGCTCGGCGCGGAGCCGATGATGACGATGGTACGGCGGCTTATCGCTTTTTTTACCGCTTTCACGTCGGCGCGGTAGCCCGCGTCAACGGGGACCTTTATCAGCCTGATGTTGAAATACTGCGCGGCCTTGTCGAAGGCCGCGTGGACCGTGACCGGCGCGATCATCTCCGGTTTCCGGATCCCCTTTTCCTCACGGGCGCGGTCGCGGTAGGACTTCATGGCCAGGAGGATGCTCTCGGTCCCCCCCGAGGTGACGGTGCCGCAGACGCCCTCCTCGCCTCCAAACGAATCCGCGCCCAGCATCCGCGCCGTCATGGACACGATCTCCGCCTCATACTTGGCGATGCTGGGCCAGACGTCGGCGTGGAGGGGATTGCTCTGGGAATTGATCGCGTAGGTCCGGTTGAGAAACTCGATGTGGGCAGCGTCGCCATGGTAGACTGCGCCGGAGACGAAACCCTTTTTCCACTTCGGCTCCTCCTTCGCCTTGATCCTCTGCATCATGGCGATGATCTCGTTCCGGGGACGGCCCTTCTCGGGGAGTTCCGTGTAATCGGGAAAGGACCCGCGGTAGGGCTTGAGCGAGTCCTCGAGGCCCCCCATGATCGCGGCGCTCTCCTTCCGCACGATCCCCTTTATAATCCTGCGAAAATAGGGAATCTTTTTCAGTATTTTCATGGCGAACTCGAGGAGCCTCGGGTTAATCCGGCTCAGGCGCCGTTCAATGGTGGCAATGTCCATGGTCATTCTCCGTTGTCGCGCAAAGTAATGGACCGGCCCGATTATTCAGGCCGGTTGAGCTTCCGGTACATCTTCTTGTTCCGGTGATAGAACTCCACGAACTCGCGGTAGAGCTCGTCGTAGGCTTTCCTGTTCGAGGGATCGGGGAGGTACTCCTTCTTGACCGGGATCCGCTCCGCCACCTGGTCGATGGTAAGATACCCCAGGGCGATGGAGGCCAGGAACGCCGCCCCGCGCGCGTTCGCCGTGATCGGGTCCCCCACCTGGCGTATCTTCCGGTCGAGGACGTCGGCAAGGATCTGGCACCAGACGGCGGAGTTCGCCCCGCCGCCGATGAAGTTGAGATACGGAAAGGGGCGCCTGATGAATTTTTCGATGTACCCCATGAGCCAGCGATTGTTGTACGCCACGCCCTCGTACACGGCGCGAATCATGTGGCCCCTGGTGGTATCAAGCGAGAGGTTCAGGAAGGCGGCGCGCACGCTCTCGCTTTCGGCGGGGGCGCGCTCCCCGTAGAGCCATGGCGTGAAGATGACCTTGTTGCTTCCCGGCGGGATATTCACGACGACATCGTCGAATTTACTGTACACGTCGGGCTCCGGTTCCGCCCGGCTGAGCTCGTCCTTGCAGTAGAGGATGTTGTCCCTCAGGAAGGAGAGGCACTTCCCCGCCGTTTCCTGCTCCGCAGCGATGAGGTACCTTCCCGGGAGTGCCGAGGGCAGCGAGGCGAAGTTGTGAAAGAGGTCGGTCTTCTTGAAGGGGACGTGGCAGATGACCCAGGATGAGGTTCCGACGTAGATGTGTCCCTCGTAGTCCCGCACGGCGCCGGAGCCGATCGCCGCGGACTGGAGGTCGGGACATCCCATGACTAGCTTCACGTCGCGGGAGAGGCCGAGCTCGTCGGCCACCTCGGGCTTTATCGTGCCGCAGATATCCACCGATTGCTTCAGCTCCGGCAGCTTCCCAGGGTCAAAGGTGGACCACTTCAGGAGTTTTTTCCCGTAGAAGATATTGTTGATGTCCCGGTTGTTCGTGACCCAGTGAAGCGCGATCGAATCGTAGGAGGCGCAGAACTTCCCGGTAAAACGAAGGTTCACGTAGTCCTTCGGCTCCAGGAACTTGTAGGTATTCCGGTAGACCTCGGGACGCTCGTTGCGGATGAAGAGAATGTGGCTGAAGGGGTCCTTCCCCGACGGGCTCGGCACGCCCCCGGTGAGCCAGACCCACCGTATCGCCTTGAGGAGGCCTATCCCCTCGACATTGATGACGCCCCTCACCTGCTCCCGCATGTAACGATGCCCCCGCGTATCGAGCCAGATGATGGCGTTCATCAGGTGGTCCCCGTCCTTGTCCACCGCCACGGTGCCGGACCACTGGGTGGTGCAGGACACGGCGACGACATCGCCGGGGGGCACGAGCCCTTTCGCCAGGACCTTCTTCGAGGTAGTCATGATGGCGCGCCACCAGTCCTCCGGGTCCTGCTCCGCTCCCCCGCCCGGGAAGAGGTGGAGGGGCACCTCCATGAATTCTGAATCGATTACCTCGCCGTCCGTGGAAACAATGGCCGACTTGGGGCCTGACGTGCCGAGGTCAACGGCCAGGATGAATTTTTTTCGATCTGCTGTCATGGAGGCCTCCGGAAAAATAAAAAATTTTTCACGCCCCGCCGGGCCTGTCAAGAACTATACCCTTCCCGGAAGGATTCAACCGATTGACGCGGGCAAAGGATGCTTCCTGCTCCCATTCCGGTGGTGTGGCCTCGCGTTTATGGTAAAAAGAATATTTTAAAATCTATTAAAATACTGGCAAATCCTTGCCTTTCACCGCTATTGGTTATATTATTAAAATTGCAAGGGATCAACACCATGATCTGCTGAGACTTCCGCGGCCCCCGGCCAATCGAGATGGACGGTACACGGGGAGCCGAGGCAGTGCAGACACTCAACAAGGAGACACGGTTATGAAAGATACTGCCATTACAAAGGGCGCCAGCGCCCCCGATTTCACGCTGAAAAACCAGGAAGGCGGGGAAGTGACCCTCTCGTCATTCAGGGGGAAAAAGGTCCTCCTCTCCTTCCATCCCCTGGCATGGACCGGGATCTGCGCCATACAGATGCAGGGCCTGGAGGCCAAGCACGCCGAGCTTGCGGCCCTCAACACCGTCGCCCTGGGAGTGAGCGTGGACAGCGTCCCGAGCAAGAAGGAGTGGGCCGATTTTCTTGAACTCGAGCACACCGACATACTGGCTGATTTTTGGCCCCACGGCGACGTGGCGAAGCAGTACGGCCTCTTCATAGAGAAGCTCGGCATATCGGGGAGGGCGAACGTCCTGATCGATGAGAAGGGGAAGGTCGAATGGATCCGCGTATACGAGATACCGGAGATCCCCGACATCGAAGAGGTGATACGGCATCTGAAGCAGCAGTGATAGCCGCCATGTCATCAACACGGCAACGCCTCGGCGCGTGCAACCTGGCCATCAGGCTCGGCCTCGTGGTTTCAGCCGGCGCGCTTCTTCTCTCCTGCGGGCCGGTGGCGGACCGGGAGCCCCTCAGGGAGTACCTCCTCAAGGGAATGCAGGCAGAGGCGTGGGAGAAGATCGAGCGGGATTTCTATGACCGCGCCTTTGTTCCCTGCCTGGCCGCGAAAAAGGTGACGGTTTCCTGCTCGGGGTGCACGGGGGTCATTCTCCGCGGGGTGATCCATATCGACCGGGCGGGGAGGATGACGGGATTCGATCGTACCTATCATCGCTACTGCGGGGAGGAGATGCCTCCCGACGTCGAGGAATGCCTTTTACGCTTCTTCGAGGAAGTGGAGTTCCCCCGGGAGCTCCGGGGCGTTTCCCTCGAGGTGGACCTGGGCCGCGCCCTGAAATGCTGAGGCAGCCCCGACCTCTCAATCCACAACGGGCCGCGCGAGGCGTCCCATGAACAGCAGCGCCCCGGAGCTCCCGTCACGGATGAAGAAGAGGAAAGGGCGGTCGGCCCTGAAGACGCGCGCGGGATCCCCGTTGGCCTTCAGGTGGCTGATGGCCGTTGCCGCCGCCGCCTCGGATCCCTTCTCATGGACCGACACGAACGCCCGGTGGTACGCGTCGCCGAGATAGAGCTCCGGGGCGATGGCGCCGAAATCCGCCTCCTCGGTGAAGGATACCCGCGCCCCCATCAGGACCAGGAGCTCACCCAGGGGAAGCGTGTCTTCCAGGATGAATCTCGGGAGCCAGAGGGACACCTCGGCGCAGTCGAGTGATTCCATCCAGCGGTCCCAGGCGGCGATCGAAAGCCCTCTTTCGATGGCCGGGAGGCCCCCGCGCGAACGGGGCAGGAGGATGACCATGGAAAAGCGCCCCCCCTCGTAGGGAATCGAGATCATCTGCATGGCCGGGGTCTCGCCGTAGGGAACCCGGACCTTGCGGCGCATCATCGGGACCGAGACGGATTCACTCCTGCCGACCCAGAACGCCGCGTCCCCGGTATCCTCCTCGTCAAAGGGATCCCGCCACCTGCCGGAGAAATAGATGGCCCCGGTAATGATCGAGGCGGTGTCCCGGCTCACCGACCCGGGTGGAAGAACCTCCCGGATGCGCCCCCGGGTCCGCTTTTCCGCCCAGCGGTTGACGGCGCGCACCGTGTCATCGCCGTCGCCCTTTACCCTGAAGCCCGCCGGCTTCTCCCCGTAAAACCGCGCGACCCTGCTGAGAAATTCCCTGTGGACGGGAAACCGCTCGTTGATCCAGAGGCGGTGGGCCACGGAAAGCTCAATGCCCTTCGCGTCGCCGCCCTTCACCAGGTCGGAGAGCAGGCCGCTCCAGGCCCGCATCGATTCCTCCGGGGCCCCCAGGAAGCGGAATATCCGCCGCAGCTCCCCGGCGGTTTCACCCCGGGCCCCGGCGTAGGCCATGGAAAAAGCCGAGGCGATGTTAACGGGCGAGAGCGCCCTGTTCCCCCCGGCCCGCGCGCAGTGCCGGTAGAGGTCGAATGCGAAGGCGTTGATCCCCCCCGCTTCCGCCCGTATCCGGGAATCATTCCGTACCGCCCCGCCCTCGCACGCGAGGCATGGAATCACGAGAAGCAATGCAATGAGGCGCATTGGTTGTTTCATCCTTCCCTCCTGATGACATCACCATGGATACACATTGATGCGACACCCGCCGGGCTACGATTCTACCGTATCATTGATTAAGATCCAATGCAAACATATTTCCTGAGGAGACAACATGCTCGAGTAATAACAATCGAATCTATCCCCGAAATAGTATTGTTATTGACATGCGCCGATCCATCAGTCCAGATTATTATAGTGCCAATCGCACCGGGGCCATCATGAACGTCAACCGATCCATTCATTTACGCCATATTTTCACGATTGCGATACTGGTTTTTTCCCCTGTCGCGCTGCACCCCGAGGAGAAAGGGGAGCCGCATTACTCGCTTTCGCAATTGCACGCCCGGGCACTGGAAAACTCCCTCGTTCTCAAGGCTGCCGAGCTTCAAATCGATGAGGTGATCCATGCCGGCGCGCGCGAGGGACGATGGCTGAATCCCGATCTCGGCGTTTCGGGGGGAGGTCGCTTCGGCGGAAAAGAAACCGGGTATGAATACGGGATTTCGATCGAGCAGGAGTTCTTTTTTCCCGGCAAAAACCAGGTCAGGCGCGACATCGCGCGGCTGCGGCAGGAGGAGGCCCGCCTTGACCACGAGGAACTCAAGCACTACATACTATTCGACATTACAGATATCGCGTTTCAGTACGCCGCCGCGAGGCGGATGCTCCGACATGCGGACAGTCGATTGAAAAGAATACGACTCATCCAGTCGTATCTTTCCGGCAGAAGGGCCATATCGCCAAAGCACAGGATCGAAAAGGAGATCATCACCGCGAAAATCAGCATTCTCGCCGGGCAGATCTCGGAGATGCGCACTAACGTCTATATACTTTACAACCGCCTTAACCTCTACACCGGTCTTGAGCAGGGGAAATTGCCCGATATCGACGTGCCATGGTATCGAGAGCCCCCGGCGTTCGACTTCCCCGCGCTCAGGGCGTCCCTGGAGCTCTCGAACCCCGGCATTCTCAAGCGAAGTTCCGCCGCGAGGAGGGCCAAGGAAGAAGTGCGCCTGGCCAGGAAGGAGAGGGCCCCGGATTTTGACATAGGACTGTACTATAACGAGGAGTCGCTGGGTTCGTCTACGGAACGGGTGGTGGGCGCGGGCGTCACCATCCCCCTGCCCCTTTCGGGAAGGACCGAAAGCGCCATAAGGGAAAAGGAAAGCAGGGCCCGTGTCGAGACGGCGCTGCTGGAACAATCCCGCCTTGAGGCCCTCTCCCGAATTGAGATCCTCCAGGCCCGCCATGCGACCGCGGGGGACATGATTACATCATTCCCCCTCTCGAGGATTGACGCGATAGAGAAAACGATGCAATACGCCGATTACGAATTCAGAAGAGGCCTCATTGACCTGCCGACATACCTCGAGATGGATTCATCGATGCATGAGTATATCGAAACCGTCTACCGGTCCCAGATCGACATGGCCTCGATCCATGCGGACTTGAACTTCATTTCAGGGGGCAGAGCGGAGTAAGGCCATCATGATAGACCGACTGTTTCAATGGGCGCTTCACCACAGGATACTTGTCCTTCTTATCTTCGGCGCCATCATGGCGGCGGGTGTCGCCTCGATGTTCACCATCCCGATTGACGCGGTGCCCGACATCACCAACGTGTCGGTCATGGTCAACACCAAGACCGGCGCCCTCGCTCCTGAGGAAATCGAGAAGACCGTCACCTTCCCCATCGAGACGGAGCTCGCGGGTCTTCCCGACGTCGAAGACATACGCTCGCTGTCCAAATACGGGCTCTCGCAGATCATCGTGGTATTCAGCGACTCGACGGACGTCTACTTCGCGCGCCAGCTCGTGTCCGAACGCCTGCTGAACCTGTCCTCCACCCTGCCCGAGGGAATAACCCCCGAACTCGGCCCCGTCTCGACCGGCCTGGGCGAGATATTCATGTACGCCGTTCTTCCGAAGAAGGGAAGCGCCCTGGAAAGCAGGCCGGAAATCGAACGGCTCCTTTACCTGAGGACCGTGCAGGACATGACCATCAAGCCGCAGCTCAAGGCCGTGCCGGGAGTGGCCGAAGTGGAATCGAATGGAGGGTATAAAAAACAGATCCACGTGAACGTCGATCCCGCCAGGATGAACCGGCACGGCATAGACTGCCACATGCTGATTGAAAAGCTCCGGAGCCTGGGTGAAAATTACGGCGGCGGCTATATCCAGAACCGGGGGAACCAGATAATCGTGCGCACCGTCGGCCGCGTTGAGAATCTTTCCATGATCAGGAATCTCCCCGTGAAGCTCGATGTCTACGGAAGGCCGGTGCGCGTCAACCAGATCGCGGAAGTCAGCGAAGGCCATGAGCTCAGGCTCGGCGCGGCCACCTACAACGGAAATGAAACCGTGCTCGGGACGGCCCTCATGAGGATCGGCGCGAACAGCCGGGACGTTTCCCTCGCCCTTTCCTCGGCGATACGGGACATCCCGCTTCCCGACGATGTCGCGGTCAAAATTCTCTACAGCAGGGACTTCCTTGTCAACGCCACCATCACCACCGTGACGAAAAACCTCCTCGAGGGAGGCCTCCTGGTGATCGTGATCCTTTTCCTGATACTCGGAAACTTCAGGGCCGCGATCATCGTGGCGCTTGCCATACCCCTTTCCATGATCGCCGCCTTCGCGGGAATGGCGCAATCGGGCATATCGGCGAGCCTCATGAGCCTCGGCGCCATTGATTTCGGTCTCATCGTCGACGGGTCCGTGGTCGTCGTTGAAAATGTCATACGGCGTTTTGAACTCGGGAGGGGTACGCAGGCCCCTCCGCCACCCAGGGACAAACTCGAAATGGTGCTGGATTCCTGCCGCGAGGTGGGCAAGCCCGTCGTGCTGGGCGTCTTCATCATCATGATCGTGTACGTTCCGATCCTCACCCTTTCGGGCATCGAAGGCAAGATGTTCACGCCGATGGCGCTGACCGTGCTCTATGCCATCGGCGCCAGTTTGTTCATAGCGATTTTTCTCATGCCCGTGCTCTCCTATTATTTCCTGAAGGTTCACGGGAGCGCGAAGAAAGAGCCCTTCTTCTTCAGGCATCTTCCCCGCCTCTATCGCCCCGTCCTCTCCTATTCCCTCGAAAACAGGAAGATCCTCATCCCTTCGACCCTCGCCTTCGCGGCGATAACTTTCATCATGCTGCTGCGTCTCGGGTCCGATTTTATCCCCAAGCTGGACGAAGGCGACATGGTGATCGGCCTCGTGCGCGACACGGCGGTTGGCATCGATTCCTCTGTGGCCATTCAAAAACAGTCCGAGAAAATAATCGCCTCGTTCGGGGAAGTGGAAACGGTTTTTTCGAGAATGGGGACGCCCGAATCGGCCACCGATCCCATGGGTGTTAATTTCGCCGATACCTTCGTCATATTGAAAAAAGACCGGTCCGCCTGGCCGAAGGTTAAAGACGGCGGGCGAAGAGCGAAAGACACGCTCTTCGAGGACATAAGCCGGGCCCTCGAGGCCAGGGTTCCGGGCCAGGAAATATCGATGACCCAGCCCATCGAGATGAGATTCAACGAAATCCTCGAGGGGAGCAGGGCCGATATCACGCTGAGGATCTTCGGCCCCGATCTCGACAGGCTTCTTGACATGGTCATCAGGGCCCAGGGCATACTGGAAAAAATCGAGGGGGCCGAGTCGGTGGAAATGGACCCCCTTACGGCCCTGAAAAAAAGCCCCGTGCTGGACCTCGTCCTGAACCACGATGCCATTTCGGAATACGGGCTCAGCCTGCAGGACGTGAATGATTCTTTTGTGATGGCCATGACCGGCGAAGAGGTCGGACATTACTACCAGGCGGACAGGCGCTTCCCCATCGTGGTGAGGATCGAGGAATCGCGGCGCACCGCGGAAGACATCGGTCGCATACCCGTGGCGCTTCCCGACGGCGGTACCATTCCCATAGCCGCCGTCTCCGAGGTGAAACAGCGGGACCAGGTCACCACCATCGCGCGCTCACGATCGCGGCGCTACGCGGCCGTTTCCATTAACCTCAGGGACAGGGACGCCGCCGGTTTCGTGGGAGAGGCGGAGGATAAAATCAACAAGGCGATGGATTTCCCCGCCGGCTATCACGCCGAATGGGGAGGCCAGTTCAAAAACCTGAGGTCGGCACGGGCGCGCCTGATGCTCATCATCCCGATAGTGCTTTTCATAATATTCGTGATACTCGTGCGGAGTTTTGCAAGCGTCAAGCACGCGCTCCTCGTGTTCAACAGCATACCCTTCGCGATAACAGGCGGGATTTTCTTCCTCTTCATCAGGGGAATCCCCTTGAGCGTCTCCGCCGGGGTCGGCTTCATCGCCCTCACGGGAATAGCGATACTCGACGGGATGGTCCTGGTAAGTTTCTTTAACCAGCTCAGGGCGGAGGGCGTTCCCGCCGCGAGGGCCGTCCAGGAGGGTTCCCTGGCGAGGCTCCGCCCCGTGATCATGACGTCCCTCGTGGCGATGCTCGGGTTCATCCCCATGGCATTCAATACCGGCCTTGGAGCGGAAGTTCAGCGCCCCCTCGCGACGGTTGTCATCGGGGGCATTCTTACCTCCACGCTCCTGACCCTTCTGCTCCTGCCCACGCTTTATTTGATGTTTGAAAAGGAATGACGTACTTCTTCAGGCGGCATCCCCTCGATCGCGCCTACCCCTTATCTACCGGTTCCTCCCCGTCGTTAGAAGGGACATCAGGGAGATCAACCCAGCCGTAGACGCCGCGGATGGAATCGAAGGTGCAGTAATCGAAAAAGCGGAAGTTGTCCGCGCTCTGCCGCGCGTCGGGATCGTTCACGAAGCGCGCGATCTGCTGCTGGTGCGCGGGTCCCATGGGAAAGACGGCCACCCCCCCCGGGCGGAGGGCGTTGATGAGGAAAAAGGGCGTACGCATGCAGGCGGCGAACACGATCACCGCGTCGAATTCCCCGAGGGGGCCGTCGAAATCGGTCGCGTCCCCGGCGAAAAACCGCGACACCGGGAAGCCCCTGCCGATGAGGCGCTCCTTCGCCGAGCGGGCGAGGTCCTCATGGTACTCGATCGTCACCAGCTCCTTCGCCAGGTGCGACAGCACCGCCGTCGAATATCCCGACCCCGTGCCCACCTCGAGGACCCTCCCCTTTTTCCTGAGGGGAAGGTGGGAGAGCATCTTCGCCAGGACCAGGGGCGGTTCGCTCTTCTGCCCCGACCCGATCGGTATCGGCTCCATCGCGTAGATGCGATCGGCGAATATCGGGTCGAAGAAGATCTCCCTGTCGACCCCGGCAAAGGCGTCAACAAGGGTCTTGGGCGCGCCCTCGCTTTTCAGCGCGTTGAGATACCTGCTCTTTTCCCTTCCCTTCGCCATGTCCCGGCCGTCCTATTCGATAAAGCTGATGATATAGGTGAGAAAATAGTCGGAGATGAGGATCGCCATGGAGGATTTTACAACCGCCTGGATAGTTGCTTTTCCCACCCCCTCGGCCCCCCCCTCCGTGTTGAATCCCTGGTAGCAGGCGATGATGGCGATCTGCATTCCGAAGAATATGGACTTGACCAGGCCCGTGGTCAGGTCGCTCAGCCCCGTGTACTGCAGTATGTTGTCGACGTACTTGTCCACCGTGATGCCCAGCGAAAAAAACGCGATGAAGGCGCCCCCCAGGACGCCCACGATGTCGGTGATGAGGGTCAGCACGGGCGTCATCACCAGGCAGGCGATGAAGCGCGGCACCGCGAGATACTGTATCGGCTCCGCCGAGAGGGTCCGGAGGGCGTCGATCTGCTCCGTCACCTTCATCGTGCCTATCTCCGCGGCGATGGAAGACCCGACCCTCCCGGCCAGGAGGAGGCCCGTCAGCACCGGGCAGAGTTCCCTGAACATCGAGATGGTCACGCCGCTCCCGATGAATATCGACGAACCCGACATGAGGGAGTCCATGACCCTGCCGAGCTGGTAGGCCATGACCATGCCGGTGAAAAAAAGCGTGATCGCGGTAACCGGTATCGACTTGTAGCCGATCTCGAGCATCTGGATGATGATATTCTTCGCGTCGAAGGGGGGCCGGAACATCCACCGGATGGTATCGGTGAAAAAAATCCCGTAGCGGCCCACCGCCTCGAGGCCTGAGACGGCCGATCCCGTGATCCTAGTGAATTTCATCTTCCTGGCCCATTTCCTCGTAATGGCGGATATCCTGAAGGTCCCCGAATTTCGTGTACTTCTCCCAGAACTTCAGGGGCACGTCCCCCACGGGGCCGTTTCTCTGCTTCGCGACGATGATGTCGGCGACGCCGCGCCGCTCGGTTTCCTTCTTCACCTTCTCCTCGCGGTAAATGAACATGACGACGTCCGCGTCCTGCTCGATGGCCCCCGATTCGCGAAGGTCCGCAAGGGTGGGGCGCTGGTCCGTGCGGTGCTCCACCGCCCGGGAAAGCTGAGAGAGGGCGATCACCGGCACCTCGAGGTCCCGGGCGAGCTGCTTGAGAAACCGCGATATTTCCGCGATCTGGAGATGGCGGTCGATCCTCGGGTTGGTCCCCGTGATAAGCTGGAGGTAATCCACTATGATGACGCCGAGGTTCTTGCTTTTCTGCGCGAGGCGGCGCGCCTTCGCGCGCATCTGGAGAACCGTCATGGAGGGGGAGTCGTCGATGAACACGGAGGCCCTGGATATCCTCCCCGACGTTTCGATCAGCTTGTGCATGTCTTCCGATTTGATAAAGCCGGTCCTGACGAGCTGGGAATCGATCATTGATTCGATGCAGAGCATCCGCATTCCCAGCTGGGTGGCGGGCATCTCCAGGGAAAAGAAGAGGACCGTCTGCTTTTCCTTGAGGGCCACATGGTTCGCGATGTTGAGGGCAAGGGCGGTCTTTCCCATGGCGGGACGGGCGGCGATGATGATCAGCTCCGCGGGATGGAAACCCGTCAGCATCTCGTCGAGCTTCTTGAAACCGGAAGCGATCCCGGTCACGACCCTCTTGGTTTCGTACCAGTTTCCGATGTTATTCATCGTCTCGTGAAGCACGTCGACGATGGGCTTGAAGTCCGCGGTAATGCGCTTCTCGGTCACGCTGAAGACGTCGCGCTCCACCTGGTCGATCAGCTCGTCGGTCTCGATGGCCATGTCGTAGCATTTCTCGACCGATTCCGATCCGACCTCGATGAGCCGCCGCCGGAGCGAGAGCTCCTTGATGCGTTTCGCGTAAAACTCGGCGTTGGCCGACGTCGAAACCGCCCGGTATATCTCGACCAGGGCGGCGTCCCCGCCGATCCTTTCATGGTGGCCGTGGTCCACCAGGCGCTGCTTCACCGTGGTGAGATCGACGGGCATATCCTTCTGGAGAAGCTCGAGCACCGCCTCATAGATGACGCGATGCTTATCAAGGTAAAAATCCTCCGGCTGGAGGATTTCTAAGACCCGATAAAGCGCCTCCCTGCTGAGAAGAACCGAGGCCAGACAGGCGGTTTCAGTCTCGACGTCCTGGGGAGGAAGCTTTTCGAGCAGCATCCATCACTCCTTCTCGACGATGATCTTTATCTCGGGGGCCTGTCCCTCGTCGAGCCTGATTTTCACCATGTATTCCCCCACCTGCCTGATCGGGGAATCGATGACGATCTTTCGCTTGTCGATTTCAAAGCCCTTTTCCTTCAGAGCCTTGGCGATGTCTATCGCCGTCACGGAGCCGAACAGCTTGCCTTCCTCGCCGACCTGGGCTTTGATCGCAAGCTCAAGCCCCGCCATGCCGCCGGCCATCTTTTCGCTCAGCTTTTTCCTCTTTTCCTTTTTCAGCCGGATGAGCCTGCCCTGGTGCTCCATCACCTTCCTGCTCGACTCGTTTGCCACGATCACGAGCTTCCTGGGAAGTAGGTAATTCCGCGCGTACCCGTCGGCGACTTCCTTGATGTCACCCGCATCGCCGAGGTTCGGCACGTCCTTCTGTAGTATGACTTTCATCACCCGCTCCTTGTCTATGAAAATGTATACTGTTTCAACCCTCGATTTTCTCGTTCAGCTTCCTGAAATCGGCCCAGATGTCAAGCGTCCCGACCCCCGCGAGGATAACCGCCATGAAAATTCCCACGGGCCCGAGCGTAATGATCAGCGCCACTCCCATGGGAAGCATGAAGCGCGGCAGGCCCCGCCTGATAAGAAGAAACTTCAGAAGACCGAGGGCCTGGACGAAATAGAGCAGAGCCGCGGACATCGCAAGATTGAGACCCGCCATATTGAGCACCGGATAATCCTTCCTGTCAACCAGTAAAAGAACCGCCAGCCCCGCGATGAGCACAAAGACGAAATAATCGTTCAACCGAAAGTATTCGAGTCCCCGTACCGGCCCGGCCCCCATCCAGCGGATGCACACCGGCCTTACCAGGAGGTATCCGAGGCCGCTGAATATGACCGAATTGAAAAAGATCGAAAACGGGAACATGACCCGCGAGGCCTCGAAATCCTCCATCAGCCTGCCCGCCACATCCTCCGGGGCCCCCGCCTGGGTGAGATACGCCGCGAGCTGCCCTTTCAGCATGCCGAGCAGATCAACGCCGCTTACCCGAATTAAATAGTAGAGGTATCCGGCGATGAGAACCGTAAGGGCAAGTGATGAGGCAAGGAGGTAGAAGCCGAAGCTCTTCCCCCTCCTGAACGCGAATCCCCCGATTCCTCCGACGGTCACCGGGACGGCGAGGAGGGGTACGCTCTCCGCGTTACCCGCGATCAGGGCCTGGATGACGATGAGAGCCGCAAGGAGCGGCCCCGCTTTCCACTGAAGCCTGTGCGCGATAAAGGCGGAGCCCACCGTCAGCATCACACCGCCCGTGACTGCCGCGAGAAACGCCAGCACCGTGCCTATTGCTCGACAAAGGGCAGCAGGGCGATGATGCGGGCCCGCTTGATTTCCCTGGCCACGTGGCGCTGATGCTTGGAGCAGGTCCCCGTCACCCTCCTGGGCAGTATCTTGCCGCGGTCGGTAATGAACCTCTCGAGTATATCTGGCCGCTTGTAATCCACCTTGATGCTCCGGTCCTGGCAGAAGAGGCAGACCTTCCTCTTGAACCGCGGAGGCCTCGGGGAATACTCCCCTCCTCCCTCGCGGTCCCGGGAATCGGAATCCCTTCTCGGACGACGATCGCTCCTCTCCCTCGGGGCATCGGTGCGCTCCCCGGCCTCTTTCGGCGCGCTTTCAGCCGCTGCCGGCTGTTCCGCCGACGGGGCGGCCTCGGTCCCGGAAGCGGCGCCGGCCGCATCCGTTTTTTCCGTTTCCTTTGCTTCGTTATCTATTATGTCGGACATCTCTCGCTCCTCGCTGTTCATGCTCTGTTAGTGTAGTGCTTCCCATGACACCGCCCCGACGCGAACGCCCTCACTGCTCGGTCGGCGCGGTCAAATCCGGGGAAGGCGGCCCTCCCGGGCGCCTAGAATGGGATCTCCTCGTCGGAAAAGGGATTATCCGTACCCGGAGACGAATCGCCCGTTGACGACATCGGAACGTCAGGCGACGAATCGCCGCCGCTTTCACGGGGGCCGGAAAGGAACTGGAAATTATCCACGACTATCTCCACGGTCTGCCGCTTGTTCCCCTCCTGGTCGTCCCAGGAACGCTGCTGCAGCCTCCCCTCGATGCCTATCCGCTGTCCCTTCTTGCAGTACTCCGCGATGACCTCGCCCGTCTTTGCCCAGGCGACGCAGTTAAAGAAGGACACCTGCTCCTTCTTTTCACCGCCCGACACATAATTCCTGTTATTCGCTATCGAGAAACTGCAGATCGAGGTCCCCCCCTGGGTATACCGCAGCTCGGGGTCCCTGGTGAAGCGGCCGATAATTATCACCTTGTTAAGATCGCTGGCCATAACCTGCCTCCTCTCACGCCACGGCGGGTTTTTGAATCTTCACGAAAAGCCAGCGCAGGATGTCGTGGTTGAGCCTGAAATCCGCGATGATCTTCTTTACCGAATCGGGGTGGATCTCCGCGTTGATGAAGAAATAGTATCCTTCCTTTTCCCCGTCGATCATGTAGGCGAGTTTTTTTACGCCGGGTGACGTGTCGGAAAGCTGCACGACACCGTGCTTGGTGAGAATTTCCCTGACCTTTTCGAGGAGCGGCTCAACGTCGCGGCTCCTCAAAATGACCGTCAACTCATAGGTATTCATACTGCGTCCTCCCTCTGGAATATAATGCCGCATTACCGTGGCCCGGGGCCGCACGCGGCAGAAAGGTGATCCAATCTTCAATGGGGGGCAATTTTTTTCAATACTATTTCCGGAAAAGGCAAAAAAAGGGAGCGGAGCGGGCATCGGGGTTCACACAACGTCCCACCCGGTCCGGCTATTCCTTGGAGAGCCCCGGGATCAGGTTCTGGGGCTTGGTAAAAAGGGTATAGGGGAGCATGATGGTTCGAAGAAGCATGCCCGCGACATCTCTCCCCAGGAAAGCCCCCGGAATCGGCGACATCGTGATATTATCCAGGGGTCCCTTCAGCCGGAGATACACCACGATGAAGCCCCGGTTGGAGCCCTTCAGTATCCATCCGAGGAGTGGGATCATGCCGATGGCCCTGTCTACGGTCTCAAGGGGGTGGATACCCATGAGGGCATCGAGACTGCCCTCCTCCATCGAATACGTGCCCGAGGCCGAAAGCTGGATGGAGTCGCTGTCAAGATAGAATTTTTTGAACGATACCACGCTGTCCCGGATCTCAAACCCGGAAAAGATGGAGTTGTAGGGCAGCCCGATTTTCATGAAATCCTGGCCCCGGTTCACCATCAGCATGAAGAAGTTCAGGGCGCCGA
>CAZKPR010000012.1:0-22289 GCA_964554685.1 uncultured Leptospirales bacterium | reverse complement strand
ACGTTCCCGTTGATGGAATCGCCGGTACCCCAGACTCCGCCCTCCAGGTTCATGGTGCCCCTGATCCACTCGCCCCCGGCTCCCACCGAATCGAGGACCTTCTTCATCTCGTATTCCTTCAGGCTGAAGGTGACGTTAAAGAACGTGGAGGCCGCGGGGTCGATGGTGATGGTGCCGTTCCCGGAAAAATTATCCCCCGAGGCCTTGAGGTCCTGAAGATTGAGCACCCCTCCCCGCGCCGTGGCCCGGGCGGTGACGGTCTGAACGGGAATACCGTAGAGCATCATGTTATGAATGCGAAAATCTGCGCCGCCTTCAAGGTTCCTGAGAATAGCGTTGAGTATCGGGCTTTTCCCCGAACCGCGGGCGAGCCTGAACCCGTCGAGCTCGACGGATCCGTGGAATACCGGCCGCTGTCCCAGAGTGTAGCAACCCGCGGCGGTCACGGTGAGATCTCCCGAGGAGATGGCGAGACCGGATGAGACGATATGCCTGCCCCGTATCAGGACCGGACCGCTGATGCCCACGTCGGCGTCGTTGTAGCTGAACACGACGTCACCGAACTCGAGCTCCCCTTCGATAATTTCTCCCCCCCTGCTCTGGCGGAGAAAAATCGACAGGTCCCCCTTTACGGCGATTTTCTCGCCCCGGTATTGGATATCGACAACCGGATCGTAGATGTCGACAAAGGGAAGGGAAAACAACGGCAGCGCCCCCCCGCCTTCCTGCATTTCGGTCCTGACGATAATGTTCGGCCGGTAAAACCGGAGTCCGGCGAGCCACTTGCCCGCCCTGATCCTCCGCCAGGGGGAAAGGAGGATGGCGGCCATATCAGCCGAGGCGTAGATCTTCTCCCGGTCACCGATGGTTACGTTTCGCAGGTTGATGCCGAAGCCCAGGCCGATGAAGAGCGTCACCCTTTCCACCGAAACGTCGGTCTTCAGGGTGTTTCGCACGTGTTCCGTAACGGCGTTCTTGATCGGTGTTGTTGAAAGGGCGGTGTTTATCAGGTCCACCCCACCGGCAATGATATACCAGTAGAGGAAGATCGCGAAGAACACGAAGCCCGCAACCCGCGCCATTCCTTTCAGAAACATCGTCGTGAAATCCTGATGGTTAGTGCCTGTGCCACGAATGCGCCCGGCGTCTCAGGCGATGATCCCCAGTTCCTGGAGCCCGTTTCGTATGAACTGAACGGACATGGCGGAAAGGATCAGGCCCATCATCTTCTGGATAATGGATATGCCCGTGCTTCCGAGGATCCTTCCGATGTGGACGGAAAAAAACATCATCACCATGGCAATGATGAACACGAAGATGGAGATGAGCGTGATCACCCCCATCTTCAGCGGATCCCCCTCCGCCTGGGTCCCGAACATGACCAGGGCCGCGATATTCCCGGGACCGCAGAGCATCGGTATCGCCAGGGGAAACACCGACACGTCATGGTCCTCCCGCGCCGCCCCGGGCTCCTCTTCTCCCGTGCTCCGTACCTTCGAGTCCTGTCCCAGGAGCATCTCCATGGCGATGATGAAGAGGAGTATCCCCCCGGCGACGAGAAAGGAGCCGGAGGAGATACCCAGGAACATGAGAAGGTACCTTCCCAGGAATATGAAAAACATCGAAAGGGCGATCGATATCAGCGTTGCCCGAACGATGATGCGCCTTCGCCTATCCTCCCGATATCCGGCAAGGTAGACCAGGAACACGGGTATCAGACCCAGGGGATCCACCACGAAAAAGAGGGTGAAAAACACCGTGGGTATGTAGTAGGAATCCATTATGTACCTCGAAAGGCCACGGGGGTTACAGGAAACACCCCGGGGACGGCTCATTCCGGGGATACGGCAATTCAGACTGGTCTACGGGGCCCGAAAAGTCAATAAAAAATGAGACGGGGACACCGTGACGAAGGGAGTGAAATTATCATTGATAAAAACCCCGCCCGCTGTACGATTGAGCGGCAGGAGAGGAACGAACCGCATGAAAATCGCCATGGCGCAGATCAATCCCACGATCGCGGATATCGACGGCAACCGCCGGAAGATACTGTCCTTCATGGAAAGGGCGGCCTCCGGGGGGGCCGACATGGTCGTGTTCCCCGAAATGGCGACCATAGGCTATCCCCCCATGGACCTTTTGGAAAACAGGAAACTCGTGGACGACAACCTCGAATCGATCCGGGAGATCGCCCGGTCGGCCACGGGAATCGCCGCGATCTGCGGCTTTGTCGACCGGGACCCGGACGGGGAGGGCCTCCTCTACAACGCCGCGGCACACATGCGCGACGGCGCCGTCGCCTCGCGGTACTGCAAGACGCTCCTTCCCACCTATGACGTGTTCGACGAACTCAGGTATTTCTCTCCCGGGACCCGTCATGAAACCACGGCATTCATGGAACGGCGGATCGGCGTCACCATCTGCGAAGACATCTGGAACGACCGGGACGCCGACGCCCGTGGAGGCCGGCGGCTCTACGACTCTCCCAGGAGCTACCCCGTCGATCCCATCCGGAACCTCGCGAAGGCCGGGGCGAACCTGATCGTCAACATATCCGCCTCCCCCTTCACCCGGGGGAAAAACGTCTTCAAGTGGGAGCTTCTCCGCGCCGTGGCCCGGCGTCACGGCATGCCCGTGGTCTACGTGAACCAGGTGGGAGGGAACGACAGCCTTGTCTTCGACGGAAACAGCATGGCCTTCAACGCCCGGGGAGGGGTCATCGCACGGGCCCGACCCTTTGAAGAGGACCTGGTCTTCGTGGACATGGATTCCCACGGCGAGGTCGAGGTGCGCGAGGACGAGATCGAGGCGATCCGCATGGCCCTGGTACTTGGCATCCGCGACTACGTGAGAAAGTGCGGCTTCTCGAAAGCGGTGATCGGCCTCTCCGGGGGCATCGATTCCGCCCTCACGGCGGCCCTGGCGGTCCAGGCCCTCGGCGCGGAAAACGTCACGGGCATCACCATGCCTTCGGTATATTCCTCACAGGGAAGCGTCGACGATTCCCGCTCCCTGGCGCGCAACCTGGGCATACGCTTCGAGGTCCTTCCCATCACCCCGCTCTTCGAGGCCTACCGCCGTGACCTGGCCGGACTTTTCGCGGGAAAAGAGGAGGACGTCACGGAAGAGAACATCCAGTCCCGGATCCGCGGCAACCTCCTCATGGCCCTCAGCAACAAGTACGGGTGCCTGGTACTTTCGACGGGGAACAAGTCGGAGCTCGCCATGGGCTACTGCACCCTCTACGGTGACATGTCCGGGGGGCTGGCCGTTATCTCCGATCTCCCGAAAACCATGGTCTTCGAACTGGCGCGCCACATCAACCGTTCGGGCGAAATCATCCCGGAAGCTTCAATTACCAAGCCCCCCTCGGCGGAACTCAGGGAAAACCAGAAGGACGAGGACTCACTGCCCCCCTACGAAGTCCTGGACCGGATCCTGGACCTGTACATCGAGGAGCGCAGGTCCGCCGGGGAGATCGAGGCGGAGGGATTCGACGGCGACCTGGTGCGCAGGGTTCTGCACACCGTCAACAGCAACGAGTACAAGCGGCGCCAGGCGGCGCCGGGGATAAAGGTCACGGCAAAGGCCTTCGGCGTCGGGAGGAGGATCCCCATCGCCCAGAGGTTCCGCCCCTGAGGTTGCCACCGCGGCCCGGAGAGATCACCGGAGGAAATGCAGCATGATACCGATCAAGGAACTGGGCGCCCTCACCCCCGCCGAGACGAAGGGGCTCTTTAACCGATTCGGGGAGGATTTCACCTCCCTGATGATCAACACCGTGGTCCCCATCGTCAACGACGTGAGGCAGGGAGGCGACCGCGCGGTTATCGCCTACACCGAGAAGTTCGACGGCGTGAAGCTCGACTCGCTCATGGCGACGAAGGAGGAGATCGAAACCGCGGCGGGGAACATTACCACGGAACTCCGGGAGGCGTTTCTCGAGGCCAAGGAACACATCGAGGAATTCCACCGCGTCCAGCTCCGCTCTCACATCGACGCCCGGCGCGCCGACGGAACGGCCCTCGGCGTGCGCTACCAGCCCATCGACAGCGCCGCGGTCTACGTCCCCGGCGGAAAGGCCTCCTATCCCTCTTCGGTCCTGATGGGCGTCATACCCGCGATGATCGCCGGGGTCGGCACGATCACCCTGGTGACGCCTCCCGCGCCCACGGGCCGCGTTCCCGACGCCATCGCCGCCGTTGCCGCGATGCTCGGCCTCGGGGCCATCGTCAAGTCCGGCGGCGCCCAGGGGATCGCCGCCGCGGGGTTCGGCACGGAGAGCGTGCCCAAGGCGGAGCTCATCGTGGGCCCCGGCAATATCTACGTGACGGCGGCCAAGACCTATCTTTACAGCCTGGGGGCGGTGCAGATCGATTCGATGGCGGGCCCCAGCGAGGTCCTGATCATTGCGGACCATCGCGCGAACCCCCGGTGGGTCGCATGGGACCTCCTCTCCCAGGCCGAGCATGACGAGATGGCCGTCGCCCTCCTGGTCACCACGTCGAAGGACCTTGCCCGCGAGGTGGCGGAGGAGATCGAGAAGGACCTCGCCTCGGGAATCGGCCGCCACGCGATCAAGAAGGCTGCAATCGAACGAAACGGCCTTATCCTCCTGGCCGAAAGCGTGGAGGACGCCATCGAGTTTTCAAACCGTTACGGCCCCGAGCACATGGAGCTCATGGTGGAAAACCCGATGTCGTACCTGGACCGCATACGGAACGTGGGCTCCCTCTTTCTCGGGGATCACGCCCCCGTGGCCGTGGGGGACTACTACAGCGGCACGAACCACATTCTCCCCACGGGGGGTGCCACGCGCTTCTCCTCGGGGACCGGGGTGGAGACCTTCATGCGGAGGATGACCTACCAGCACCTCACCAGGGAGGCTCTCGAAAAGGCCCTCAGGCCGGTACGGCTCATGTCGGCGGCCGAGGGATTCGACGACAAGCACGGCGGCTCGCTCGCCGTGAGATTTGAATGAATGGAGCGGGGTTACGGAAGTGTAAAATTTCCCCGGCGCAGGGTAATTGGGATTGACAGCCTTGCCCCGCGAGCCTACCCACGGGAATCACCCGGAGGTAACGAGACGCCCCATGCCCACCAGAGCCCACCTTATCCTCGAGGACGGAACGGAATTCGAAGGGACCCTCTTTGGCCACGAGGGGGAGACCATCGGCGAGGTGGTGTTCAACACCTCGATGAGCGGGTACCAGGAAATCATCACCGACCCCTCCTACCGGGAACAGATCGTGGCGATGACCTACCCGATGATCGGGAACTACGGGGTGAACGGCGAGGACGTCGAGTCCGGCGGGGTCCAGGTCGCGGGTTTCGTCGTCAGGGAATACAGCCGGCACTACTCGAACTATCGCGCAACGGGCTCCCTGGAGGAATACCTCGCCGCGGCCCGGGTGACCGGCATCGAGGGCATCGACACCCGGCGGCTCACACTCCACATCCGGGACAAGGGCGCTCTCCGGGGGGGCATCTTCCTCGACAGGAAGGACGCCGTGGAGCGCCTCCTGGCCCATCCGAAAATGGAGGGCCTCGACCTGGCCACGGGTGCGACGTGCGCGGCGCCCTATGATTTCGGCGGAGCGGGTCCCCGCGTGGGGGTCTACGACTTCGGGATCAAGCGGAACATACTCAGGCTCTGCGCTGAATCGGGGCTGTCGCTCCGCGTCTACCCCTCCTCCACGCCCCTCGGGGAAATCATCCGCGAAGGCGCCGAGGGAATCCTCCTTTCCAACGGGCCGGGGGACCCCGACGCGGTGACCGGCGGAAGGGAGATCGTGCGGGAGATTATACGGGAGGGAATCCCCGCCTTCGGCATCTGCCTGGGGCACCAGCTCATGGGCCTCGGCCTGGGGGGGCGCACCTACAAGCTCAAGTTCGGCCACCGGGGGGGTAACCAGCCGGTGAAGAACCTCCTGACCGGGGCCGTGGAGATCACCTCCCAGAACCACGGCTTCGCCGTTGACTTCGACTCTTTGAAGGACGACAGGGATATAGAGGTGACCCACGTAAACCTGAACGACGGCACCGTCGAGGGCCTTCGCCACCGGTGCCTCCCCCTCTTCTCCGTCCAGTACCATCCCGAGTCTGCGCCGGGTCCCCACGATTCGCGCTACCTCTTCGGCGAGTTCTACCGCGCGGTCACAGGGAGGGAAATGCCTCCGCCGTCACCCGCGTAGCCCGTCCAGGACGCCCGCCAGGAGGCGGATTTTCTCCACGGCATGGGCCCGCTGTTCCGGCGTGACCATCTCCCTGTCGAAAAGAAGAAAACCCTCGGCGGCCATCCGGTCACGCCTCGCCGCCGCCTCCCGGTAGTAGTCGGGGTAGGAGCTTTCCGGGTCCAGGGCGATCCGCGCCAGGTACTGCCGGATCGCTCCGCTCCCCCGCCCGGCGCGGAGTAGGTCGATGAATTCGGTCCTGCGCTCGCGGAACATCCGTATCCGTTCCGCCTCGATATCCTCCATCATACCCACCCCCCGGGCTATCTCCCCGGCCTGCCGCTCCGTGAGGGGACCGTAGATGAACTCCATGGCGCGCGTCACGCTCCGCGCCGATTCCTCCCGCCGGTCCGGCGAGCCCATCGCCTTCTCCATCTCCGCGAGGCGCTCCCCCATCCTGCGGTCAAGGAGGTCGATCTGCTCCGCCCGGAGGGAGGCGAGGATCTCCGACGTGTCCTTCGCGACGGCGTTGAAGAGATCCTCCCTGTGGCGCTCAAAGCGGCCGCGCAACCAGGCCAGGTCGGGGTCCGTGAGGCCCGCCTTCATCCTGGTTTCGAGACCGCGGAGGGTTTCGGCGTAGTTGCCGAGCTCGACGCGGCGGTGCCACCGGAGAAACGAGTCGATGGCGCCCCGGATGGCGCGCTCCTGCTCCCTGTCCGGACCGATGTACTTCGCCACGGAGCGGTAGATGATGGTATCCAGGGAATTGTAAATGGTCCGGTAGATGGCCGCCTCGCACCCCGCCAGGAACACCATGAAGGGAATTATCAGCACAATCAGCTGTTTTTTCATGTCTCACCTCAATCCCCCGCGAATGCGGAGTACCTGTCTGACACCGGGGAGGAGGATTTGTTTCAGCCGATGGCCGGTCCTATCGCCAGGTCCTGATGATATGCACCGACGTGGCCTTGAACGAGGCGGTGAGCTCCCGCCCCGGGCGGATATCGAGTTCCCCCATCGACAGGTTTGAGACAAAGGCCACCAGGGTGAAGCCGCAGTCGAAATAGACCTTCTGGTAGAGGCCCATGGGCACGACCCTTGTCACCCTTCCCCGGAAGGAATTGCGGGCGCTCGATTCCGACGGACCCTCGGAGAAAACGATGTTCTCCGGGTGGATGCAGAAGGCGACCTGCCTGCCCGGGTCGATCTCCCCCACGGCCTCCACGGCGGCGCCGTTCACCGTGAGCGAAAGCACGCCCCCCGAGGAGGCCGCCACAGTGCCGGAGAGGTTGGTCTCCGTGCCCATGAAGGAGGCGACGAACTCGTCGGCGGGGAACTGGGTGATGCGCCCGGGCGTGTCCGCCTGGACGACCCGCCCGCGGTTCATCACGATGATCTCGTCGGAGAGGCGGATCGCCTCGCCACGGTCGTGGGTCGCGAAGAGGAGGGTGATCTTCCCCTCGCGCACGATCCGCTCAAGATCGTCGATGAGGCCCTCGCGGGTCGGGGCGTCGAGGGAGGAGAAGGGCTCGTCCATGAGAAGTATCTCCGGCTCGAGTGCGAGGGCCCGGGCCAGGTTGACGCGCTGGGCCTCCCCCCCCGAGAGGGCCCTGGCATGCCGCTTCGCCAGGTGGGTGATGCCGAAGAGCTCCATGCTCCGCTCCACGGCATGGCGTACCGCGGCGCGTTCCATACCCCGCATCCGCGGCCCCGAGGCGATGTTCCGGTAGACCGTGGTGCTGAAGAGGAGGGACTCCTGGAACACCATCGACATCCTGCGGCGGAATCGCCGCGCCGCCGCGCCGCCCGTCACCTCCTCGCCCCGGTGCCGGATGACGCCGGAATCGCCCTTCAGGAGGCGCATGATCCAGAGGAGGAGCGTCGACTTCCCCGCGCCGTTGGGTCCGATGAGTGAGGCGATACGCCCCTCGACAAGGTCAAGTCGGGGAACGTCCAGGACCGTCGCGCCGTTCCTCTCGATGCGCAGGTTCCGTATTTCCACGAGGGGAGCGCTCACCGCCTGCTCCTCTGCTGCACCGTCGTGAGGATGTAGTTAACCGCGAAGGCCAGGGCAAGGAGGATCACGCCGAGGGCGATGGCCAGGGCGAAGTTGCCCTTTCCCGTCTCCATCACCGTGGCCGTGGTGAGGACCCGGGTATAGCCCTTGATATTGCCCCCCACCATGATGGACGCGCCCACCTCGGAGATGACGCCGCCGAAGCCCGCCATGACCCCCGTGAGCATCGGCAGGCGCGCCTCCTTCATCATGATCCAGACCATGCGGGGACGCGAGGCGCCCAGTGCGAGGATCTGGAGCCGTAGCTTCCCCGGGAGGTTCTGCATCGCCGCCAGGGTGACCCCCGTGATGATCGGCGCGGCGATGATTGTCTGGGCGATGACCATCGCCAGGGGGGTGTAGAGTATCCCCAGGGTTCCCATGGGGCCGCTCCGCCAGAGCATGATGGTGACGAAGAGCCCCACCACCACGGGGGGAAGGCCCATGCCGGTGTTGACCGCGCTGATGACGAAGCGCTTCCCCGGAAAGCGCAGGAGGGCCACGGCGGTGCCCGCCGCCACGCCGAGGGCGGTGCTGACCAGGGTCGCCGACACGGAGACCCTGAGGGACAGGAGGGTGATCGCCACCACCTCCCTGTCGCCGGCGGCGAGGAGCCGAAAGGCCTGCATGATGCCGTCAATGATGAGGTCCATACGATCGTTCCTTCCCGGCGCGCCTTCACTGCATGGCGGAGGGCGCGCCCAGGATGAGGGCGCCTACTTCACCGCGTCCGGATAAAAAAGAACGTCCCCGTATTTCCTTATCCCGAATTCCCGAATCATTTTCTGCGTCGCCGGCGCGACCCAGAAATCCGCGAAGGCGCGGGCCCCCCCGGCGTTGACCCCGGAAAATCGCGCGGGATTCACCTCGATCACGTGGTAGACGTTTAAAAGCCCGCTGTCGCCCTCCACCATGATAGCGAGTTCGAGGGTTTTTTTCCGTGCGAGATAGGTGCCCCGGTCGCAGAGGGTGTAGCCCTGTTTCTCGGTCACCACGGAAAGGGTCTGGCCCATGCCGAGTCCCGTCTGCTGGTACCACGCCTGTTTTTCCGGATCCAGGCCCGCCATCCGCCACAGCTTCTGCTCCTTGACGTGGGTGCCCGATTTGTCCCCCCGTGAGACGAAGAGCGATTTCGACGCCGCGATCTTCCTGAAGGCCCCGGGAGCCGATTTCATGCCCCTGATCCCCGCGGGGTCCTTTTCCGGCCCCAGGATCACGAAATCGTTGTGCATCACGATCCTCCGGTTCACGCCGTAGCCCTTTTGAATGAACTTTTCCTCCGCGTCCTTTGAATGGACCAGGAGCAGGTCCGCCTCGCCCCGCTCCCCCATGGCCATGGCCTGGCCTGATCCCACGGCGATGGTCTTGACCCGGTATCCATGCTGTTTCTCGAAGGCGGGGATCAATTCGTCGAGCAGCCCCGTGTCCTGGGTACTCGTGGTGGTGGCGAAGATGACCTCCCGCCTTCTGTCACCCCCGCATCCCACGATTAACAGGGCGCCCAGGGCCGAAAGAATGCAGACCGACATAACGCGTTTCATAATGCCTCCAGATTCAAGTTTTCCCTGCGGCATGGTGCAGCCAGTTCCGGCGTAATTGGAAACGATTGTAAGATCAATAATTAATTCTCGCGTGTGATCTTTTTTAACACCCCGCGATAACAAATAACAACACGGGTTAAAATATACTTTTTTATTACACAAGTTTACCAATACTAACAATTATCTTGACATCCAATCCATGCGATTGGATTATTATCCAAAACGTGGATTACTGGCCATCATGGAATTCACGCAAGATTCGTTGAAATAAAAAATTGACCCGGAGGATTATTATGAAGCAGAGCATCCGGACGCTCTTCGCCTTCCTGGTCGTCCTCGGCATGGGGTTTGCGCCGGTACTGGCGCAGGTTGCCGAAGGCGAGGTCGCGGAGGAACAGCCCGCAGCTGACACTATTGAAAAACCGGCCGAGGAGAAGGCCGCGGACGAAAAGGCCGTTAAAGAGAAGAAAAAGGCCGGCGTGTTCACCATGGGAGAGGTCGTCGTGCGCGACCGCGCCCTGGCGAGCGTGGAGGAGGCCTCCACGACCACGGAGATCACCGCCGAGCAGCTGAAGTCGCGGTCCGAGAAGACCCTGGACCAGGCCCTGGAAACCGTGCCGGGCATGATGGTCAACCGGGGAAAGAAGGGCCAGATGAACTTCGAGATGAGGGGCTTTCGCCATAACACCGTGGCCCTCCTGGTGGACGGGCTTCCCTTCGAGGAGATGTACGACGGCGGAGGCGGCGACATATCCCGCATCCTGGTTATGAACGCCTCGAAGATCGTGGTGAACCGGGGAACCTCCTCGGCGCTCTACGGCTCCCGGGGCGCCTTCGGATCGATCAACGTGATCACGAAGAAGCCGGACCGCTTCTACTTCAACGGAAGCACCGAGATCGATAATTACGGCGGATTTTCCGTGAACGCCGCCGGGGGCGGGGCCTACAAGAACTTCTACTTCTGGCTTTCCGCCACAACGATCAAGAACAACAGCTACGAGATTTCGAAGAAACTCACCAGGCAGAAGCGGATCGAGTGGATGAACAAGTTCATGCCCTGGTACGTGTACGGCCTCGCCAACTCGTCCCTCCCCCTCGCTTCCCAGTACAGCTTCGAGCGCGAGATACTGAATTCGACCGGCCTCGAATACATCCTCGACAAGGACCGTTGGAACCACACGGAATCGACGAAGTACTATGTGGCGGGCAAGGCCGGCTACGCAGTGAACAGGCATATCGAATTCGGCATATCCACCTCGTATTACGAGGGCAAACAGAAATTCAACGGGTTCGAGCTGAGCAGCACCTCCACCTACAACCTGGACGGCACGTGGACCGACCCGCGCAGCGGCCGGATGCTGTCCAACCGCGCCTGGGTCTGGCCCAAGGACTACCGGCTGAATGTCGCCCCCTACCTCATCACGGAGTTCGGGGACTTCTACATGAGGGCCACCTACTACTACACCAAGCAGGCCAACGAGCTCGAGGGCTGGAACAACCAGCAGCATACGCGCATGTTCGACGCAGGAAAGATGTCCATACATGACGAAACGAGCCATGGCATGTACCTCTACCCGTCCTACAAGTTCGCCGACTGGAACAAGCTGAACGCCATGGTCCACTACCGTCTCGATGTGTTCGAAAAATTCAAGAAACGGAACTCCGTCTTTGCCGCATTCGGGCCCCCTGCCGGACCGCAGCATGATACGGCCTATTTCATGACCACCCAGATGTCGACCCACTACGTGAGCGTGGCGCTGGAGGACGAGATGAAGTTCAACACGAAGGCCGGTGACATCAAGGCCTCCGTGGGATTCTCATACGACGCCCAGATGCTCTCGAGGAACTTCGGCGCCAGGTATAATGCAAGCAATTGGGAAGACATCCTCGGGGTGCTCCGCTCCCTGCCGAAGCCGAACAGCACCGCCGCGGTCTGGGGCACGGCGGATTCCTTCAACCCTGTCCTGGCGCTGGTCTACCAGCCCTTCAGGGAGATGCTCACCCTTCGGAGCACCTTCTCCCAGAAAACAAGGTTCCCCACCCTCCACGATTATGCAGATACCGGGGATTACGTCTACGAGGCCTTTTTTGGTGCTCCCGAGCTGTATCCCCTGATCGCGAAGCTGAACGACATCAAGCCGGAGACTTCCTACAACGCCAACCTCGGCTTCGAGCTCGAGTTCTTCAAGAAGGCCCTGGGGCTCCGGTGCGACTACTTCTACGCGTTCTACAAGAACAAGATCGAAGCGGTGGTCGATCCGAACGCTGACTTCGGGTCAGGCAGGAAGATCAACATCCGCGGGCGCGAGGTCCACGGCATCGAGAGCACCATCAGCTCCCTCGTGGCCCAGGACCTCCTCAAGGTCCTGGACATCGAGGCATCCCTGTCCCACGTGTACACCAGGGCGGAAGACTGGTGGGGCAGTTCCACGGACCTGAAATACTGGTTCAGCAACGCCGTGGTGAAAGGGAAGAAGGTCGAGGACGTGCCGGCTCACCAGATGATCATGCAGGTCGCCTTCAACTTCATGACGGGGACCTCCCTGCGCCTCTGGAGCACCAGCAGCTTCAACCAGATCGTGTACGTACAAAAGTTTCCCACGTTGCTCCTGGGGACTCCCTCGGTATACATCAGGCAGGTGTACACGACGAAACGGCTCCACGATCCCTTCAGGCTCAACCTGAGGGTGTCGCAGAAGCTCTTCGAGCACTTCGAGCTCTGGGTCATGGGGCGGAACCTCACGGACGACTACAACGCCGATCCCCTCAACCCGGGGCCCGGCATGACATGGCTCTTCGGCGCCAGCGCCGAGTTCTGACATTATGCTGCACGATGATTGACGATTTTCTCAGCCCCCCGTGCCTCCAGCGCGGGGGGCGCCTCTTTTTTATCTAACAAGACGCCCGCGCACCATACCGGCACACAGAGGAACACAACAATGAAACCACAAATATTTACAACGCTTCTCCTTGCCGCATCGGTTTTATTCACTGCGAACTGCGGTGGAAACTACGGCGAAATCATGGCGGTCACCGGCGCGACCCCCCTGGCGATAAAGGAATCGGCGCCGGGGGGCATCACGCTCACCGTTTCCGGCATGGTGAAGCGGGAATACCGCTTCACCTCGAAGTCCCTGAACGCCTTCGCTCCCACGAGGATCCGCACCATGGAGGTGTCCCCCGGGGGCGAGTACGAAGGCGCCTACGTATATGTCGGCGTTCCCGTCTTTAACATCCTGGAGGGCATCGAGCCGGTCAAGCCGAAGGACGCCGCCTTCGACCGGCCCCTTGACATGATCGTCACCTTCGCCTCCCGGGCGGGAAAAAAGGCCGTTTTCAGCTACGGTGAACTCACCATGACGGACGACCGCCATCCCGTCACCCTGGCCTTCAGCCGGAAACAGGTACTTCCCTCGAAGAATCCCGAGAGCTACACGAAAAATATTCACAAGGGAAACATTACCGGGCTCCGCCTCATATGCCCCCGTGAGCCCGACACCGCGCGTTACCTTGACGACGTGGCCTCCATCACCCTGGGCGTCCTTGACGCCCCCGACGCCCTCCTCCCGGTCATGAAGAAGGGAAGCACGTGCGACGCGGGAGAGCTCGTGGCCGTCAAGGGCGAGACCGCCCGGAAGGCTTCTTTCGCCGGCGTCGCCCCGACACGAGTTGGCCGGTGGGTGCGCATCGGCCACGGCCAGGGGTACAAGGGAATCGCGTCGGCCTCGGGACACGATCTTCGCTCCTTTCTGGAGAAGCAGTTCCCCGGGGCGGGACCCGACGATTTCTATCTCTTCATCGGCTGCGACGGCTACCGGGTCCTCTTTTCCCGGCGCGAACTCTTCTTGACCCGGGACGGCGCCTCGTGCATGATCGCCACCGTCATGAACGGGAAAAAGGCCCGGGGCAACTACACCCTCGCGTCGCCCGATGACTATTTCGTCGACCGCAACATATGGGGGCTTTCCCATATCGTCCATCTTCGCGGTCAACAATAAGGGGGCATGCAATGTTCACCACGGGAAATCATGTCTATCTCTACATCTCCCTGGGGCTCTTCCTTCTCTCCCTTGTCCTCGCCCTGGCGAAGGTCAGGAAGGTCGGCTTCGCGGTCTTCCTCGCGGGATTCGCGGTCTATTCCCTCTACCTCGCGGGCAGGGGATGGATTGCGGGCTTTTTCATGCCGAACCCCATCGTCGAGGGCCCCTTCCTGCTGCCCTGGTGCCTCGGGGTCATCACGCTCATCGCCGCGCTCCGCCGCGACGGGACCTGGCGCTTCGTCCTGGCCCTGGTCCTCCTTTTCACCGCCTATGCCGCCTGGTATGCCAAGGGCATCATTCCCCCGACGCCCAACAAGCTGACCCTCTGGATGGCGGCCTTTTTCCTCACCGAGGTCTTCGCCCACGCGGCCTTCTACGCCGCCGCGTGCTTCGCCGCGGCGCACCTGGCGGGGCGCCTCGGCCCCGAATCGTTCCACGATCTCCTGGTCTGGGGGTTCGTCTCGTTTTCCGTGGCCCAGGTCGTGGGCGCGGTGTGGTGCTACCTGGGGTGGGGCAACACCTTCCAGTGGGGCCCCCGCCACATGAGCTCCGCGGCGATATGGCTCATCTACGCGGCCTACATCCACCTCCGCTACGTCCCGGGGTGGAGCGCGCGGCGCAGGGCATGGTACGCCATCGCCGCCGCGGCCGTGGTCCTCGCGGTGACGAACAGCTCGTACCTGCACGAAATGACATTCCCGAGGATCGGAGGCTGATATGCTGAAAAAAACATGGAACGCCCTGGGAGACATCAGGCTGACCTTCTGGCTTCTCATGGCCGCGGCGGCGGTCTTCTTCATCGGCATGCTCTACACGTCCATGGAGTTCGCCTATTTCAGGGCAATGAACGAAATGAGGATACAGGACTGGATCATGCGGGAGCTCCCCGCGAGGCCGGGAATCAACTGGTGGATACCCCTCCTCCTCGCCGTGCTGTTTCTCCTCGGCGTGAACACCGCGATCTGCTCCATTAACCGGCTGGCCGAGCTCATCGGCGGGATGAAGGTCTTCAATTACCGGTTCCTGGTTTCCCTCCTTCCCTCGGCCGTTCATGTGCTCTTCATCGCCGTGATGCTGGGTCACGCCGCCACCATCGCGGCGGGTTCCTGGACGCGGTATCCACTCGCCGTGGGTACGGAGATCACGATCAACGAATCGATCCCGCCGATGACCGTCACCGCGATCAATGACTCCTTTTTCCCCGGGAATTCGCTCCTGGCGAAGCGCATATCCCAGACGGAAGTGACACTGGCGCACCGCGGGGGCGGCGAGACACGGGTCTCCTACCTCGACTCCATCAGGCACCACGGCTACCGCCTTCACCTTGACATGGTTAAGCAGCGTTACGCAGAGCGTCACAGGATCCGTCATTCCCCTCCCGCAGTTGACGAAGAAACCTGCAATAGGGCGGAAACGTACAAGACGCGGGAAGGGGTACGGGAGGAAAGCCAGGTGCTCAATCTCCTGGTGATATCCGATCCGGGTCTCATGGTGATCCTGGTATCCTTCTCGCTCATTCTCATCATCATGACATGGTATTTCATCGGCCAGGCAACCCATCGCAATGCCGCCGGAAACCCGTCAAACCTGCCACGCGGAGAAGAATCATGACTCGAAACAGATATTCGGCCCGGGCCTTCGCGGCGATCATCGCCGTGATGGTGATCGCGGCGACCACGGCCCTCCCCCTCGCGGCCGAAAAAACCGTCACCACCCCCGACAAGAAGGTGGAGGCGAAGGACGGCAATCGTGCGGAGGCCTCCGCCGCCGAACCGGCGGCCGATGCTCCCGACGGCGCGTCTTCAGGAACGAAAGGAGAGAAGACCTCGCTCCTGGGGCTCTTCCTGAAGGGAGGCCTCTTCATGTGGCCCATCCTCCTCTGCGCCGCCATCGCCACGGGCATCTCCATCGAGCGCTTCATCTTCTACCGGCGCTCGAGGATGAACGCCCCGGAGCTCGTCGATGACATCACGCGATCCATACACGCGGGCGACCTCTCGTCCCTCGAAAAACTCTGCGCGCAGAACGAAACGGGCATTTCCCGCGTGGTGCTGAAGGGCCTGGATCTCAAGGGCCAGCCCCATGACCAGATCGACAGGGCCCTTTCCTCCACGGGAACCCTCGAGGTGGCGAACTTCGAGAAGGGCCTCAACATCCTCTCCGCCCTGGGCAATATCGCGCCGATGATCGGCTTCCTGGGCACCGTATCGGGAATGATCAACGCGTTCAGCTCCATCGCCTCGGCGGACCAGGTGAGCCCGCGTCTCGTTGCCGGCGGCATCGAGGAGGCGCTCCTCACCACGGCCTTCGGCCTCGTCGCGGCGATCCCCACCCTGGCGATCTACAACTATTTCGTCCACCGCGTCGATCTCTTCGTCCTCGACATGGAGCGGGTTTCCGCCGAGCTTCTGGGGAAACTTACGAAATCCGGAAGGGGCGGCAAGAAGTAATGCCCCGGTTCCGCCGCAGCGCGAAGATGACCTCCGCGGTGTCACTGGCCTCCATGTCGGACATCGCGTTTCTCCTCATCATTTTCTTCCTCACGGCATCGGTGTTCGTCATCAAGGACGGTCTGCGCCTCATGCTCCCGGCGAAGGGTAAAACCATGATCGTGAAAAAACCGGAGGACATCTGCACGGTGATCCTCCGGGACGACGCCACCCTTCTCCTCGACGAGCATCCCGTCGATGTCGCGGACCTGACGTCAACCCTGATGGAGAAGGGACTCTCGGCGGAGAACCTCGTACTCCTGCGCGTGGAGAAGAAGGCGCGGTACCAGGACGCGGTCACCGTCATCGAGGGGATCAAGCGCGCGGGACTCCAGAAGATATCGATAAAGATGACGGAGTGACGCGCCGATGAAGATCACGCGCATGAAGAAAACCGGCTCCCTGATCCCCCTCGCCTCCATGGCCGATATCGCCTTTCTCCTCCTGATATTCTTCATGATATCGAGCATCATCGACATCGAGCGCGAGATCCCGGTCCGCCTTCCCGGCTCCGGGACCATCCAGATCGAGAAGGGAAGGTCTTTCACCGTCTGGGTTACCTCCTCGGGGGACTACTATTTCGACGGCCGCAGGGACACGGCGCACAACCTCGTGTCCTACGCCCGCTACCGCCTCGCGGGTGACCCCGGCGTGAAGGCCCTGGTGAGCGCCGACCGGGATCTCCCCTTCGAGTCCGTGAACGGGGTCCTGGAATCGCTCAGGGAGGCGGGGGTCTACAACATCGTCATGGTGGCGAAAAAGAGCCGGGGGACGGGCGCGAATGAATGATCCGCTCCTCCGGCGCATCCTCCGCTATCTCCGGCTCCGGCCCGCACTTTCCTGGAGCATCGCCTCCCTCGTCGTCTTTCTCGCCCTCATGCCCGTCGTGCGCTGGCGTGCCTGGATGGACGATCCCCTCCGCGGGGACGACAGCGACCTGGTCATCGTCGAGATGTCGCTTCCCGCCCTCCAGGAAGACGTCGAGATTCCCGAGCCGGTCAGGCAGATGGAGGAAGCGATCACCGAGGCGATCGCCGAGGAGATACGATTCGGCGAGGATTCCCCCGAATTCGTGGAGATCACCCCGGCGGCCACGGCGCCCCAGATCCGCTTCTCGCGCCTCCCGCCCTACCCCGATTCGATGCGCAGCGCGGGCATCGAGGGGGTGGTGGTGGTTGAAATCGGCATCGATGAAACGGGACGCGTCCTCTTCGGGCGCATCGTCGAATCCCTCGGCAGGGAATTCGACATCGCGGTCATCAAGTGGGTGCAGGACCTGAAATTCTATCCCGCCCTTGACTCCTCCCGCCGCCCCTTCCGCTGCCGGGTCCGCCTTCCCGTCCGCTTTAGCCTCGACCGGCAGTGATTCACCCGCCCAACAAGGCGGGCATCGCGACCACGCCAATTTATCCCGCGCGTGCGTAAATTATATGTTGAAAATTTCACCGCCCTTTGCTACACTTAAAGCATGACGGACGCGCGGCATCGTCGACGCAACGCGGGTTCCGCGGGCAATGCCGCGATCCTTCGAAGGGAGGCTCACCATGAAAATAAGCGCGCGCAACATGCTCAAGGGCAAGGTGAAAAAAATCGTGGAAGGGGCGGTGAACGCCGAAGTGTACATCGAATTCCCCGGCGGCAGCGAGATCGTCTCGATCATCACGAAGGCGTCGTCGGAAACCCTCGGCCTCAAGGAGGGAAAGGACGTGTACGCCGTCATCAAGGCCACCAACGTCATGGTCGCCGTCGATTGATATAACGCGCCTTACATGTAATGTTTAAAATTTTCGGCCCCGGGAGGGCCTGGAATAGGATAACGCCTGGGCTGTTTTTCTGGGCCCCCATCGAAATAATGAGGAAGAAGACACGCCATGCCCGATGAAATGATGAACACGAAGGAAGTCGCGGAATACCTGGGAATCAACGAGAAGCAGGTTTACGCCCTCATCAAGGCGGGGCGGATACCCTGCACCCGCGTCACGGGAAAGTGGGTATTCCCGAAACGGCTCATCGACGAGTGGATCACCGTCACGGCGAAGGAAAGCACCCACCATGGCGAGGGCGCCCCGCGTCGCGGCAGGAACATCCTGGCAGCGGGCAGCAATGATCCGGTCCTGGACCTCCTGATCAACCAGAACAACGAGAGCAATATCAAGATCTTCTCATGCAACACCGGAAGCACCGAGGGCCTCAGGCTCATGGAGGAGTCACGCACCGACATTGCCTGGTGCCATCTCCTGGACCCCGAGACCGGGACTTACAACATTCCCCAGATCGACACGCGCCTCTCGGGAAGGAAGGTGGCGGTCGTGAGGCTTTTCTACCGGGAGATCGGGATCGTCTCCGCACAGAATGCCGGGAAAAAGATCCACTCAATAGCCGACCTGGCGGGAGGCACGCGTTTTGTTAACAGGCAGCCCGGGTCCGGCATCCGGGTGTTCCTCGATTATGGCCTTAAAAAAGAGGGTATCGATCCCTCGGGCATAGAGGGATACGAGAACGAGGTACGGACTCATTTCGAGGTGGGACTCGCCATCCTTTCCGGCATGGCTGACGCCGGCATCGCCTCCGTGGCGATCTCGAAGCTCTTCGGCCTTCCCTTCACCCCCCTGGCAAGGGAATGCTTCGACATGATAATCGACCGGGATATCTTCTTCGAAAAGGGGATCCAGTCCTTCATCGAGACCCTTCAATCGAAGCCATTCAGGAACAGCGTGGCGCCACTGGGCGACTATGACTTTTCCGACGCGGGGAAGATACTCCATTCAACGCCGGGATAGCACCCCTATTCAGGGGCCCGCGCGCCCGTTGTTCTCCGGATGCAATCAACCTCGTCCCGGTCCCAGGGCGTGCCGTCGGGCCTGAGAATGTCATGGAACCACACCTCCGGCTCGGCCGCTCCTCCCCGGTCCTGCCAGGAATGGATCGTATTGGTCCTCCCCGCCACGAGGCCCCAGCAGTAGCATCCCACGCCTTCGCGCCTGAACACAGGGAGGTGCGTTTCAAAGCGACTTCCCCTTGTGCGGGCCATGAACTCCGTGCATATGAGGGGACGCCCGCTCCTCTTCAGCCCCGCGATCTGCCTCTCGAGGCTCTCCACCCCCTCGTAGTTGTGGAAGGTGATGATGTCGGATTCCTCCATGAGACAGCGGTTGAGCCGCGGATCCGGGAACCAGATTCCCGCGGTGAGGGGCTGGACCGGGGCGCAGGCCCGGGCCCATCGGAAGGTCTCTTCCAGAAGTTCCAGGGAACGATTCGGAAGCATGACTCTCCGGAGGAGGATGCCCGCCAGGGCAAGGGCCTTCCGGGGCTGCGCCATCGAAAGGGCCGGAAGAAAGAAGTTGCCGTTTTCGTTGTAGAGATCCCAGGCGAGGACCCGCTCATCCCGTCCGAAGACCCCGAGGAGGTCCTTCACGTACGCCTCAAGGCGGCGCCACGCGCCCCTGTCGCTCAGGACCGCCATTCCGGGGGACTGGAGCCACCGTGAATTGTGGACCCCCGGCAGCGGTTCGGGCTGTTTCCCGGAACGCGGATCCCGGTGCCAGCAGTCATCGAAGATCACCGGGAGCGTGGCGATGCCGAGGGACGACGCGATGGTGAGAAATCGGTCGATCCGTCGGAAGAACCCTTCGCGGTCCCCCTCCCGGGCGAGGTCGTGGAGATAGACGCGGACGGTAGTGAACCCGAGTCCCGCGGCCCATCCCAGCTCGCGGCGTATGGTTGCCTCGTCAAAGGTCTCCTCCTGCCACATTTCGAGCTGGTTCACCGCCGTGGAGGGGATGAAATTGCACCCCGCGAGCCACCCACGGGCGTCGCACCATTCCCGCGCCCTCTCGACGGACCAGCGCTCGCCACACATGGCATTCCTCCCATACCACCCCGTCAGGACATCATTCGTTTTTGAGCGGGGCAGATCAATTCACCTGCCCTGTATTGTCGTCATGGATACACACGATGTCAATTCTTTATCATTATCAGAATGCCGTTGCAGTCACCGGTGGAAGCAGCGCAAACCCATTCCCTTCAGGCCTCCGGTCCCTCAATTTTTTCTTGACAGGGGATCCCTCATCTGTAGTGGATTATCTTGGGAGTAATCATTCCACTTCTATAAGAATCACAGAAGCGTTAAGCGGGAAAAGGCACGCCCCCCTTCCCGGGTTCTCTGTTTCAGGGGACGTAGCAGACAGGGCACCTGACAGATGACTTCCGCCATCCCCCGGGCCCGGTGAATCGACGACTGGGAGCAAATCGATGTTCCCTCATGCGACACCTTCCTTTTTGAAGTCCCGCGCGGTCCTGGGCATTATCTGGACCGCGCTCACCATCCTCGTCCTATGGGTCGATTACCTCTCGGGCCCCATGATACAGTTCCCGGTTTTCATACTCCTTCCCCTTGCCCTGGCCGCGTGGTATAATGGCAGGGTCCTCGCCTTCCTCATATCCCTCATGGGTGGTGCCGTCAGCGGCGTTCTTTTCCCCTGCCTCTGGCACCAGGAACAGTCACTGGCAAGCATGGTCATCAACACTGCCATCAGGCTCATCGTCTTCATACTGATACTGTTTCTGGTCGATAAGGTATCGCGTCTCACCTGGAATCTTAAGACCGAGGTCAAGGTACTCGAGGGCCTTCTACCCGTATGCAGTTTCTGCAAGAAAATCAGGGACCGGGACGAAACCTGGTATCCCATGGAAAAATACATAGCGGACCACTCCCGTGCCGATTTCACCCACAGCGTCTGCCCCGACTGCGCGCAGAAACACTACGGCTTCATTCTAAAAGACGAGCCGTGATATCCTGCCGTCAGCCTCATTCCCCGATTTGCCCGGCGGGGGCATTATTGTATTGACCTCCCCGCGCACCCTGGTTCACTGGATACAGCACGGATACGGAGGGGCATTAATCATGGAAAAATTCTTCTATCCGGAAAGCCTCGTGGTGATCGGCGTTTCCCTCAAACGCGTCAATCTCGGCCACATCATACTCTCCAACAATATCCAGATGGGATTCACGGGCCGCCTCTACGGCGTCGGGAGGGACGCGGGAGAGCTCAGGGGCAGACCCGTCTATGCCAGTGTCAGCGAGATCCCAGAAGTTCCCGATGTGGCGATTATTATAACCCCGGCAAAGACCGTGCCGGGCATACTGACCGAGTGCGGCGAAAAGGGGATCCGCCGCGTCGTCATCGAGTCCGGGGGCTTCACCGAATACTCAAGGGACAACCGGTCCCTAGAAGAAGAGGTCCTGGAGATCGCCCGCCGCCACGGCATGCGCATCATCGGGCCCAACTGCATCGGCACCATCAACACCGAGAACCAGCTCTTCATGCCCTTCGCCGTGTTCAACAATCCGCTGAAGACAGGGCCTCTCTCCATCGTGTCCCAGAGCGGCGGCGTGGGCGACACCTACATGCGTATCGCCAACGAGAACCACATCTTCTTCAACAAGTTCGTCGCCGTGGGAAACAAGCTCGACATCGACGAGGTGGACTGCCTGGAGTACCTCGTGAAGGACGGGAAAACAAGCGCCGTCCTCATGTACCTCGAGGGCTTCAGCCGCGGCAGGGATTTCTTCAACGCCGCGATGCGATCGGCGAAGCCGATCGTGATACAGAAATCGAACCGCACGCCCATGAGCGCGAAAATCGCCCAGTCGCACACCGCCGCTCTCTCGGCCAGCGATGACGTGGTGGGCTCGGCCCTTCACCAGGCCGCGGCGATCCGCGTGAAGAGCGAGGATGAGCTCATCATCGCCGCCAAGACGCTGAAGCTTCCGGTCATGACGGGCAACAGGGTGGCGGTCCTTTCCCGATCGGGGGGCCACGCCGTCATCACCGTGGACGCGTGCTCGAAATACGGCTTCGAGCTGATCGAATTCCCCCCCGCCTTCATCGAAACGATCAGGGGCCTTTACGACACCAACATCATCGCCCACCAGAACCCCCTTGACCTGGGCGAGATCTTCGACTATACCATCTTCACGCGCATACTCG
>CAZKPR010000011.1:40248-41091 GCA_964554685.1 uncultured Leptospirales bacterium | reverse complement strand
ATTGATTACAATATCATCGAACTATCCATTGACATATTAATCAACCCATGAATAAATTAGGAAAAAATGAGATGTCGGTCAGAAGCCACGGCCGTAATACGCCGGTGTTTCAGGGACAGGGGATAGCGCTGGCAATGACAAAGGGCGAACTGACAAAGTCCCGCCTCCTTAGATGCGCGGAAAAGGCCTTTTCTGAAAAGGGATATTACGAGACCCAGGTCTCCGATATCGTGAAAATGGGCCATGTGGCGAAAGGGACAATCTACCAGTATTTTAAGAACAAGGAAGAGATTTTCACAACCCTCCTCGGATCCTATATGCAGGAGTGGGAGAAGTCCATTGCCGTCACCATGAGCGACTTCGGGGGCGACCTCCCCGCCGGGCATTACGCGATCAGTTTCCTTCACCATCGGCTCAGCCGCACCGCGGCCTACTTCCGGGAAAACGAGGACCGCACCAACATCATCCTCCGCATCTCCGTCGGGGTGAACCAGGCCTTCGAGCCGGTGATTCGGCAGTTCGAGGACAAGGTCCTGGAAATCGTTATTCATGACATCAGGCTGGGCCAGAAGTGGGGCAACATCCCCGAAGACATAAATGTCGAAATGGCGAGCAACGCGATACTTGGCGCGATCCTCCGCCTCAGCTTCTACTTCTTCGTGCTTCACAGGGAAAAATACCTGGACGTTCCCATGGATGGCGTGGTGGATGAAGGGGTGAAGCTGATCGCCCAGCTCCACAATATTAAAAAAACCCGATTTTTTACCGGTAAAGGGACCCGAACGGGGGGCCGGAAATAGGAATTACCCGGTAAAAACCCGGCCCCATAAATGGGGGCGGCCC
>CAZKPR010000011.1:27255-40238 GCA_964554685.1 uncultured Leptospirales bacterium | reverse complement strand
CTTCGACCTTCTCCGGTCTTCTCTCGTCGCCGTTATAGGAGGCGGCGCCCACGAAGGTACTCTTCCAGTAGTCAAGGTTCATGTTAGCGAAGGATACCCGCTTTCCCCAGGTGGGGGCGTGGATGAAGGTGTGTGCGTCAACGTAGATCCCGACGTGGGACACCCGGTTCCTGTATATCTTGAAAAAGAGAAGGTCCCCGGGCTTCGCGTCCGCGAGGTCGATTTTTCTTCCCTGCTCGTATTGATCGACGGTCGACCGCGGGAGGGTGATGCCGTTTTCGCGGTACACGAACTGGGCGAAACCCGAGCAGTCAAATCCACGGGCGCCCATGCCGCCGTAGCGGTAGAGGGCGCCGAGGTGTTTCTTCGCCGTGCGTATGATGCCGGCGCGTAATTCATCCTCGGTCCTGTCCGCCCCCGGCGCTTCCGCGGTGAGGATGAAGGCGAAGAGGAGGATCGGCGTCAAGCGAATCGTCGCGGTCATTATTAGTCCTCCCGGGAAGATACGGTGTCCTGGGAACCGGGCGGCGTCAACGCCCGCCATGCATGGGGTCCGGTGCGTGAAGTATACACCCTCCCCCGCGCGGCACAACTCTTTTTTCACGCGACTTCCGGGGCAATTATCGTTGACAGGTCATGTGACGGGGGTATACTACCCGGTGTTTCATGCGAGTGGGCCCCCGGGGGCGGCGAGGTGAACCACGTTGGGGAAAAAGATCTACATCGTCGAGGATTCCCGCATCGTGGCCATGGAGCTGGAAAAGACGCTCATCGGCCTCGGTTATGAAATCGCCGGTATCGCCGGCACCGGCGAGGAGGCGGTTGCCGGATGCGTCGAAACCTCGCCGGACCTGGTCCTCATGGACGTGAAACTCCCCGGCGAACTCGACGGAATCACTGCCGCCAGGGTTATCCAGGAGAGGGCCAGCGTTCCCATCGTTTACGCCACGGCGTACTCCGACCGCGAGACCGTGGAGGAGATCCAGAAGTCGTTTCCCTTCGGATTCGTGGTGAAGCCCTACCGCGAGAAAGACCTCCTGGTGGCCCTGGAAACCGCCTTTACCCGTTTCGAATACGACAGGAGGCTCGAGGAGAGCGAGCGGAGATACAAGAGCCTCTTCGAGGGTGCGAACGATATCATCTTCACCCTCGACGAGGAATGGAGAATTGTCACCGTCAACCGGGCGGTGGTGAACCATCTGAACCTGAGGCCTGAGGAAATCGTCTCGAAACGTTTCCTCGACCTGCTCTACGTGCCTTCCGGGGGGGACCTCGTTCCCCATGATTTCGTGCAAGAGAAGATGGAGTCGTTCGAACGGAACCGGCATCCCCTGGGCTTCAAGGCGGTGTTCAGGTCGAACTTCAACGACGAACCGGTGGAGTTGAACGTGCGCCTCGAAAGGATCGACGTCGCCGGGGGGGACCGGATAATCGGCAGGGCCTATCGCGTCGTTGACGACGAACTCCTTAAATTCTTCAGCTCCGAGACGCAGCACCTGGTCATGGGCAACCAGCTTTTCATGGTGGGGGACGTGGCGTACCGCGTCACCAGGAACCTGAAGCGCTATCTCGAGGACGACACCGTGGAGCTTCTGCGCATGGCCTTCGTGGAAGTCCTCATTAACGCCATCGAGCACGGCAACCTTGAAATCGGCTTCCATGAAAAAACCGAGGCCCTGAGCTCGAAAAACTATTCCGAATTCGTTTCCGGGCGCCAGGCCGACCCGCGGTACCGGGACCGCCGGGTCAGGATCGAATTCAGCATAGATTCCGATGAGGCGGTCTACCTCGTGGTGGACGACGGCGCGGGATTCGATTACGAGACCTATTTCACGAGCGGTGCGGATAACCATGACAGCCTGCTCCGGGCGCACGGCCGGGGCCTTCTCATGGCGCGCAAGATATTCGACGAGGTGGAGTTCAGGGGGAGGGGAAACGAGGTAAGGATGGTGAAAAGGATCCGCGCCTGATAGCCCGGTGCTACCGCGCGTTGTCCCTCCGCCGATAGCGCATGATCTCATTCCCCGTTTTCAGAAGCATCGTCGCTCCCCTGATCGAGACGATCTCTCCGCGCAGGTCGCCGCGCTCTTTTTCAGAACCGCCGAGGTAGATACTGCCGTCCTCAACATGGTAGGTGCTCCTGGAGCGCCGGGAAAGGTAGAGGCCGTCGGCGGTGAAGGTCTCGCCGGCGTCCCCGTCCACGATGATCTCCTTTCCGCACTCGCCCGATGCGTCGCAGGCGCGTCCCTCCAGTTCCCACGTGCCGACCAGGCCCTCCGTCCCCGGGGTCCCGGAGCAATGGGTGAGGAGGAGCAGAAAGGCGATGAGAAGGGGAAGCGCGGTCGTGCGCGGTACGGTCATGGTCCTGGTGTCTCCCTCGTGATGTCGGTGACATTCCAATGATGCGCGATCAAGGGGGTGTCGGTCTTTAGTACACATGTTCGGCAGACTGTTACTGATTCGGCAGATAAAAAAACGGTACGGATCCCGCGCGCATTTACCGTGAGGGCCGGCCAATTATACTTGACCGGCGTCCCTGTCCCGTCTAGTCTTCACAGGTGAAACAACGACGACGAAGAACGCGCAAGGAGGACGATCATGTCGCGCAAGGCGATTGAATCCAGAATAGAGAAGATCAGGAAGTTCTACGCGACGGGCGAGACCAGGAAGCTGTCTTTCCGGAGGAAGCAGCTCCGGCGCCTGAGGAAGGCCATCAGGAAGAACGAGGGCGACATCATGGAGGCCCTCCGGAAGGACCTGAAGAAGCCCCCCTTCGAATCCTACGCCGCCGAGATCGGCATTCTCTACCCGGAAATACGGCATGCCATCTGGAAGCTCGGGTCCTGGGCGAAGACGCGCCGGGTGAAGACCCCGATCATACACTTTTACTCGACCAGCGAGGTGCGCTACGAGCCCTACGGCACGGCCCTTATCATCAGCCCCTGGAACTATCCCTTCCAGCTCCTCATCGCCCCCCTGGTGGCGGCCATCGCCGCGGGGAACTGCGCGGTGTTAAAGCCCTCGGAACTGGCCCCCGCCACGGCGAAGGTCATCGCGAAAATAATCAAGGAGACCTTCCCCGGGGAGTACATCACAGTGGTCGAGGGCGGGGTTGAGACCACCCAGGCCCTCCTGGCGGAGAGGTTCGATTACATTTTCTTCACCGGCGGGACCGCCGTGGGACGCATCGTCATGCGCGCCGCGTCGGAGCACCTGACCCCGGTCACCCTTGAGCTCGGGGGGAAGAGCCCGGTAATCGTGGACGAGGACGCGATCCTCCCCGTCGCGGCGCGGCGCCTCTGCTGGGGCAAGTTCTTCAACGCCGGCCAGACCTGTCTCGCCCCGGATTACCTCCTGGTGCACAAAAATGTCCAGAGGGCCTTTGTCGAGGAGCTGAAGAAGACCATTCTTTCGTTCTACGGCGAGGAGCCGCGGGAGAGCCCCGATTACGCGCGGATCATCAACGAGCGCCATTTTGACCGGATCATGAAATTGACAAAAAAGGGAAAGATCGTCCAGGGCGGGGAGAGCGACCGGAAGACGAGATACATCGCCCCCACCATCGTTGAGGGCGTCACCCACAGGGACCCGATCATGGAGGAGGAGATATTCGGCCCCCTTCTCCCCGTGTTGACCTTCAAAGACCTCGACGAGGCGATCGCCATGGTGAACCGCCTTCCCCGGCCCCTGGCGCTCTACTACTTCTCGAAGGACGAGAAGAAGCGTGAGCGTCTCCTTGCCAGGACCTCCTCCGGGGGCGGATGCATCAACGACACCGTGTCCCACGTGGGGAGCCAGGAGCTTCCCTTCGGCGGAATCGGCGACAGCGGCATGGGGCGCTACCACGGGCGCTCCGGCTTCGAGACCTTTTCGCACCAGCGGGGCATTCTCACGCGCTCGAACCGGCCGGACATGATGCTCCGCTATCCTCCCTACGGGAGGAAGATCCGCCTTTTGAAGGCGCTCTTCAGGATCATCGGGTAACCGGCAGAGGGCCATGGCCCCGGTCAACTGGATCATCGTGGGGGCCTATATCGCCTTCATGCTCTGGCTCGGCTACCGCGTGGGCCGAACCCAGGAGAGCCAGGAGGACTACTACCTCGGGGGCCGCGCCGTTCCCTTCTGGCTCGTGGGCTCCTCCCTCATGGCCAACCAGGTGAGCACCATCAGCCTCATCGGCGCCCCGGCCTTCATCGCCCTCAGGGAGGGGGGAGGGCTCATCTGGCTCCAGTACGAGCTCGCCGTGCCCCTGGCCATGATCATTATCATCATGGTCCTCCTCCCCGTGTACTGGCGGCGCGGGGGAACGACGATCTACGAGTACCTGGAGGGCCGCTTCGGGGCCCCCTCTCGTCTCGCCATGGGGCTTATCTTCCTGGTGAACCGCTCCCTGGGCGCGGGGGTGATACTGCTCGCCACCTCCTACGTGGCGAGCGCCCTCCTGGGCCTGGGCATCGGCCGGACGATCCTCCTTGTGGGCGCGGTATCCCTGGCGTACACATCCCTCGGTGGCATACGGGCGGATATCTACAGCGACCTGCTGCAGCTCGTGATCCTCTGGATCGGGAGCCTGGCCTGCCTCTGGATAATGGTGGAGGCCATCGGTCCCGGTCTTTCATTTTCCGCCGCGGATGCCGGTCGACTGGCGGTATTCGACTCCGCCTCCACGGGGATCGGGGACGGCCGCACCTTCTCCTTCTGGCCCATGCTCTTCGGCGGGGTGTTCCTCTACGTGTCCTACTACGGCTGCGACCAGAGCCAGGCCCAGCGCCTCCTCGCCACGAGGGACATGGGGAGCGCGGCGAAGGCCCTGGTGCTGAACGGCGTCGCGAGGTTCCCCCTGGTCCTCACCTACTGCGCCATCGGCCTCCTGATGATACCCTTCCTCGCGTCCCATCCCGATTTCGCCGGGAGCCTCGCGGGGGCGCCTCCCGACTACCTGATGCCCCGCTTTTTCGTGCGCTACGTTCCCGACGGCCTCCTGGGGGTCATCGTCATGGGGATACTGGCGGCGTCGATGTCGAGCATCGACTCGACGATCAACTCCCTGAGCGCCGTGACCTGGGAGGACTTCGCGCGGCGGATCGCCCCGGGGATCGACGCTCTCCCGGACCGGCGCAAGGTCCTCTACTCGCGCCTCATCACCGTGGCCTGGGGGGGGCTGGCCATCGCCTTCGCCATGGCCATGGCGGGGCGGTCGGAGACCGTGATCGAGCTGATCAACAAGATCGGCTCCGCCTTCTACGGGCCCGTGGCCGGGGTCTTTCTCCTCGGCATACTTTCTCGACGGGCCCGGGGGTGGGCCGCCCTCGCGGGGCTCGCCGCCGGGGTGGCCCTCAACCTCGTGCTCTGGATGTTCTTCGAGGGAAGGATATCCTGGATGTGGTGGAACGTCACCGGCCTCGCCGTGACCATGGGCCTGGGACGGCTCCTGAGCCTGGGGGGTCCCGCGGCGGGGCCGGAAAGCGGACCGGCACGGGAGAAGGGGGCCCCGCGGTACCGCCTGCTTCTCGCCTGGTTCGTACTCATCATGGCCGCGTGCGTCGCCCTGGAGCGCGGCCTCGCGCACTTCCTGGCGCGGTGACCTTCATTCCCGCGCAACGTCCCCGGCCAGGGCCTCCCTCTCCGGCTGCAGCCGCGTGATCACGGAATAGAATTCCCCGCGGGGGAGCGTCCCCGCCACCTCGATGGGGAGATAGTACTCGTTGAACCCGGAGGTGCGGCCTCCCCGGGCGCGCTCGCTCAGGAAGAGGCTCCGGCGCCCCTGGAAGCGGGCGCGGTAGGCCAGGGCCAGCGCCTCGCTCACGCTGATGAGCCGCGCGCTTCGCTCGCGCCTGACCTTTTCCGGGACCTGGTCCGGCATGGCGGCGGCGGCGGTGCCGGGGCGCGGGGAGTAGCGGAAGGCGTGGACGCGGGAGAGCCCCGCGTCGCGGACGAGGCCCAGGGTGTCGAGGAAGTCGCGCTCCGTCTCGCCGGGGAAGCCCGCGATGATGTCCGTGGTGAGGTTGATGTCAGGGACCGCGGCGCGGAGGCGCCCGCTCAGGGAGAGGTACTCTTTCCGGCCGTAGGGCCTGTTCATCCGCCGGAGGACGGCGTCGCTTCCGCTCTGAAGGGAGAGGTGGAGGTGCTTCACCATTTTTTCATGGCCGAGGAGTTCCGTCAGTTTCGGCGTCACGCAGACCGGCATGAGGGAGGTGAGGTGAAGGCGGAAGCGCCCCGGAAGGTCCAGGATGGCCCCGGCGAGATCGGCCAGCTCGCTTCCGTCGCCGCTTCCCTCCCGGGAGTAGTTGCCGATCATCACCCCCGTGAGCACGATCTCCCTGAAGCCCGCGGCGACGAGACGCGCGCACTCGTCGAGGACGAGGTCCCGGGGCTTGCTCCGCGGCGCACCCCGCACCAGGGGCACGATGCAGTAGGAGCAGAAGTTGCCGCAGCCGTCCTGGATTTTCAGGTTCGCCCTCGTGGTGGAGGCCCTGACCGGGAGGGTGTAATCGAAGCGGGCGCTCTCCGGCGCCGGCGGCGCGCCGAAATCCTCCCACCGCTCCACGATCTCCGGTATCATTGCCTTGTGGTCGTTCGGCACGTGGAACACGTTCCCTTCCCTCCGGAGACGCTCCGCGACGCACCCCGCCATGATGACGCGCCCTCCCCGGCGGGCCGCCAGTTCGCTGAACCGCTTCAGGTGCCGCATGGTCGCGCCCTGGCTTTTCAGGGTGACGGCGCAGGAGTTGATGATGAATAGGTCCGCGTCGTCCCCGGGGACGATCTCGTGACCCATCTCCTGGAGCGCCGTGGAGATCGATTCGATCTCCGAGCGGTTGAGCCGGCAGCCGAGATTGGTGATCCTGATCTTCATGGGCGGTGTCCCGTGGCGGAAGAATGGACCGGGGGCATGGTGAGGACAAGGATTTTTTCTTGAAAAAGCCGATCCCGGGTGGTACGATAAACCGGCGCGGACCCGGGCCCGCGCGACGATCGGCCGGAAGGAGGGCGCGATGACGCGATCTGAGCTGCTGAGGCTGTACCCGGATGAAATCATCTACGATATCATCCTGGCCCTTCACGCGTGGCTTTTCCTTCCCGATCTTCTGAAGAAGGCGAAGATCCTCCCCGACTACCTCGGCATGAACGGGGCATTCACGCTCATGATGCTCTTTTTCCTGGTGCTGCCCTGGCACGCGGTCCCCCTCCTCGCATCGCTGAGGGAAGAGGACCGGAAGGCCGCCGGCGGCATCGGTTCCTTCCTGCTCTTTATCGTGGTGCTCGTCGCCCTCATCGAGGGACCGGCGCTCCTGGCGGTCTATGCCGGGGGGGGGCGGCACGGGATCGAGTGCCGCTTCATGCTGATCGGCGTTATCATGATCATCCTCGGCCTGGCCGCGGGAGCCTTCATGCCCCTGTTGAGAGAGAGGGTCATTGCCAGGATCAGCGACTCCTTCGCCGGGGAGATGATCTCACTGGGGCTGGCGAACGCCGGGGCCGCCGCCGCGGCATCCCTGGCCTGCTTCTACAACATGACGATGGTCGCCTATTTTTCGGCGGTTTCCCCCGAACCCCTGTACGGCTACATCCTCTCCCTCGCGCTCTCCGGCGCCGTGCCGCTCCGGCTCATCATGATGGCAAGGTCCCTGGCGCGGCCCGTGACCATCCTGACCGGCGGGGCATCGATCGCCCTCTGCGTCCTTTCCGCCCTCGTCGCCCTGGGGAGGATATGACGGCGGGGTCGGTCCCTGGCGATGAATCAGTTCATCCCTTGAATTTCGATTTTCATCTTCGGCTTTGTTTCACCGAGGGTGTCCCCGATCCTTCCGATGAATGCGACGTTCAGGAAGGGCTCGAGTCGTGTTACGCGCACCCCGGAACCGTCAAGAAGGCCGCCGTATCCCCCCCGTGCGCCGAGGTCGAGGCTGAAAGTGAAATGGTCTCCCGCGTGGAAGTTGAAGCCGAGGACGACGCCGAGGTAGCCCATCATGAAAGGATCATCCACCCCCGAACCGGCGTTCCGGGCGTTGTATGCGAAATCGTAGGAAAGGCCTACCTGCGGTCCCGCCCAGATGCGCACCGAACCGGTCCGGAAAAAGCCGAAGCCGAAACTGTTGGTCCAGAGAACGCGGTGGTAGCTCAGGCTGCTGAAGATGGAAACGTCCTTCGTGAAGGAGTTGTGGTAGGTCAGGTTGCAGCGGTAGTTGAAAAGCCTGTCTGCCGCCACGGCGGTATCGACGACGATACCGGCGCCGGCCAGATACTCGGTGAGTGAATACGATGCGGTGCTCCCGTCATTGTAGTTGCGCTTCAGGGTAATTTCCGAAAGACCTCCCGAGACGCTCAGCCCCACGCCCGTGGCGCGGGCGATCGGTGTGATGAGTATCGCGAGAAAAAGGACAATGATCGTTGCGAAGAATCGGAATTTCAAATCAGTTTCCTCCCCTGGGTATCGGTATTTCTCGTCGTATCACGGGACGCGTCAATGCGGCTTCATGACGTCGCGCCATCCCCTTGATTGACCTTCTATTACTACTGTGTCGTTTTTTGGTCAATAGTGCAAAAAAAAACTATTTATGCAAGAAAAAACGTGCGTACTTCCACGGTCCGGGGTGTCGCTTGAAGGCGGGGCCCTGTGGCCCCGCCTTCAAGCGGCATTACATCGGCCTCACGGGAACGCAGATGTCCACAAGGCATTTCCCCTCGGGATGCGTGGCGGGGTCGTTCCTGAAGAGCTCGAAGCAGGGCCCGTCGTCGGGCTGGTAGCCGCTTCCCGGCATCCACCCGCCGAAGAGCGCGTCCCAGGCCCCCTGGTACTCGTCCTCGGCGAGCTCGAAGGACCCCACGGCGTAGGCGCCCCCCCGGACCTTCATGAGGCCGATCTCCCCGTCCACCTTCGTCCCCTCCGGCACGGTGACGCATACGCTCACCCTGAGGCGCTCGTCGTCGGTCACGTCGGGGTTGTCGTGGTAGACCGCGAGCATGCGCGCCGATTCGTTGAGAAGGCCCCGCGGCCCCGCCCAGGCGCAGAGCCTGCCGAAGAGCCTCCCGAAGAGGGCGCCGTCGCCCTTGTAGGGGCCGGTGTGGCGCACGTAGGCCACCGTCATTTCGGGAAGGTCTTTCACCTTCACGCTTGCACTGTGCGTCATGTCGTTCCTCCTTTCGTATGATCTGACGCTTCCAGTGTAGCCGGTTTCGCCGGGCCTGTCTTTCCCCTCCTTGCGCTTCGCTTTGCCGTTCTTGCTTTTCTGTGTGCGGATCTTGCTTTTTTCCCTTTCCGCGAGGGACCGCCACGCCGTGGCGCTCATCCCGAAGCATTCCCTGAAGGAGCGCGCGAAGGCGGCGGACCCGGAGAAGCCGCAGGCCAGGGCGATCTCCGTGACGGACATCCGCGGCGAGGCGGCGAGCATGGTCGCCGCCTTTTCAACGCGGAGCCTCTGGATGAAGCGGTTCAGGGGCTCCCCCGTCATGGCGGTGAAGATGCGGTGGAAATGGAAGGGTGAAAAATTCGCCACCCGGGCCAGGGAGGCCAGGGAAAGGGGGGAGGAGATATTCCTTTCGATATGGTCCATCACCCTGTTGATGCGGGCCGCGTATTCCTGCCGTTGAAGCTCCGACCGGGTGTCGCGTTTCGCCATCCTTTCCTCCTCGGTTCGCGGGGAGGCGCTCCCGCGATGCATTGACGCGTGGCCATAAATAGTAATTGCCCTGCCGGGGGGAGCAAGTAAAAAATTACCCGGCGGCGTACTGCCACGGGGCGGCCCGACGGGGGGAATCCGGCACGGGCCGCACGTTCCCGCGCCGCCATTTCACGGCAGGGATGCCGTCAATACGGGAGGTGACTGCATGATTACCATCGTACCGGTGGGCTCCGGTGGCGCCGCGGCCACGGGACTCCAGGCGGCCTGGGAAGGGGGCCAGTTCGTCATCATCGTCGCGCCGCGGGGCCTCGTGGCCTGCGGGATCGTGGACCCCGCGGTGTCGGAGAAATTCGGCTTCGCCGTGGCGATCGCCCGGGGGACGCCGGAGAGGCCCCTGGTCACGCCGGAGGACCTCCTCGACGCGCGGATCGCCGAGGTGACCCCGGCGGCGGCGCGGCGGGGGGTCGCCGCGGGCATGACGGGCCGCGAGGCCCTGGCCCTTCTCTCATAGGGCGCGGCCCCGGCGCGCCAGGGCCCATGAAACGGCCACGAGGGCCGCGTGGATGACCCCCAGGAAGAGCATCCCCGTGGAGAGGGACCACCGCGCCCCGATCTCCCCGGCGGCCCAGGGGAAGATCATGAGGCCCACGCCCAGGGAGGTGAGGAGGATCCCCGTGACCCCGCCGATCCTCCCCGGGAAGGCGTCGCTCCCCAGGCTGATGAGTATCGGGAATATGCCGGAGAAAAAGAGGCCCACCATGGAGAGGGCGACGCCCGCCACGGCGCCGCTTCCCGTCGCGTAAAACAGGGCGAAGGCGAGAGCGCCCCCCGCCGAGAGCAGTACCAGGAGGGTCCCGGCCCTCATGTGCCGCGCCAGGCGCATGCAGATGAGCCTCCCGAACGTAACGAAGAACCAGAAGTAGCTCAGGACCGAGCTCGCCGTAAGTTTCCCCATGGAGAGGTGCCGCTCCAGGTAGATGACGGACCAGCTGTTGATCCCCATCTCGATCCCCACGTAGAGCACCGCCGCGAGGGAGACCAGGAGCACGTGGCCGTTCTTCAGGAGCCCCGTGAAGGACACGCCGGGCTCCCGGTGCAGGCGGGGAAACCGCGCCGGGAGGATGAGGAGCGCCACGGCCGCGGCGAGGCCGGCGAGGAGAACATAGATCGTGGTCCAGGGAAAGCCCTTTTCCAGGAGGCTTCCCGCGACCAGGGGCCCCGCCAGGGCCCCGGTGCCGTAGAAGATATGAAGAAAGGTGAGGGACGATGCCCTGCTTTCCGGGTTGACCGAGGCGACCAGGGTGTTCGCCGAGATCTGGACGAGGCCCCCCCCGAGGCCCAGGAGGAAAAACCAGGCGAGTCCCGTTTCGATTCGGGCGCTGAGGGCGATGCCCCCCAGGGAGAGGGCCACGGCGGCCTGCCCGGCGATGAAGAGGGGCCTCAGGGGCAGGCGGTCCATGACGATTCCCGCCAGGGAGACCGCGGCGATGAACCCCAGGGAGAGGGCGGTTACCAGCATTCCCAGGCGCCCCGGCTCCACGGCATAGTTTTCGGCCATGGCGTCCACGGCGGGGCCCATGACGGTCATGGACATGGCGAAGACCAGGAGCGAGGCGCAGGCGCAGATGGTGGCGTATCGCGTGCCCATGGGGTGCCCGGTCAGAGCCGGAAGGCGGCCTTGAGCTTGAGTCCCTCCTCGGCTTTGCCCCGCACCGCGAGGGCGCCGCGGAGAAAGGCCGATTCGATTGACTCGCCCCCGGAGAGGATGGCCGCCCAGGTCCCGGCGGGGGCGGCGAGGACCACGGCGGCGGATTGCGGCGCCGCGCCACCGGCGATGCGCGCCCCGTCCTTTCCGACCCGGAGCACGTAGGAGGACGCCGGGGCGCCTCCCTCGGGGAGCACCTCGATGCCGGCGAGGCAGCGCCACCGGGGCACCGCCGCCGGGTCATAGCGGCCGGGAAGGCCCTCGATCAGGCGCGCCGCCATGAGGGGATCGCCTTCCCTCGCATGGTCGCCACGGGGGCTTCGCGCGCCCCGCGTCTCGCGGCGCCGCCGCGCCAGGGCGCGCAGGCGGGGGAAGGCGCGGCCCATGTCGCCGGGATAGACCTCACGGCGCTCCCGCGCCGACTGCGCCACGGCCAGGGCGACGCGGAGCACTTCGCGCCCCGCCGGGCCGGAGAGGTTCGGCTCCTCCTCGCCCCGGATGGCGCGTATGAAGTTATGCGTCGCGCCGATGAAGCCCTCGCGCCAGTCCGATTTCTCGTTGAACCACTTCCACTTTTTCCCCGTGAAGAGCCCCAGGACGGGGCCCGGGCGCAGGAGCCCCGTGCAGCGGTTGATGACGATGATCCCGGCGCTCCCGGTGACCTCGATCCACTCGTCGTTGGCGTAGTAGCGCGAGGGGAGGGCGAGGTCCGGGGAGATGGTGTAGTCGATGACGCCGTGGGCCGTCTTCCCCGCGAATTTGAGCATGATCGTAGCCGGCGAGTCGACGACGCCGTCGACGGAATCGATCCACGCCGCGAGGCGCTCCACCTCCCCCATGAGGAAGCGCGCCGTGGAATAGAGGTGGTGGCCGTGGTCGAAGGTCTGCATGCCCCGGCCCTCGGCCTTCTCCCGCATGCGCCATTCCCAGGAGGACGCGGGGACGTCCCAGCCCCCGGAGCCGCCCGACGTGAGCTTGATCCGCAGCCCCTGGGGCGCGCCGATGGCGCCGTCGTCGATCAGCTTCCGCGCCAGGAGGATCGGCGGGTAGAAGACGTAGTTCTCCGTGACCTTGAAGAGGACGCCGCTCTTCTCCGCGGCCCGGAGGATCCGGTCGGCGCTCGCGAGGTCCGTGGTCATCGGCTTCTGGAGGGCGACATGCTTTCCCGCCCCGGCCGCCGCGACCGCCATCTCCTCGTGGAGGCGCTGCGGCGTAAGGATCTCCACGGCGTCCACGGCGGGGTCCGCGAGCATCTCACCGAAGTCCGCGTAGGCGCGCTCCGCCTTCCATTCCTTCTTCCGGGCCGCGGCGAGGTCCCCGTTTGCGTCGCACACGGCGTAGACCCGGGCCAGGCGGTTCCCCGCGTAGCCGGGCCAGTGGAGGTCCGCGATCCGTCCGAGACCCACGATGCCGATCTGGAGTTGCTGGTTTTTTTTCTTCATGTTCGCACGGGCCATGGCGTCACCACTGTCTCTTGTACAGATAATCCGCCAGGGCCCGGTAGAGGGTCATGGACGCCAGGATGGCGCAGTGGAGATGGTCATCGGGCAGGCCCCCGGACTCCCGGATAATGGCCCCGGGGGAGATCGACATCACCTCGTCGACAAGCTTCCCCTCGGCCAGGCGCGCCGCGGTCTCGCCGCAGAGCATGGTGT
>CAZKPR010000011.1:0-27245 GCA_964554685.1 uncultured Leptospirales bacterium | reverse complement strand
GAAGAAACGGATTTCTTCGACCCGGTCGTGTTTAATTATAAGGTATAATTACATATCCTCGCCGCAGATCCCCTTGAAATAGGCGGAACAGTCGGGATCGTTCATCCGTCCGAGGTGGAGGTGTTCCGGCGTGTTCATGCGTTTCGGCCCCCTTGCGGTATCCAGGGTATCAGTCTCCCCGCCGGTTTGTCAAGCCAACCGCGGCCCGGCGCGAGGGCGGCGGGATTCACGCGGGCAGGGGGAGGGGGCAATACCCCCGTCATTCTTCGCAGGAGGAGGTGCCGCAGCGTTCGCTCCTGCCGCAGCAGGTGCGGCCCGTCCGCTCGAGGGAACATCCTCCCCCGCCCCGGTCCGCGCCCTTGACGATGAACCCGCCTCCCCCGGTGATGAGGCGCCGCACGGCTTCGCCGCATTCGGGGCACCGCTCCACCGGGGGCTCGGTGATTCCCTGGCTGCGCTCGAAGCGGTGGCCGCATGATTCGCAGAGATAGTCGTAGGTGGGCATGGGTTACACCTCGTCGCCCGGGTCCTTCGCGGGGGCGCCCGGCGCGTCGCGGCGGCCGAGGCTGCGCGCCGAGGCCTCGTCGACGTCGTCCTGCCATCCGTTCCGCGTGGCGTCGATCCGGTCGAACCGCGCCGCGTAGGGCTTGATATCCAGGAGGGGCGAGCCGTCCAGCATGTCCACCCCCGCGACGCGGAGCACGTTCCCCTCGCGCCCTTTCAGGGCCACGATGCTCAGGCCGATAGGGTTGGGCCGGCAGGGCGCCCGGGTGGCGAAAAGCCCCCGGACCTCATTTTGTAAAAATGGCTTCACCGAGAGCATCGGCGGGCCGGCGCGGTGGAGGTGGTAGAGGAGATATATGTGGGAGAAACCCTCGATGTCCGCCAGCCCCTCCTCGAATTCGGGGAAGACCTCCACCTCGCCCGCGAAGTCCCCGGCGTAGGCGGGCTGGATCGGCGTTTTCTCAGGGTCGCGGTGCGGGGTATGGATGACGCCGATGGGCCTGTATGAGAGCTTGTGATCGCCCATGATGTCGCCGGGTTATGCCCTGCCGGGGTCCTTCGTCGTTCCCGGGAAACCGGCGCCTCCCCGGAGGGCTTCACCTTCCATGACATCAATCGTGTCGTCCCGGGCACAGGCGTCCTTCCGGATGCCGGGGAGGTATTCCTGGAAGCGCTCCCAGGAGGGGATTCCCGTGGCGTAGAGGCGGTGCCGCCATCCCCGGGCGTCGCCCCTGGCGGCGCCGTAGCAGGCGTGCCGCCCGCCTTCCGCGGTCATGATGGTGGGCCTGCCGTACCCGGCCAGGTCTCCCGTTTCGCGCCCGGTCAACCGTCCCGTACGGGCCGGTATCCGTCCATGGTCGCCCTTCATCGCGGTCACCTCCCCGCATCCTTCGCTTCTGCGCCCCAGTCTCAGTGGCGGCGCCTCCTCATGGGACAAGGGAAACGCCCGGCCCGGGTTTCGTCAAGGATTTTGCTCTCTCCCCGTCCGCACCCACACCTCCATTGAAGAGGGGCCGCGGTTGCCCCAGGCGTAGTAGGGGATGAAGGTGAGGGGCGTCCCCTCCGGCGTGAAACCACGAATGGCCCGGGCGCCGGAGGAATGCGGCGCCGAAGCAACCGCTTCCAGGGGCCGTGAGAGGTCGAGACACGCCCCCGGCACGGCAACGCCGGGGTTGTCCACGCTCTCCGCGCAGTAGACCAGGGGCCCCCGGGTGAGGGCGACCCTTCCGCGGTTCCCCCGGACCCTCGGATCGGAGCGGAGGAGGCGGATCTCCAGGGGGAGATCGAGCTGGATCCTGTTCTTCTTTTTCCATGGCCCGTCGAGCCGGACATGGTACGATTCGAAGGGGGAATAGCCCGATGCCGTGGGCACCGGGGCGGGACGCTCCCCTGGCGGAACGGTTTTCCCGTTCAGCTTGATGGAGGGGTTGCATGCCCAGGAGGGAATCCGCAGGGAGAGGGCGACGCGTGATCCCTCCGCGCATTCCATGTCGATGACGACATTTCCCTCGAGGGGAAGCCCCGATGTCACGGCGATCCTCCTGATCCCCGCGGCGCCCGGATCGGCGGGTTTCCATTCGCAGTCGATATACTGGTGCACCATGATCTCCCCGCCCCGGCGGGAAAAGGCGTACCCCCCAAGGGAGGCCCAGGCGCGGGCGATGTTGCCGGGGCAGCAGGCCGTGCCGAACCAGGGCCTCCGCACGACGTCCCGGGCCAGGAGGGGATTCCGGTAGAGATAGGATGTCCCGTCCAGGGCGATCCCCGGCAGCGCGGCGTTGTAGAGCTGCCATTCGATGAGGTCCGCGAAGGGCGCCTCCCCCGTGGCCAGGAGCATCTCGCGGCTCCAGAAGATCGAGGCCAGGGCGGCGCAGGTCTCGCAGTAGGCGTAGCGGTTGTCGGTTTCGTAGTCGCGGCCGAAGCCCTCGATCACCGGAAGCGACCCGACGCCCCCCGTGACGTAGACGCGGCGCGTCACCATGCGCCGCCACGCCTCGGCGAGGGTCTCCAGGAGCGGTCCGTCGCCGGTCTCGCGGGAGAGCATCGCCGCCGCCGTGGCCAGGTAGCCCCACCGGACCGCGTGGCCCCTCGGCACGCGCTGTTTCCGCACCGGGCGGTGCTGCTGGAAGAACGCGCCGGAGAGAAACGACAGGGCGGACCGGAGCTTCAGCAGCGGGGGCTCCCGCGTGCCGAGCTGTTCCGTGAAATCGAAGCCGGCCCCTCCGGAGGCGCCGGTGAAGGCGCGCCCGCGCTTCCGTACCGACGCGGCGCGCCGACCCTGGCTCAGGAACTGCCCCGCCAGGCGGAGCCCGAAAAATCGTATTCGTCCCCGGTCCTCGATGAAGCGCCGCGCCGTCTCCAGGTAGTCACTCCGGCCCGTGAGGCGGTAGAGCCGGATCAGGGCGATCTCGATCTCCTCGTGGCCCGGCGTTTTCGGGGGGCCCGCGTCTTTGAAGTCCCGCACCACCAGGTCCGCGGTCCCGAGGGCGAGGGAAAGGAGGTCCCCGCGTCCCGTGGCCTCCCGGTGCGACACCCCCGCCTCGACCAGGTGCCCCATGGTGTAGAGCTCGTGCTCGATCTGGAGGTTCTTCCACCTGACGCCGGGGAAGTGGCACTGGTTGTAGGTGAAGAGGTAGCCGTCGGGCTCGGCGGCGCGGCGCACGAGATCGATGTACTCGGAAAGGCGGCCTTCGAGTTCCCGGTCGGGCCCCGCGGCGAGGGCCAGGGATGCGGCCTCGGCCCACTTGTGCACGTCGGAATCGTCGTAGAAGAACCCCTTCCTGAAGCCCCCGGCCATGCCCGCGGTGACGCGGAAGTTGTCCAGGCGCCCCGTTTCTTCGAACCGCTCCCACTGGTGGAAAAGTGAGGCCCGGTTCGCGGCGAGGCGTTCCGCCCAGAAGCCCCCGGTGACGCGCGTCTCCCCCGGGACGGGGGATTCGCGGCGATGTTCCCGTGACGATGCGTCGCTCATGGTTTCTCTCATCACCCGAAATATGCGAAAAGGCAAGGAAAATATTTATATTGATTTTTATTTGAACGCGTGCGAATATGCTGATGGTCTCTCTCATGACGCGAGGAGGAAGGGCATGCAGGACACGCGAATGACCGTCGCGCAAAAGCTCGGGTACGGGGTCTGCGACCTCGGGGGCAACCTCTTTTTCACCGCCATCGGCCTCTGGCTCATGATCTATCTCACCGACACCGTGGGGCTTCTCCCCTTCCTCGCCGGGACCGTCGTGGCCGCGGGCAAGGTCTGGGACGCGGTCACGGACCCCGTGGCCGGCTATCTCTCCGACCGGACGACGAGCCGCTGGGGGCGCCGGCGCCCCTGGATGTTCTTCGGCGCCTTTCCGCTCTTCGCCGCCATGGTAGTGATGTTTACCGACCCGGGCCTCGCGTCCCAGGGCGCCCTCGTCGCCTGGGGCGTCATCGCATTCTGCCTTCTCAACACGGCCTACACCGCGGTGAACATTCCCTACAACTCCCTCACGCCGGAGCTGACCCGGGACTACCACGAGCGGACCTCCCTGAACGGCTTCCGCTTCGGCTTCGCCGTCGTGGGCACGCTCCTGGGGGCCGGGGCGGCCCAGCCGATCGTGGGGCTCATGCCGGATAAAAGCGCCGGCTACTCCGTCATGGGCGCGGTCTTCGGCGCCGCCATGTTCGTAACCGCCCTGGTCACGGTGTTCTCGATCCGCGAACCCCGGGGGGGGCACCGGATCCTCACGGAGGGGTTTGCGCGCACCTACCGGAAGGTCTTCCGGAACGGCCCCTACCTCCTGATACTGGGGGTCTACGCCCTCCACGTCACGGCCCTCACCGTGGTGATGGGCGTCGCGGCCTATTACTTCAAGTACATCCACCGCGACGAGTCCCTCACCACGCCGGCCATGCTGATCCTCCTGGTGACCGCCTTCGCCTTCATCCCCGTCAGCGTGGCGCTGTCGAAAAGGGTCGGGAAGAAGATCGTGTACGGCGCGGGCCTCGCCCTCTTCGCCGCCAACGTGATGGTCCTTTTCTTCCTCGGCCATATTCTTCCCCCCTCCTTTTCCCTGGCGATGATGTTCACCACGGGGATCGGCCTGGGATTCACCTACGCCATGCCCTGGGCCATGGTCCCCGACGCGATCGAATACGATTATCTTCTCACGGGGGAACGGACCGAGGGGGCCTTCTACGGGATCTGGACCTTCGGGATCAAGATCGGCCAGGCCGTGGCCCTGGCGGTGACGGGGGTCGTCCTCTCCCTCACGGGATACGTGGCCGACGCGGTCCAGACCCCCACGGCGGAGCTGGGAATTCGCCTCCTCCTGGGCCCCATCGCCGCCCTGGTGTTCATGCTGGGCGTCCTGGTCCTCTGGCGCTACCCGATCAGCGAGGACCGCTATCGTGAAATCATCGAGCAGATCCGCGCGCGGGACGGGCAGGCCTCGTAGAGGCCGGCGCAGTGGGAACGGGGAGAAGGATGGGCGGCACGAGACCACTCCAGGGCATGTTTTCCGGCGTGCCGCGCCGCTACGATATCATCAACCGGCTCTTTACCCTCCGCCTGGACCAGCGGTGGCGCCGCGCCGCCGCCCGGGAGTGCCTGTCAGGCTCCCCCCGCCGCGTCCTGGACCTCTGCGCGGGAACGGGGGACCTGGCCATTCGCCTTTATTCGGATAAAGCCCCGGAAACCTTCGTCGCCGGCGCGGATTTCGCCCTCCCCATGCTCGCCGTCGCGCGGCGGAAGGCCGCGCGCGCCGGGGCGGAAGCGCCCTTCGTGGCCGGGGACGCGTCGCGCCTTCCCTTCCGGGACGGCAGCTTCGACGCCGTGGGGATCGCCTTCGGCTTCCGGAATCTCACCTACCGGAACCCCGGGCGAGACCGCCACCTCGCGGAGATCCTCAGGGTCCTGGCACCCGGGGGAAGGCTCGTCATCGTCGAGAGCAGCAGGCCCCGGTCCCGTTTCATGAAGGGTCTCTCGGACCTCTACGTGAAACTCGCCGTGGCGACCCTCGGGGGCCTCCTCTCGGGACAGCGCGGGGCGTACCGCTACCTGGCCCATTCCGCGGTCAACTTCTTCGCGCCGGAGGAGCTTGCCGGCATGCTCCGCGCCGCGGGGTTCTCCGCCGTGACCTGGAGGCCCTTCATGGGCGGCGTCGCCGCGCTCCACGTGGCGGTGAAATGACGGCGGGATGAAAATATCGGCGCGGTTCGATTTTTGTATTGACGCGGATAATGAATAGGTCCAGGATTATCGAAATTTTGTACGCTTCCATTGTGCCCCCCCACGCAGTGTTCGTTTGCAAAATTTACATGCTTGCCATGGACACGGGTGAAACAGCATTGCCGTGTTGAAGAGGCGCAGAACCCGGCGCGGATGGTCGAATTCTTTTCCGGGGATCATCCAGGAAGCGGCGGATTATTTATAAGAGGTGCGGTATGTCAGTTAATATTTACGCGGGAAACCTTTCGTACGATGCCACGGAAGAAAACCTCAAGGAGCTTTTCGGTCAGCACGGCGAGGTCCTCTCCGTGAAGATCGTCAAGGACCAGTACTCGGGACGTTCGAAGGGGTTCGGATTCGTTGAAATGGCCGACGCCAACGCGGCGGAGAGCGCGATACAGAGCCTCGACGGCACCCCGGTCCTCGGAAGGAACATCAAGGTCAACGTCGCACGGCCGAAAACCGAGAATCGCGGACGGGACCGGTACTAGGATATCCCCGCCTCTCATTCCCCGGGAGGGACCGCTTCCCGGGAATGCCGCGCGGCATGATTTTCGTGTGCGCCACCCCGCATCATGTCCCGGCATAACCCAAATGAAGACACTTCGGGGAACGCCCTCCCGGCGGGGGGATATCAGGATCCGAGGCGCTTCTTCAGAATCTCGTTTACCAGGGCGGGATTGGCCTTCCCCTTCGTGGCCTTCATGACCTCGCCCACGAGGAACCCCAGGACCTTCGACTTTCCGCCGCGGTACTCCTCCGCCTGGGCGGGGAAGGAGGCGATGACCCCCTCCACGGCCTCCTCGATGGGGCCGCGGTCGCTGATCTGGCGGAGCCCTTCGGCCTCAAGTATCTCCACGAGCCCCCTCCGCTCCGCGAATGATTTCCTTAATATCTCTTTCCCGATCTTTCCGCTGATATCGCCGGAATCGATCCTTTTGAGAAAATCCGCCAGGTCCTCCGGGGCGATGTGGAGCCTGTCGAAGTCGGTTTCGTAGGAAATGATCTCCGCGAAGATCCAGTTCGCCAGGGTGCGGGGATTGCCGTAGGTCTCCAGGACCTTTTCGAAGTAGACCCCGTAGGCGGGGTTGGCCATGAAGAGGCGCGCCTCCGGGGGCGTGAACGAGTAGTCACGCTCGTAGCGCTCCTTTCTCTCCAGGGGGGAGGGCGGGAGGTCCGCCCCGGCACCCTCGATCAGTTCGTCGTCGAGGTCCAGGGGCAGGAGGTCCGGGTCGGGAAAGTAGCGGTAGTCGTGGGACTCCTCCTTGCTCCGCATGGTGGAGGTCTTCTGGCCGCTTTCGTCCCAGAGCCGCGTTTCCTGGACGATGGGGACGCCGTCGCGCTTCATCACCTCGAGCCGCGCGATCTCGTGGGCCAGGGCGCGCTCGATCGCCTTCAGGGAATTCATGTTCTTGATCTCCACCTTGACGCCGAGCTCCCGGGATCCCCGGGGGCGGAGGGAGACGTTGGCGTCGCACCGGAGGTTCCCCTCCTCCATGTTGCCGCTGCACACGCCCAGGGACACCAGGATCGACCGGAGGGTCGCCATGAACTCCCGCGCCTCGCCGGGGGAGGAGAGGTCCGGCTCCGTGACGATTTCGATGAGGGGCACGCTCGAGCGGTTGAAGTCCACGGCGCTCGCCGTGGAGCCCCATATCCCCGGGGCGCCCACGTGGACGAGCTTCCCCGCGTCCTCCTCCATGTGAATGCGGTTGAGTCGTATCCTTTTCCTTGTCCCCTCGTGCTCGATCTCCACGGAGCCCCCGCTGCAGATAGGCTCCTCGAACTGGGATATCTGGTAGCCCTTCGGCAGGTCGGGATAGAAATAGTTTTTCCGTGCGAAGAGGGAGCGGCGGTTCACCCGGCATCCCATGGCCAGTCCCGCCCGGACGGCCATGCGCACGGCCTCGCGGTTCAGGACGGGCAGCGCCCCGGGCTGGCCCGAGCAGACCGGGCAGGTGGAGCCGTTCGGCTCGCCGCCGAAGCCGGCGGGGCAGGGGCAGAAGAGCTTGGTCCTGGTGCTGAGCTGGGCATGGACTTCGACGCCGATGACGGCCTCCCACGCGCCGTCCTCCCCTGCCCCGGCGGACGTCTCCTCCCGCCCGGTTTCCGCGCCGGCGCCGGACCCTGCCAGGGGCGGCACCAGGTAGCCGGTGTCCCGGAGGGCCGGGGCATTGCCGAGGAGCTCCCCGGCTCCCTGGATCGGTTCCGGGACGTCGGGCCGGAAGAGGGGCGCCTTCTCCACGGCATGGCTCTCCGGCGGGAGGTGCAGGGGCGCTCCCTTTATGACCCGGGCGTACCCCAGGAACTCCTCGAGCTCCTCCTCGAAGAGCTCCTTCTCCCTGCCGGTCACCTCGAAGGAGGCCAGGTTGATGAGGCGGTCGATGTCGATGGTTCCCCTGCGTTCCATTTCGTTTCCCTGCGCGGCTTCACGCCACCTTTCATGGGGCGATCCGCTGTATGTCCCTGGGGAAGAGGCTCGCTTCCCGTATGTTGCTCAGTCCCATGATCTTCATGGTAAGTCGCTCCAGGCCCATGCCGAGGCCGCCGTGGGGGGGCATGCCGTACCGGAAGGTCTCCAGGTAGTGGCGGAACTCCGCCGGGTTGAAGCCGTGGGCCCGCATGCTTTCCCGCAGGGCCTCGTAGTCATTGATCCGCTGGCCCCCCGTGGTGATCTCGATCCCCCGGTAGAGGAGGTCGAAGCTCCTGGTGTACCCGGGAACGCGCTCGTCGGGCATGGTGTACATGGGGCGCTTTTTCACCGGGTAGCCGATGACGTAGACGAACTCCGAACCGCGCTCCCGCTCGAAGTGGGAGCAGAGTATCTTTTCCCCCTCCGGGGAAATGTCCCCCTCCTCCAGGCGTCCCCCGGCGGAGCGCACGATCTCCAGGGCCTCAAGGTAGTGGACCCGGGGTATCCGCTCCGGGAAGGAGATCGCCGCCCCCTCCAGGAGGCCGCCGCAGGTTTCGGCGAGGCGGGCGAAGAGGAAGCGGAGAAGGCCCTCCTGCATGTCGATGACGTCCTCCTCGTCGCGAATGAAGGCCATCTCGAAGTCCATGCTCACGTACTCGTTCAGGTGGCGCGCCGTGTCGTGGTGCTCGGCGCGGAACACGGGCCCGATCTCAAAGACCCGCTCCATGCCGCTTCCCACCATGATCTGCTTGTAGAACTGGGGCGACTGGGCCAGGAAGGCGGTGCGCCCGAAGTAGTTCACCTTGAAGATGTTGGTCCCCCCCTCGGTGCCGGAGGAGATGATCTTCGGCGTCTTGATTTCGGCAAAGCCTTTCTCCCGGAGGTAGGAAGCGAAGAGCCCGGTGATCTCCGACTGGAGGCGGAACGCGCTGAGTATCTCCGGGTTGCGGAGGGAGACGGGCCGGTTGTCCAGGATGGCCGGGAGGGAAACGTTTCCCGCCGGGCGGTTCACCGCCACGGGGACGCCGCCCCGGGCCCGGGCCAGCACGGTGATGCGCCCCACCTTCATCTCGATGCCGCCGAAGGGGCTCCGTTCTTCCCTGGTCACCAGGCCCGTCGCCTCCACGACGCTTTCCGGGGTGATGCTCTCGTCCTTCGCGCCGCCCTCGAGAACGAGCTGGGTGAAGCCCGAGCGGTCCCGGAGCTCGTAGAACTCGATGCCCCCCAGGCTCTTGATCCTGTGGATCCACCCGGAGACCGTCGCCGTGGCGCCGACGATCTTCTCAAGATCGCGGCAGAGCACCCGTTCGGCGTCCGGGCGCGGGTTCCCGTAGGACCGGGAGAGGCCTGCGATGAATTCCGTGGAATAGGCCGAGGTCCCGGCGCCGTTCCTGCCGTTCTTCGGCGCCATGGGACCGCTCTTTTCCGCCCCGCTGCCGTCGATGCGCTCCAGGGGAGGCGCGGGGAGGGGAGGCCGCGCCGTCTCGAAGGCCGCGGCGACGTCGAGAAGGAGCCGCTCCTCCAGGGGGCGCCCCAGGAGCTGAAGGCCCACGGGCATGCCGTGCACGGTCCCCGAGGGGACCGAGAGGGCGGGGAGCCCCGCCAGGTTGGCGATGACCGTGGTCACGTCGGCGAGGTATATCTTCATCGGGTCCGCGAGGCTCTCCCCGAGGGGGAAGGCGATATCCGGCGTCGAGGGGATGGCGATGGCGTCGAAGGACTTTAATATCTCCATTATCTCGCTTCGTATGAAAGCGCGCACCCTGAGGGCGGCGCGGTAATACTCATCGTAGTAGCCCGAGGAGAGGACGAAGTTGCCCAGGAGTATCCGCTTCCTGACCTCGCGACCGAAGCCGGAGGTGCGGGTGGAGAAGAGCATCTCGCGGTAGTCCCCCTGGCGTTCTCCCCGGACCCCGTACTTCACGCCGTCGAAGCGGGAGAGGTTCGACGAGGCCTCGGCGCAGGCGATGAAATAGTAGGTCGATACCGCGTACTGGAGGGAGGGCATCGCCGCGTCCTCCACCGTGGCGCCGAGGCCCCGAAGGACCGCCACGGAATCCTCGAAGGATTCGCGCACCAGGGGGGATATCCCCTCACGGAAGAGTTCCGGCAGGAGGGCGACACGGAGGCCTCCCCCGGCGAACTCCCGGGAACCCGGGAGGTCATCATCGAGGGATGTTGAGTCCCTGGGATCGAAGCCCCGGATCGCGTCGAGAAGGGCGCCGCAGGCCCGGGCGTCCCTCGCCAGGGGCCCGATTTGATCAAGGGAGGAGGCGTAGGCCACGAGGCCGTAACGGGAAACGAGGCCGTAGGTGGGCTTCAGGCCCGCAACGCCGCAGAAGGCCGCGGGCTGGCGTATCGATCCCCCGGTGTCGCTTCCCAGGGCCAGGGGGACCATCCCGGCCGCCACGGCGGCGGCGGAGCCACCGGAGGAGCCGCCGGGGACGCGCTCGATGTCCCAGGGGTTGCGGGTGATCCTGATCGACGAGTTCTCGCAGGTGGACCCCATGGCGAACTCGTCCAGGTTGGTCTTCCCGATGACGAGGGCCCCGGCTTCCCTGAGGCGCGCCACGGCCGTGGCATCGAAAGGCGGCCGGTACTCCCCGAGGATCGCCGAGGCGCAGGTGGTGGGAAGTCCCGCTGCGTGTATGTTGTCCTTCACCGCCACGGGCACGCCGTCAAGGGCGCCCCGCCCCTCACCGCGGGCCCTCCGGGCGTCGCTTTCCCGCGCCTTTCGGAGGATCTCCTCCCCGGGGGAGACGGTGATGAAGCACCCGAGGACCGGGTCGTGGCGCTCGATCGCCTCCAGGCAATGGCGCGCCAGGTCCTCGCACGAGAGGTCACGCTTTTCCACAAGGGAAAGGATCTCGCTCGATGTCGCCTTGGTCAGTTCGTCCATATCTTATCCCGCCGCCCCCCCCGTCAGGGGGCCGCCATGCAATCCTGGCATGGAATAATGAACAATACTGATTTGACGATACCGGTGTCAATAGCAGTTTTCACCACGTGGGCCCCGCGGACCTTATTTTACACAGGGGTAACATGGCCCGCCGCGAGAGCAACATACCGGCGGTTTTTGCTTGTCACGGGCCTTCCGATCTGCCACTATCACCGATGGCAGCGCCCATGGCGTCACCATGAGCCGCGCCCGGCTGGGCGGACATTCGCCATGAGAGGCGGTGTGGGACTCGGTCAGCAAGAGAATACTCATGAAAGGGGGACCCCGGCATGATCGGATTTCGTCGCGCTGGGCGCATCGTGATGCTTCTCATCGTCGCGGCGGTGTCGGTCGTTTTCCCGCTGCCGGCCGCGGATTCCGACGCGTTCCGTGAATGCGAATCCCGCTGCCGGCCGCTTTCGGGAACGGCGCTTCACCGCTGCATCAGGACCTGCGTGAACGCCAGGAGAGGAACGGGGGGGCCTGAAGAGGCCGGCGGTCGGGGAAACTTCAAGGAATGCGAATCAGCATGCTCCTCCCTGAGCGGCCTCGAGGGTGTGCGCTGCATACGCGCCTGCATGGAAGAACGACGGATGCAGCGGCCGGACACGGAAAAGAAAAAGGACGAAAAGCCGGCGGCCGTGACGGCCTGTGAATCGCGGTGCGCGGTGCTCCCGGACGAGGCGAGGAACAAATGCATGGCGCGATGTAAAAGAGAGAGGCGCGTGGAATACCGAGATCCCCTTGATTCGAAAAAATAACTTCCGCGGGGCCATGATTACCCTGGCGGTTCCCACAGGGGCGGCGAGGCGGTGTGGCGATGAAAAAAATCTGAAAAATTATTGACATGTATGATAATGGGAATAAGATATATTAAAATAAATATTGATCACAGATAAAAAAGTTATTCACCGCAGAGTTTCGTAAATAATTACCCACTATCCCCGCCATTGCGCGTTCCGGGTGGGGTTGCGCATGCGGCTTTGCGGCAGTCTGCATCCACGAAGATAGATACATAAATAGACGCAAGTCGATTGAATGGTAACGCACGGGTTTTTTCGAACCGTGTGATCGGCGGCAACGCGGTGGTGAAGAGCGTTGCGTGGCGAATGGCTTTCATTGAATCGTGGGGGGTGTATATGAAAAAACTCGGCATCGTTTGTCTCGGCACCGCGGCCCTTGTCGCGCTGCCGGTATCGCTCTTTGCCTTCGGGATCGGCGCCTACGGCGACTTCGGTTACGGCAACGATAAGCTGAAGCACAAATCGGACTCGATCATGAACCGGAGTATTTCCGGGAGCACGATGTTCGCCGGGGGCGGACTCCTGGTGGACACGAACGTGGCCCGCAACAGGCTTTTCAACTACCGGCTTCACCTGGGGGGAGGACAGCTCTTCGCCGACATGGCCACGAAGCCCCGCCTCTACCGCTTCGACATCATCAACAGCTTCGGGTTCGGTGTCGTGAGAACGAAATGGGTCCGCTTCTGGCTCGGTCCGCAGTTCAACCTGCATTACATATGGGGCGGGAGAAACGTATACGACTACGGGGTTGAGGCCACCAGCATCCTGGTGTGGTACTACACCGGGGCCCTTCTCTACGTGGGTCCCCTCAAGGAGAAGATACGCCACGAGATCCCGGGCATCTCCCTCGGCGCGGTGCTCGGCGTGAACCTTAACCTCGGCAACAGCGTGTCCCTGACCACCGACGCCGGGGGCCGCTACTACCTGACCGACGGCAGGAACAACGTAAGAAGGGTATACGGCCTGGTGTCAGTCGCGCCGTCCACCTATGTGCCCTTCTATCTTGTGCGGTACAAGGACCGCACGTCCTGGATGGGCTGGGAGGTCTTCGTGAACGTGGGATTCATGGTGCGCATCCGCGACCGCTACGTGCAGCTCGGCGGGTGAGGCATGACCGTATACACCATAACGGCGGGTAAGGCAATGAAGAAGAAAACGTCACTAATCGCGGCGCTCTGCGCCGTCCTCGCAATCGCCCTCTTTCCCGGGTGCACCTTCACGCGGTATGCCGCGAAGGGGGACATCCAGGGAATCCAGAAGCTGATCCAGGAGGGTAAGGATATCAACCAGCACGATTCCTACGGCTGGACGCCCCTCATGTGGGCCGTGTATTATGGTTATTACGATACGGTGAAGTTCATGCTGGAAAACAGGGCGGACCCGAACGCCCGCACCGTCGAGGATTACGGCTCAATCGCCAGGGACAGCACGCCCCTGATGATCGCATCGTACTATGGATACAACAGCGTCGTCCGCCTGCTCCTGAAAAACGGGGCGGACAAGAAGGCCCGGAACGGCCAGGGCGATACGGCCCATTCGATCGCCGAAAAGTTCGATTTCGTTGAGATCCTGGACATACTTGAAAAAGGCGCGGACTACCGCGCCTCCCGGTCCGATGAGGGCGGCGGGAAGACGCGAAAGAAGTTCACCGAAGCCGACGCCTTTGCCTATCTCATTATAATGAATGACGGAAAAAGGATCGTGGGCGACCTGGTGTCGCAGACGCGCACGACCTTCACGGTGAGGACGAAGTACAGCACGGTCACCGTTGAGAAGGACAGGGTGCTGCAGGTCATAATGAAATAGCGGACGCTGATACCAGCCGCGCCCTCACCCGGCGCGCAACCGATCGAGGTGCATGTTCATGAAAAAGTCGATGATGATACTTCTTCTTGTCCTGGCAGTTTCCCTGACACGATGCGCGACCTATGTGCTGGACAACCCGGTCCAGCAGAAAAACAACTCCCTGCAGTTGACGATAGAGAACATCAAGGCCGGACCGGACACCGTTGACAAGGGGTATGTCACGTATCGTCCCAAGGATCCCAGGGGCGGGCTGCTCTGGGTGGAGGTGACGGCCGCCAATACCGGCACGGTTCCCATTGAATTCGATTTCCAGAGAGTCAGGCTGGTTGCCGACCTGTACGTGTCGGGCCCCCAGTTTGTCGTCTCAAGCAACTGGTTTGCCAAGGAGTCGAGCTTTTTCAGGATCAAGCCCCAGGATTACGTGACCCGGTGGCTCGTGTATATCTATCCCAGGGGGAGGTATCCCTACAGGGTGGTGTATGATAATTATGTCAACGGACAGGTCACGGATACCATTAAGATTGATCTCGCGAACATCAGCGAATGACAACCGGGCAGGACGCACCTGCCCGGCGTCATGACCTTCCTTTATTCACTCGTCACCGCGGAAAACCCGTGATCCATCATAACTGCCAGGATGGTTAAAAAAAGCTTTACATTCATTACTTTTTCTGTAGAGAATATAATGAATAGACCATCTCCGGAGTGGATGCGAAGATGCCCTGTTTTAATGCAGCCCGCAGAACAGTGAAACGAAAAGTGATGGGCTGGGAAGTGGCGCGTGACCTCGAAGCGAATAAAAAAAGCATCGGCGCGAGATCGGGCCTGAACAGGAAACAGCTCGCTTCGACACTTGTCATCCTGGTGATTTTTACCGGGGTTTTCGCCATTGGATGCTGGCTTGCCGGGAATCCCCTTGACACCACGAAAAGGATCGCCTCCCCGGCCGTGGTGAACATGGGGTGGCAGAACGTCGACGGGTGGGGCATAATCTGGTGGGTGGCGCTTGCCGCGATTATTTTTGAGTTCCTTGATGCCGCCGCGGGAATGGGATACGGAACCGCCTTTACCCCTCTTCTTCTTTTCTTCGGTTTTGATCCGCTCCAGATAGTCCCGGCGGTCATGATCCAGCAGGGGGTGGCCGGCCTGTGTGGCGCGTATTTACATAAGGAGTTCGAAAACGTCGAGTGGCGCATCCGGCCCATGTCTGAAACGATCAGGCTGTGGCTGATCATCGGAGGCGCGGGATGCCTCGCGGTCCTCTTTTCGGTGACGGCCGTGTATGGAATATTCAAGGTCGCGCAGGTCTGGATCAAGCTCTACGTCGCGCTCCTTCTCGTCGCCATGGGAGTGATTTCCCTGTTCCAGGCGCAACGCAAAAAAAATTACAAGCCCCGTCACATGATCTTTTTCGGCGCCCTCGCGGGTTTTAACAAGGGGATCGGCGGGGGCGGATACGGCCCCGTCATTACCGTGGGAGGCCTGCTGTCGGGCGTCCCGGCGAAGAGCATGATGGCCGTCACGGCATTATCCGAAGGATCGGTCTGCCTGGTTTCCATTGTCGCCTGGTTCGCCCTGCTGAGCCGGGGTATGGCAATCGACTTCATTCTGCTTCCCTCGATGATCCTGGGGAGCATCGTCGCGGTCATCGTCGCCCCCTACGCGACCAGGGTGCTGCCGGAAAAGCTGTGGCAATGGGTCGTTCCCGTGTATTGCTGCATACTGGCGGCGCTGTCCCTGTGGAAGCTCATGCCTGCCGTGAGCAGGGCGCTGTCCTGAACCGCTTGCGTTTCCGGGCGGCCCCCGGGGGGGTTACACCTTCGACAGCGCCCTCTCGAGATCGGAGAGAAGCGCGTCCCTGTCCTCAATGCCGGCGGAAAGGCGGACGGTATTCTCCCGCACACCGAACGTCGTCCTCCTCTCCGGGGGCATGTAGAGCATGGTGGTGAGGAAGGGAATGCATATGAGGCTCTCCGTGGCGCCGAGGCTCACGGCGTGATAGATGGTCGCGAGGTTCGATATGAACTTCTTCGCGTCGTCGATGGTCTCGCCGACGTCGAAGGCCATGAGACCCCCGAACCCGTTCGTCATCTGCCGCCGGGCCACTTCGTGGCCCGGATCATCCGCCAGGCCGGGATAGTAAATCCGGGAAATCTTATCGTGCTTCTTCAGATACTCCGCCATCGCCTGGGCGTTGTCGGACATCCTCTGGGCCCGCAGGGCCAGGGTTTTCAGGCCCCGTTCCAGGAACGATGCCGAGTAGGGATCGTGGGTCGTCCCGATGGCCTGCCTGGTAAACCAGAGGTCGGTGTAGAATTCCTTTGAGCAGGCGATGGCCCCGGCCATGAGGTCGTTGTGGCCGCCCAGGCCTTTCGTCGCGCTGTGGACCACCAGGTCCGCCCCCAGGTCGAGGGGCTTCTGGTGATAGGGCGTGGCGAAGGTGTTGTCTACCACGAACATGATTCCGTGCTTCCTGGCGATTTCCGCCGTCTTCCTGATGTCCACGATCTTGCAGAGGGGGTTGCTCGGCGTTTCGCAGAAAATCATCTTCGTCTCGGGCCGGATGAAGGATTCGATGTTGTCGCTTTCATCCGCGTCGAGCCAGGTGACGTCAACGCCGAACCTCTCGAGTATCAGCGAGACCTTGTAGTGGGCGCCGTACACGTCATGGAAGAGTATCAGGTTGTCCCCCGCCTTCAGGTACGTCAGGTACACCATGGTGCATGCCGCCATGCCGGTGGTGCAGATGATGCAGTCCTCGGCGTTTTCAAGAACGGCGATCTTTTTCTCGACGGCCCGCACCGTGGGGTTGTCGTCCCGGTGGTAGGTGTACCCGTCGATCTCCCCGTCGGTTATCTGCCGCAGCACCTCGAATGACTTGTATTCATAGTTCACCGCGGTGACGATGGGTGTCACCATCGGCTTGTTGCCGTAGGGGGTGAGTGGATCAGGCATGGCCGCCTCCTCTGAACTGCCGGAACCGGGAATGGTATTTCCTGGGTGTCGCCAGGATGGGCAATGATGAAACCATGGCCATAAAAAGTCAAATTGGAAAATTGCGCGCAGTGGTTCTCGGCGGCCCGTGATATGACCGGATACGATGCATGCGCTCCTTGCGGCGGGTATTTATGGCTTGCGATTTTCCGAAAGGGTGCTGATCCTGTACGCCAGGATGACGTTTGACCCGGCACATGCAAGAATTGAGACCTCAACGAGGAGAGCGATGGCGGACGAACACAGGACGGGCTGGTATGACGGAAGTCTCTACGCCAGGCTCCTGGACCCCCTGACAGTCACGCCGTTTGAACGACTGTTGAAGAACATGATAGAGGAAGGAACCAGCGTTGTTGATGTCGGGTGCGGCACCGGCTCGACGGCGATGGCCCTGTCGGGCCATTGCGCGTCAGCCGTGGGAATTGATATATCGCCAGGGATGATTGCCTACGCGGAGAAAATGAGAGGGAAGAACGCCATCGATACGGTCAGTTTCATTCTCGTTGAACGGGGGGCTGATCTGCGGAAAACACTGCGCGGAAAATTTGACTATGCCATACTGAAAATGATGCTCCATGAGACGGAGGATTCCTGCAGGAATGACAGCATCCGCCAGCTTCGCGGCATTGCCGTGCACGCGGTGATCGTGGATTACGTATATCCCCTCCCGAAGGGGCTCCCCGGCATGCTCACGAACCTCATTGAACGCACGGCGGGAAGGAGACATTTTTCAAATTTCAGGGACTGGTGCCGAAGGGGCGGCCTGGACGGGTTTCTCGCGCGGCAGGGCCTCGTGCCCCTCGAGGAAGCGCCGTGCTTTGGCAGCGCAGGAAAAATCGTGAAAGTAAAACTTCAATAGGCATCCGAAGACGCGATCGTCAACCGCCACCTTTCAGTTTCCCGATGAAGTCCTCGCGAACGGGATGGAATATATCAAGCATCACGAAAGGCTCGTCGCCGATACATATGTCGCCGTGCGGCACATTCGCCGGTATGCGGTACAGGTCTCCCTTTTGAGCAATTCGCTCTTCGTCGCCGATTGTCAGTTTTGCTTTTCCGCTGTACACGATCCCGATTTGCTCGTGGGGATGCGAATGCAGGGAAACGGTATGTCCGGGAAGAGTGGCGTTGAAAACCATCATCATCTTCTCGCCGTTGAGTCCCGTTAAGATTGTTGTTTCCACCCCATCCATCTGGACCATTTTCGGGGCCTTGGCGGGATCGATGAAAAATGGGGCCTCATTATTTGTTGGTGTCATGCGGGTGCTTCCTCTCTGTTATTATGGCGGTCAGGAGACATGTTCCCGTGCCACGCGCGGGGAGCGCGTAAAAGTTTTTTTATTGCGAAAACTCAACATGTGGCCTACCGTGTCTTCCTGTTCTGCACGCATATCGGATTTCTCGCAGGATGAATACACGGCTGTGACTGGAGAGTTGCGCGGATGATCGAAATCAAGAGTGACCGATACGGGCCGGTGGTGATACTGCGCTTTCATGGAAACCTCACCCGGGAGGAGCTGAAGGACGTGCAGGACGCGTGGAGCGACGAGGTTGACGCCAGGCCGGAAGTGATCGCCCTCGACTTCAGGGACGTCGCCCAGATTGACTCCATCTGCATCAACCATATCTTCAAGATGGCGAGGACCGCCGAGAAGGAAACGATCCGTCTCGTCATCGTTGACGTCTATGAAACGCTGAAAAAAATCTTCGAGGTCATCAAGCTGGACAGGGTCGTCACCATCATGACGAAGCAGCAGTTTGAGTCCGCCTACCTGAAGGATCTCTGAATCCCCGCAGTTACCGGAGCCCGGGCACATGTTTCTTCACTATGGCGTCGAGTTCGGCCATGGCGAGATCCAGGGTCCGCGTGTTCAGAACGTACTCGTCGGCCAGGGCGATGGGGACGGCCGTGCCGTAGTCGATTTCCCTTCGGTCGCGGTCATCGAAGGACCGCGGTGAATCGTCGGGGCGTCCCCTGGCAACGATCCTTTCCCGCCTCAGGGAACGCGGGGCGATAAAGGCGATCACCGGGCAGTCGGCCTTTTCCCGGATCAGCTCGATCTCGGGCCAGGAGCGCATCCCCTCCAGGAAGCCCACGGCGGAACCGGAGGCGAGCACCGCGTCGAGGGCCCGCCGGGTGACGCCCATGCCGTCCGCGCCCCGGAGCTCGTCGGAAATCATGGCGGTGGTCTGCGCGTCCGCCTCGAGGTTGCGCGTCATGACTTCAGCGCGGACGATATCACCCGTGGCATAATACGAAAAACCCCTGGATTCGGCATAGACCCGGGCGATGTTTTTTCCCGACGCCGGCATTCCCACTATCGCGAACACTTTCATTTAACACCCCGTTGTAACGCGTCATCTCCAGGCTGATCGCTCATGGCACAACCCGGCAGGTCGCCGGTAACGCAAAAAGCCGCTGTTTTGAAATGGCCCGGCCCCACCGCGTGGACCCCGCGGAACACACTATCGCGCACCCGCTTTGCCGTGGCAAGCAAAAAGTGCCGGGTTTGACGGCGCGAACCGGCCCCCTAGGGGTTTGCGGGTTTTTTACTGCGGGTGCATCACCGATCACTGCCCGGATGCGTCATGGGAAAACCGCGCCAGCCGGTGGAAAATCTTGACATCGAACCGGATTCAGACTTTAGTGAAAGGCGCGAGGGGAAAGGCCCCGGCACCGGGATTTTTGTCCGATCGTGAATGACCGGCGGGTGCGGCGGGCGGCGTTCACCATGCCTGACCGGCTCGGGCCCCGAACAGGATGCATGGATTCCACAATATGCGGCAGTACCAGGATAACGCGTTTCGTAACAAATCAGCCCGTACAGGGTTCGTTCTGTGTGCCTGTATCGTTTCGGGATTGTTTTCGAACACGCACCTTGTGGCAGACCCCGTGAGAAAGGCCGCCCCGGGGGGAGCCCCCGCAACTATTTCTGCGCGCGCCATTCGTTTCAGCGTCCCTGCCGGGTTTATCGACGCAACCGGTTATTCATATACATCGGCCGATGGAAGAGAGATGGTTTCCGTGAGCCTGGAGGAACCGGATCCCCCCGCGTCTCTTGACGGCGTGTATGATGATAGAAAGAAATCCCTGGCCAGCGGGATGGGGGGGCGATTTCAAATCATTTCGGAAGGTCGGACCCGAATGGCCGATACCATGGCCAGGACGATCCTCTTTACATTCAGCGATAGGGATAGTGAATATGTGGATCACTGGGCGATCGGAGTGGCGGGTCAAACCGTGATACTGTTGTCCTATGTGGCGCCTGGAAAAAACCAGGACACCTTCACTCATATAGCGCGGAGCGTGGTCCTGGCGCCGCACCATGCGCGGCCGGCCCCGGCGGGATTCCGCAGGCATCAGGCCGGCCGGATCCGCCTGGATGTACCGGAGAACCTGCGCGAGCCGCGGGTCTACACCTTTAACGCCATGGATTCAATGATAACGATAACCCTCAACTTCCGTGATCCCTCGGAAAAGAAAAACGCAATGACCCTGCGGGATCGTATCCGGCGGGATTCGGGTAATGGCCTGAAAAAAATTAAGGAGTTGAAAGAATCCCGGGTAACGGTTGAGGGAGGGGAGGGGCGGGAGGCCCGGTACATCGTTGACGACGGGTCCCATCCCTATCGGCCGAGGGCCGATGCCGTCTGCAGCGCGGTAATAATGGTGGGAAATCAAAGTCTCCATGTATACGGAAAGGCGCCGCTTCACGCCCGCGCGGGCCTGATCAGGGCCTGGGATGAATTCCTGGGATCGATCAAACCGGCCGGGGACCTGGCCGATACGCACACACGCTGAAAGATCGTGCCGGGCGGCTCCGCGGCGGCGGTCCATGAGCATCAATGAACCCTGTCCCGGGAAACCCCGGCGGCGCATGTTATTCTTTCGGCGTTCTCCCCGTGACAAGAAAGATGGTGAACGTGGCCCTTTCCCCGGCCTCGTCTCTTCTTTCGACAACAGCCGCGGTGGAAGATATAACGTCGATGAATCCCGCCCCCCTGAGGTGGTCCGCCATTTCCTCCCTGGTGAAGCCGTCGTGGAAGACGCCGGTGTCGTCGCGGTGGAACCTGCCGCCGTCGGGATCGAGGTCCGCCACGCAGAGCGCTCCCCCGGGGTTCAGGTGATGCGCGAGCCTCTTCACGAGGGCCGGGATGTCCCGGACGTGGTGAAAGGTCATGCTGCTGGTGATAAGGTCGTAGGACCCCACGAGGCCCTCCCCGTCATCCGACGTCAGGTGAATCGCGGTCACTCCCGAAAGGCCGGCGGACCTGGCCTTTTCTTCGAGCACGTCAAGCATTCCCCGGGAGCTGTCCGCGCAGGTGACGGCGCCGGTCAGCTCCCGCACCTGAAGGGAAAGGAGTCCGGTGCCGCACCCGAAATCAAGGGCCTTCATGCCCCTCGTGATGGTCACGGCCGAGGCGATGGACCGGAAGACGTCCCGGGCCAGCGCCACCCTCTGGGGCTTCTCGTCCCAGGTCTGCGCCGCGAGGTCGAAGTTCCGCGTATCGTGTTCCATTGGAGGTATACCCCTCATGATGACATGCCGGTGCGCTATTCGGAACAGTGCCCGACGCGCATGACCGGGCCTGTTTCCCGTGACAGAAAACGCGCTTGTAATCTCCATGGCAAGAGAAAAAGAGCGAAGTCACGCGGCGCAGGGTTTAACGCGACGCGCGCAAGGCCTTTCATTAAAAAAGGGCTGGACAGGGCAATTGAATTATCACAAACTATCATTTGTATTAGTTATCAACACTTCAATTGCCGGTGAGGCGCGAAATTGTGCCGGGAGGCAACCATGAGAATAGTGCCACTCGTTCTCACTCTTATGCTGCTGCTTGGCGTTTCTCAATGCTCGACAACGAATGCGAAGAACGGAGCCCCCGTGGTCGGCCAGGCGGCCCCTGATTTTTCACTCCCTGGCCAGGATGGAACAATCTGGAGGCTCGGCGACGTCGTGAAACGCCACCGGGGGGTTGTCATCGCCTTTTATCCTAAGGACGATACGAAGCTTTGAATCAGGCAATTTGTTGAGTTTCAACAAAACATCGGGAAGTACACCTCGCGGAACATCAAGATCCTCGGCCTGTCGAGGGATTCGGCGGAGTCCCATCGCTCGTTCATCGCCAAGCATGGACTTGACGACATGACCCTGCTGGTTGACAGGAAGGGGGTGGTCGCGAAAAGGTTCGGCGCGGACCACCCGGTTCTTCCCCTGTCCAAAAGGGTGTACCTGGTTATCGATCAAAACATGAAGGTCGTGTACAGGAAGGACATGGGGTTCGCGCTCCTTGAGAACCAGACCGAGACCCTGCTCAGGGAGATCGACGAAAAAATCCGGTAGCCCGGTCCAGGGAAGGGCCGGGGCGGCGCTGACCTGCTCGTATCGGGACGCGCGCCGGCCGGTTTATGATTCTTCAGTTTGAAGCCACGGTAATAAAACGAGACGAGGTATGATATGGACGCTGTGATGCTTTCAAGGATTCAATTCGGTCTCACTGCGGGGTTTCACTTCATATTCCCGCCCCTCACGCTCGGTCTCACCCTGGTCCTCCTCGTTCTCGAGGGAACATTCTACCGTACGGGGTCGCCCCTCTACGAGAAATTGTCGATCTTCGTCACGAAGATCCTTGCCCTGGTGTTCGTCATGGGCGTGGCCTCGGGCATCGTCCTCGAGTTCTCCTTCGGCACGAACTGGTCCACGTACTCCCGCATGGTGGGCGATATATTCGGGGCGCCCCTGGCGGCGGAGGGGATCTTCTCCTTCTTCCTGGAGTCGATCTTCCTGGGCATCCTTGTCTTCGGCAGGAACAGGGTCTCGCGGCGGGCCTACCTGGTCTCCGTGTTCCTGGTTTTCTTCGCCTCCCACCTGTCGGGTCTCTGGATCATCATCGCGAACTCCTGGATGCAGACGCCGGCGGGTTACGTCATCGAGGGGGGGCGCGCCGTCCTGACCGACTTTTTCGCCGCGGCCCTCAACCACTCCACGGTCCAGCGGTTCACCCATACCATCGTGGGCGGATGGATAACCGGCTCGCTCTTCCTGGCGGGGATCGCGTCATGGTATCTTCTCAGGAACCGCGACGTCGAGGCCGGGCGCGTCCTTCTTAGAATATCCCTGATCGTGTTCATCATCACCGCCGTGCTCCAGTTCGGCACGGGGCACGCCCACGCGGTGCAGGTGGCCAGGACCCAGCCCGCCAAGATGGCCGCCTTCGAGGCCCTCTGGGAGTCGCAAAACGGCGCGCCGATGTCGATCATCGGCATCCCTGACCGGGAGGCGGAGAAAACCCATGCCGAGATCGCGGTCCCGAAGCTGTTAAGCCTCTTGATCAATTTCGATCCCGATTCCCGCGTCCAGGGCCTCGACGAGATCCCTGACCAGGATGAGCCCCCCGTCCTGCCGGTCTACCTTACCTATCACGGCATGATAGGCCTCGGGTCGCTCTTCGCCCTCATCGCCCTGGCAGCCGCCGCGCTGATGGCGACGAAGAGGCTTTATGGCGCGCGGTGGTTTCTCTGGGCGCTGCTCTTCTCGATACCGCTTCCCTTCATATCGAACGAGCTGGGATGGATGGCGGCCGAAATCGGCAGGCAGCCCTGGGCGGTGCAGGGGGTCCTCAGGACCGCCGATGCCGCCTCCGTGGTGGTCCCCCCCTGGCAGATACTCTTCACGATCGTCATGTTCAGCGCGATATTCCTGCTGATCTTCGCCGTGTTCATCAGGCTCCTCGTCGCCATCGTGCGCAAGGGGCCCGACAACGTCACACTCGGATACATCGGAGAATAACTATGGATACCATGCAGGCGTTACAGATCACCTGGTTCTTCCTCATCGGCGTGCTCTTCATCGGCTATTCCGTCCTCGACGGCTTTGACCTGGGTGTCGGATCGCTCCTTCCCGTACTGGCGAAGGACGACGGGGAAACGGCCTCCCTGCTGACCGCCATCGGCCCGTTCTGGGACGGCAACGAGGTGTGGCTCCTCACGGCGGGCGGCGCCCTCTTCGCCGCGTTCCCCCACGTGTACGCCACGGTGTTCAGCGGCTTCTACCTGGCCCTCATGATCGTCCTCTTCGCCCTGATCTTCAGGGCCGTCTCCTTCGAGTTCTGGACCCTCGACCGCGAGCGGCGCCGCCTCTGGAAGTGGGCCTTCGTCCTCGGGAGCCTGGTTCCGTCCCTCCTCTTCGGCGTGGCCCTGGGCAACGTGGTCCAGGGAGTGCCCCTCGACGACAGGATGGAGTTCACCGGGACCTTCTTTACCCTTCTCCGGCCCCTGCCCCTCGCCACGGGCATCCTGGGACTCTGCGCGATCCTCCTCCACGGCTCACTCTACGCGGCGCTGAAGACCGAGGGCCCCGTGAGGGACCGCGCCTTGAACCTCGCGAAGAAGCTGTGGCCGGCCTTCGCGGTCCTTTTCGCCGTTGCCCTCGCTGTTTCGGCCCTGGTCTATCCCGGGAGTATGGGAAACGTCCCCGCGTGGATCGCCACCGGCGTCGTGGCCGCCGCCGTGGGGGCGGGCATACGGCAGACGCTCCGCGGGGCCGCCCTGTCCTCCTTCGCCATGTCCGCCGTGGCCTTCATCGGCCTCTGGGGCATCGCGGCGTCGCTCCAGTTCCCGGTCCTGGTCAGGTCCTCCATCGACGGGATCGCCCACCTCACGATCTACAACACCTCGTCGAGCCGGCTGACCCTCTCGGTCATGCTGATCATAGCCCTTCTCGGCATGCCCCTCGTGCTGGGGTACACCGTCTACGTGTACCGCGTGTTCAGGGGGAAGGTGGCGATCAGGCGGTAGGGCCCGGCGCATCATCCGGTCCGTGATCGGCTTCACCGGGGTTTTTTTGCCATTCACCGGTGTTCGGGATACCCATGGGGAGGGGAGCAATGAATGATTTCAGCATGAGGGTCCATGAATGGCAGCTGTTCTACGCAACGATCATGGGCAGTTCGGCAACGCTTCTCGGCCTGCTGTTTTTCGCGGTGTCGCTGAACAAATCGATCATCAGCCACAAGGAAAATCTCCACCTGAAAAAATTTTCACGCCAGACCTTCGGGCTTTTTGTTTCCGTGATAAGCATATCCCTGACGCTGCTTATCCCCGGTTTGAATCCCATGGGGATGGGGATACCCCTTACCTGTATCGGAACGGCGGGTTTGATCGCCGCAGTACGGGAATCTGTTTCTCACGTGCGAAGCGGCCATTGGCGCGGTGCCTTGCGGCACTATGGCTGGCCCTGTGTCGCGTTTGGCGCCATTATTACCGCCTCTCTTCACGTGATATTCTTTCTTGATTCCCAGAGCCTGTATCTGGTCATGGCCGGCATGATCATGCTTCTGATCTCCGCCACACGGAGCACCTGGTTTCTCCTGATGGAACTTCATGAAATCTGATGCACGGGCGCATCCTGCACGCGACACGGGCAGGGGCCGGTACCGCGCAACCGGAGCAGGGCGTGTGTTCGTGGACCGGGCTGCACGGCCAGTGCCATCGGGCCGGCGCGGTTTGACGCTGAGATGACCGGGAGGATTCCGGGCGAACCGCATCCGCTCCTCCCGGCCATGCCGATCAATCATCCTGCCGGACCTGCCCGTCCGCCCGGATGCCGGCGGGCATCGGCTTCGCGCGGAGCCGGACCGGACCCTCCTCCCTCTTCCTGACGCGCATGTTCAGGACCTCGACGAAGACCGAGAACCCCATGGCAAAGTAGAGGTACCCCTTGGGGATGTGCCTGTCCAGGCCGTCGCCGATGAGGGCGAGGCCGATGAGCATGAGAAAGCTCAGGGCCAGGATCTTGATGGTGGGATGCTCCTCGACGAAGTTGCTGATGATGTTGATGAAGGCGAGCATGAAGATGACCGCCGCGACGATCGCGATGATCATGATCACGAGCTCTTCCACAAGGCCGATGGCGGTGATGATCGAGTCGAGGGAGAACACGATGTCCAGCACCATTATCTGGACCAGCACCAGGCCGATGGAGGAGGCCCTGGTCTTCGGCGCCCCGTGCTCCTCGACCCCCTCGAGCCTGTGGTGGATCTCCAGCGTCGCCTTGGCGAGGAGGAATATTCCCCCCAGGATCAGGATGATGTCCCTCCCCGATATCTCGTTGGCGAAGACCGTGAAGAGGGGGTTCGTGAGCCTCATGATGAGGGACAGCGAGAAGAGAAGGCCGATGCGGGTGATCATCGCCAGGAGAAGGCCGATCCGCCTGGCCATGTTCTGCTTCGCCGGGGGAAGGCGGCCGGCGAGGATGGCGATGAATATGATATTGTCAACGCCGAGAACTATTTCGAGGGCGGCGAGCGTGGCCAGTGCTATCCAGGCCTGGGGGTCCGTTATCCAGTTCATGTTCCATTCCTCCGCTCCGGGTTGTGAGGGGCCATTGCGCCGGGAACCGCTCCCGGAACAATGGGGGAGTCCAGTAAAAACAGAGAATCGGTCCGTGTCAACGGCAATACGTTCAGCTCCATTTCCCGTTCCATCATCCTGGCGGTGTTGATTTCCCGGGCACGGCGATCATCACGCCGGGTCCGGAGAGGCGGCACGGTCGCATCAGAATGAATTCCGTTGTTTTTGACTTGACGGGCCGAATAATGTCTGTTGTAATCCTGTCGAGCGCATTGAACCTGCGCCGGATTCCTCCCTCTCAAAGAATGGCCCTGCGGTCGCTGCAGCCTGTCGTGCAAGGGGGGTATTCGCGGGCAACGGAGTGCCTCAAGGCCAGGCCAGGGAAGGAGTATGATGAAAAAGCTGCTGGAAGAGCTGTTGCCCGGAGAGTACGACTTCGGGAAAACGGAATGGTTCGCCGATCTCGAACAGAAGTACACGCGGTATCGCTACACCCTCATCCTGGCGCTCATCGCCTCGGCTGCGCTTATCCCCCTCATCCTCGCGATCGTCGACCTCGCCCGGGGGAACGCGGATTTCATGGTCAACTACGCCGTTCCCCTCGGCGCTCTGTCCCTTCTGTTTGTCTGTCTCACGGCCTCGAAAAACATCAGGGCCTTCTCGATGCTGACCATGCTGACCTGCATGGCGGGATTTGTCCTGACGCTCTACCTTCCCAACAACAGGAATGTCGCGATCCTGATCTTCTTCTGTTTTCCCCCCATGGCGTTTCAACTCTACGGCACGAAAAGGGGGGCCTGGTGGATCGCCGTTTTTTTCGCCCTTGCCCTTTCGCTGTACGCGTTCAATGTTTCTGGATACGGGCCGCCCTGGGCCGTGGAGCTGCCCCGCACGAACAGCATGCTCCTGGTATGCATTTCCCTTGTCCTGATATCCATCATGACGTATTTCGGCGGGCGCCAGCATGAGAAAAACATGGAGATCATCCTGCGGGGCATTTTTTACGACGAGACGACCGGCCTTCCCAACAGGAAGGCCCTTTCCCACTATTCATGGAAACGGCCGCGGTACCTGTTCGCCATTATTCACATTGAGAACTTCAGCGACCTGGGCCTCCTCTTCGGCTATGATCTTTCCGATGATATCCTCCTCTTTTTTTCGCGGCAGCTGGCGACGTGGAAAAGCCGTTTCAACTACACGGTTTTCAGGCTGAAGGGCAATGAATT
>CAZKPR010000010.1:40060-42158 GCA_964554685.1 uncultured Leptospirales bacterium | reverse complement strand
CAGCCGGTGATGCCGTCCCCTGTTTTGACCCTGTACCAGCTGTCATGGGACCGCCCCACCCATGATTTTTCAGCCGAGGAATCGAGAATCCGCACCGTTTCCCCTTTTCTCAGTTCCGCCACGATGCCGGAAAACAGAAAAGGGTCGATCCGGAGGGGGGTGTAGGCCTGCAGTATTATCCCGTAGGACCCCTCGGGAATGCTCTTCCCGTCTCCGCAATATGCGAGGAGAAGTGATGCGAGAAGGACGGGTGCGATGATGAATCTGCGTCTCAATGGAGTCATCCCCTGGATTCCCTGCCGGGAGCGGTATGCGGTTAATCAGATTCCGGCGGCGCCATTTTTCAAGTATTTTCTTCACCTCGCCGGGAAAATACGAAATGCGGGTACGGGGGTTTTATCGGAAATTATCTTGACGGGGATGGGTATTGCTGGGAGAATATTTACGGGTCGGGCAGGGGAATGGACTTCGCCACGGTGGATTCCCCTGAAGGACCGGATACCACTTCAGTGCATCGGCAGGCGCGTGGATTCATGAGACCTCGAGAAATTTTTAAGGATAAGATACTTACGCTGTCCAACGTGCTGACCCTGGTCAGAATAATCGCCGGTCCCGTCCTGGGCTATTTTATCTACCTTGAACACCGGACCGGCGACACATCCTATGTCGCGTACCAGATGGCCGTCGTGGTGGTGATCATCCTGTCGGATTTTTTCGATGGTTTTCTTGCCCGCCTGATGAACCAGGTTTCCCGGCTCGGACAGTTTCTCGATCCCGTGGCGGACAAGTTCGCGGTTATCGTTGCCATGGTGTTTCTCGCGCTCTTCAAGGGCTTTCCCCTCTGGGTACTTGTTCTGGTGCTGGTCAGGGAGGCGGTTGCCGTCGCCGCCGGGGTGATCCTCTACACGAAAAACGATATCGAGGTGAAACCGAACATTTTCGGGAAGCTCTGCGCCGCAAGCATGGCCCTGAGCGGCATTATCTACGTGATGTCGATTGATTACACCATCATGGGAATCACCGTGAAGGACGCGTCAGTTTTTCTGGTGATTCTATTCTACGTTCTCGGCGGGATACTCTACGCCAGGTCGTACCTGAGGGGCGGTCTTGAAAAGAAGGCTTAGCTTTCTTCTGGTCCCGCACCTGGTCGTCCTCCTCGCCGTGTCGCCGCTCCCTTCCCCGGAAGGCGTGTCGATCGTCAGGATCGACGGCGCCGAATACATTCCCCTCGATGAACTGATTGACCGCTTCAGGCTCGACCATGCCTTCGACATGGTGGCCAGGAAGGGCCGGCTGTATCGCGGCGGGCACCAGGCGGTGTACGCCGTGGGGATGTCCGTCATGGTGGTGGACGGCGGACTCTTCAGGGCGTCGTGCGGTGTGCGGAGGAGCCGGGGACGGGTCTTCCTGCCCCGCGAGGCGGGGGAGGAGCATCTCATCGGGCGTTTTTTCCCGGGACTGCGCCTCGTGGCAAGGGGGGGAAGGCTCGTCGCTGAAAAGCGCGGGGGAAGCGCGAAGGACGATCCCGAACCGGCACCGGAGCGACCGGGCGCGGGGGACCGCATCACCTTCATCGTGATCGATCCCGGTCACGGCGGGAAGGACCCCGGCGCCGTGGGTAAAGGGGGGCTCCATGAGAAGGCAATCACCCTCAAGGTGTCCCGCATTCTTGAGAGGAAGCTGGCGGCCGGCCTGCCCGGCGTGCGCATCGTCATGACCCGGAATGACGACCGGTTCATCGAGCTCTCGCGCCGCACGGAGATCGCGAACCGGCTCCTGAAAAAAGGGCATAACGGTATTTTCCTCAGCATCCACGTGAATGCCTCGATCACGGGCAAGGTCTCCGGCTTCGAGACCTATTTTCTCTCCCAGAACCCGTCAAACGAGGATGCCCGCTCCACGGCGGCCCTCGAGAACAACGTCATCGTCCTCGAGCACAAGACAGGCCGGAAATCATCCTACGACGACGTCGACTACATCGAGGCCATGATGATCACCACCCAGATCCAGAAGGAGAGCTCCGCGCTGGCAGATTCGATACAGCGGGGTATGGCAAGAAAAAACAGGGCCTTCTCATCCAGGGGGGTCAAGAAGGCGG
>CAZKPR010000010.1:21394-40050 GCA_964554685.1 uncultured Leptospirales bacterium | reverse complement strand
ATTTTTTCGTCCTTCGCGGGGTGCTGATGCCCGCGGCACTGGTCGAGATGGGGTATATTTCCAATGCCCGCGAGGCGAAGTACCTAAACACGAAATCCCACCAGGAGGCGATCGCCGAAGGGATCGCCGAAGGCGTGAAATCCTTCATCGGCCGGTACCATCGCCTGATCAGGCTTAATTGACGCGGGGCATGAAAAAATGGTTGCCGGCCCGAGGGGCATTTCCTACTCTACACGCATGACGGAGCGGAGGGCCATGCAGGCGCTACTGAAAAGAATAACCACCCTTGCCGCGGCCCTCAGGGAAGGCGCGGCGGCATTCATGCGGGGAGCGGGATGGGACTGTTCCCCGGTAAGGCGAATCCGCGCGGAGCTTGTCGACTATCCGAAAGGGAAGGAGAGAAACCGCCGCCTGATTGTCTTCTTCGCGGCGCTCTTCGTCTTCGATTACATGGCCTATTCCTACCATACGGACAAGAACCTGTTCGATATCTTCCCTCCCATCCCCTCCCTGGGCAGCCAGATGCGGGCGCCGGTATTTTTCCCTTCCCTTGACGGTTCAACGATCGTCCAGGAAATGCGAATGATTCCCCGCTTCGAGCAAGAGGAAAAGACCGCGCGCTGTCTCTTCGAAACCGTTGTCGAGGGAAGGAGGTTTGCCAACACGGCGGCGGCGGTTCCTGTCGAGATGATACTGCGAAATGTCTGGATACGGCGGGGGCCGAAGGGCGCCCCGTCGGTGTGCGTCTACGACATCGAGCCTGTGAAGGTCGCCCCCAATGCCGGGGTCATTAAAAATTCCGAGGCGCTCTTCAGGGAGGCCCTGGAGAAGACGGTCAAGAGAAACATTTCCGGGGTGGAACGCGTCCTCGTGCTCGAGAAGGGCGCGGAGTCCCGGCTCTGGGAGTTCTGATTACGCCCGGTCCCCGGTATCAGTAATCCCACTCTCCCCTGAACACCTCGACCGCGGGACCCGAGAGGTAAATACAGTTGTCGTCCTCGCGCCATTCGGTCCGGAGGTCTCCTCCTTTCACGTGCACCATGATCTTTCTTTCCGTCAGCCTGTTCAGTATGCACGCCGCCGTAACCGCGGAGGCGCCGGTGCCGCATGACAGTGTTTCGCCGGTTCCCCTCTCCCATGTCCTCTGGACCACCTCTTTTTCGTTAAGCACCTTGACGAATTCCACGTTCGTGCGCTCGGGGAAAAAGGAGTGATTTTCCACCTGGGGGCCGTATTTTTCGATGGGAAACATATCGATCTCTTCAACGAAGATGACGACGTGGGGGTTCCCCATAGAGAGGGCGGTGATTTTAAAGCGCGTGCCGTCATCAAGCGGGAGGGTCTCGTCTATCACCATCCCGGGATCACCCACCATGGGAATGCGCTCCCTCTGGAGAATCGGTTCTCCCATGTTGACGACGACGCTTTCAACCTTCTTGTTTTTCACGGCGAGCGTGAGCCTTTTCACCCCGGCGATCGTCTCGATGCCCACCTCGGGGGATGAGATGACGCGGCGGTCGTAGAGATATTTAGCGAAGGACCGGATGCCGTTGCCGCACATTTCAGCCTCGCTGCCGTCGGGATTGAATATCCGCATGCGGTAATCTGCTTCCGCGGAATCGAGGAGTATAAGAATGCCGTCGGCCCCGACGCCGTAGTGGCGGTCGCAGATGGCCCGCGAGAGTTTCGCTGGATCGGGTATCCTGTCTTTCCTGCCGTCGATGATAAGGTAGTCGTTGCCGGTACCCTGCATTTTCGTGAACCTGATCATGGCACTTTCCCCGCCTGCCGCGCCCCGGGGCGCGGCGAATCTCGTTTGGTGAGGCTCATTACTAGCACGGACGCCCGGAAATGTAAAGCCATAAATTATTCCAGGCGCGGCTTCTCCCGGGACATCACCGGCGGCAGCCGCGCGTGATTCGGCGCGGGGTGAATGAAAAATGTTCTTTTCAATGAGGAGGATATGTACGATAGCTTGCATGGGGGTATTCCATCATGAACCATATTCGCGCCGCCGCACTGCCCCTGGGACTTTCCCTGTTGTTCGCCCTCTTTTTCATTTTATTCGAGGGCGGCACTTTCTCAGGGGCGCGTATGACATGGCACCACAGGGGTGAAGAGATGGCGTCCCGCCTGCTGGCGGTGCCGATTCTCCTCTATCATAATATTGACGGGCGCGGTCCCTTCTCCATTGATTCGGACTCCCTGAGGGGCCATTTCTCCCTCTTCATGGAGCGGGGCCTCAGGGTCATTCCCCTGGGGGATCTGATCAGGCGACTGGATCGCCCCTCGGCCTTTACCGACCGCGCCATGGTGATCACCTTCGACGATGGGTATCCTTCGATGTACTGGAAACTTCTACCGCTGGCCGGTGAATACGGCTACCCCGTTACCCTCTTCGTCTACGCGGACACGATTTCAACGGGGCCCGGGCGGGGGCTTACCTGGGAGCGGCTGCGGGAGATGGACGGGAAGGGAATTGACATTCAGTCACACAGCATATCCCATCCCGATCTTACCCGTGTACGGAAGAGGGGGGGGAGGGACGCGTCGAGGAGGCTGTACGAGGAGATCTTCCTTTCGAAAAGAATCATTGAAATGAGGCTCGGAAAGACCATCGAGTATTTCGCCTTTCCCTACGGGCGCTATGATGCCGTCCTCGTGAGCCTCGCCATTGACGCGGGATATCGGCGCGTGTTCTCCACGGATTACGGCTCCAACGTTATCACGCGGAACAACGCGTGCCTGAGAAGACAGCACGTGAAAAGCGATTATTCTCCAGGCTATATCGAATCCCTTATACGCTAGGAGGGCGAAACTATTCAGAAGACAAAAAAGTGTATGATATTTTGCATGCCGGACGGTTTTTTTATTGACAATTCTAACAAGTGTTAATTAATGGACACCTCTTCGTCAAAATTTTCTTCGATGTTTCGTGCACTTTTTTTACAATCATTGGGAGCGGATTCCGGCATGATTAAAAGGATTTTATTTACCCTCATTATCGCCTCAACGCTTGGCACCGGGTATTCCCGGGCAGAGGGCGTTACGTACCTGGACAACCGGCACATCCAGGAGTACAACGGGCGGCTTGGCATATGGATGCTCGTGGAGTCCCAGGGCAGGCTTAACCAGGCGCTGGAAAGCTACTCCTCCACCATGGAGGACGTCCGCACGGTGAACGGTTCTTTCTCCTGGGGATCCTACATCTTTGTGCCCTATTCGAAGAATTACCTTCAGGAGCTGGAAGCGCGCGGGATCAAGCGCGATACGGTAAAAAGCTCGAAAAGCGACTTCATCTGGCCCATCTTCGACGTGGAGAACATCTCCTCCCCCTTCGGGCAGCGCGGCAGGAGGTTTCACACGGGCGCCGATATGCCCGCAACGCGCGGCACCCCCGTTGTCGCGGTAATGGACGGCCGCGTTCTCGCGGCGCGCTACGAGGGCGGATTCGGCAATACCATAAGCATCGAGCACCGTGACGGCTTTCTCTCCCGCTACGCCCACAACTCGACTCATTTCGTCAAACCGGGGGACTACGTGAAAAAGGGACAGATCATCGCCCTCGTGGGAAGCACGGGCAATTCGACGGGGAACCATCTCCATTTCGAGATCCGCTACAACGACATTCCCCTCAACCCCCTCGATTTTCTTCCCTACAGGGAGGAGGTCATGAAACCCCATATGCTCAGAAACTGGAAATAGCGGTCAGGCAGGATCGCGGCAGGGCCGGGGATGAAACGAAAAGCGGCGCGTAAAGGCGCCGCTTTTCCTGTTTTTCCAGGGACGTGGATTCCCAGGTTTACTTGACCTGGGCCTTTTTGTCGACCTCCGCTTCAAGGTCTATGTTTTTCTTCTTCATGAAGGTCCTGGTTTCAGAGTCGATATAGTAAATGTCGTCGATCATTTCCCCCACGGTGGATGTCGTGGGAAAGGTCTTCTTGATCAGCTCGTCCACGACGGGGGAGCCGGAATAGGCGGTAGTGACGAGCCAGCCTATGATGGCCTCGATCTCCTTCCGGGTGTTGTTCTGTATATTGATCAGGTTGGGACCGGTTTTGAATCCCCACTGGAACCCGTCGCTGGAATGGACCATGAAGGTCTCGGTTACCCCGTCCCCGTCGGCATCCTCGGCGTAGTACACCGTCCCGCCGTCGCTCGTCCTTGCCGAAACCCAGGTGGAGTATTTGACGGCATCGCCCTCGTATATCTTCCTGGGGATGCGCTTCCGTTCCACGGCGATTTCGATGTCCTTCCGGTTGACGATCAGCGAGAGGAAGATGGCGGCGTGCTTTTTCAGGAAGCGGTCGCGCACGTCAACATAGAAGTCCTTGTAGTTGGTGGCGACGAATTCCTTCGAGGTGTTCTTCTGCAGCTCGATTTTCCGGTCGGTTATTGTGACGAAATTGGGTACGCTCTCGATCTTGTTCGTCCACAGGTCGGGGAGGAACTGGTTGCCCCGGTCATGAAGCAGCCTGTTCGCCAACACGGCCTCGTGATCGTCGTAGCCGTCCTTGAAGAGGTACACGTTCTTGTCCTTGATGACCATGAGGGCCGCGATCGAGTTATCCTTCGCGTCGGGGGAGAACTCGTTGTGGGGTTTTTCAAAGTGCTGGTAGAGAATTCTGTCCTCGTCGTACCTGTTCAGCTTCTGTATGTCGATCAGCGTGAAGTCCTTCGACCGTGCGAGGAGCAGGCCGGGTAACAGGACCGAAATGATGAGGGCGAATATCGTCATGGTGGCCGTGGGTCGTCGCATTGAATTTCCTCCAGGGTTAAGGCGGTCCCGCCGATGTCCGTTGCGCCTGTATCAGCTTTCGGTAGCCTATAGGTTCTTGGCAATTTGTCAAATATTTTTCAGGGTTCATCTTCCCGTTGCTTTCTTTTTGTATGCCGCTTCTCGCGCTTCCACCGTGATCTGTCGAGCTTCGTCCAGCTCTCCACGACGTGGCGAGAAAGGGCCGCCTCGCGGGCGGGTCCGGAAACCTTCGGCGCGGGCGCCGGTTTTCCCCCGTGCCTGCACCGCGCCGCGCGTTCGTCCATTTCCTTGGCGGTGAGGGACGCCTCGGCAAGGATGAAATCGCCGGCGAGGGAAGGCGCAACGCGGCGTCTTTCAAGGGCCTCCGCAAGGGATTGGATGCGTTTCCTGTTCACCAGTGAACGCTCCAGGGATTCGGGGACTGATCCTGCGCCATGCCGGGCCGCGGAGAGCGCGCCGGTAATCGCCCCGAGGGCGGCAGTCGCGCCGCCCCGGGAAACGGCATGAAAGAGCGTGCCGGGGCCGCCGCCCCGGGAGCACATCGCGACGGCAAGGGGAAGAAGGGCGCCGGGGATGTCGACGGTTGCCCTGGTTATGGGCGTTTTCAGGCGGGGCGCCATCGTTCCGACGATGATCTCCTCGGAACCGTCGATGTCGGTCGCGGCGCCGAGGGCCGAGAAGGTATCCCCGAGGTCCCGAAGGGCGATATGGAGCGCGTCGGGGTTGACGCCTCCTTCAAAGACCGCGGAGGGGTCCTGTTCGACCGCGGAGGCCATGCGCAACGCTGTTTCCGTCGCGGCCTCAATGAAATCTGAAGCGGGAGATTCGTCACACGCCGCCTGGCGGATAAGGAAAACGTAGACAAGCCCGGCGGCGAGTGTGCCATGGTCCGTGGTGAAGAGGCGGAGGTAGCCGAGAACATCCCTCATGCGGCGCGTGGCAGCCGTCTCCCGGAACGCCAGGGGGGCCAGGGCGGGGATGATTCTCCCGCCGGGATCATTCGGTGGGGCGTTCCCGCCGGGGCGCTCCCTGGCGTCGTTGATGAACCGACGCTCCAGGCTGCCGGCACCGCGAAAGACGCCCCCGGGAGCGCCGGGGAGGGGGGGCGCCTCGCGGACAGAACTAGTGAAGTGGTCGAGGAAGGCCCCGCGCCCCAGGGCGTGGATTCCCAGGATGATCATGAACTGCGATATGGAGGAGTAGAGTCCGGGCATTCTCCAGCGATGGAGCTTTCCCTTGAGCGCGGCTGCAGGATCGGCGTAGTCGTTGAGCTCCCCGAAGCGGGCACGTATGTGTCCCCTGCCCATGCCCTCGAGGGTATAACCGAGGGCGTCGCCGATGACCGTCGCGAGGATGATGTCCCTCAGGGGGGCGTTCATGGTCTCACCGGCGGGGTCAGCGCGAAGAATCAATTATCGAGAGCACCAGTTTCGCGCCATTCACCAGGTCTCGGATCATGATGTATTCCCTCGTGGTATGGACGTTGCGCATTCCCGCCGAGAGGTTAATCGCCCGTATCCCGGCCCTGTTGAAAATGTTCGTGTCGCTCCCGCCGCCGGAAACCTCGAAGTGAGGTGTTATGCCCGCCCGCTCCATGGCGCGGACCGCGGTCCTGGCCACGGGAGCGCCGGGGCGGATGGTGAACCCGGAGTATTCGAGTTCGCTTGTCACGGCGCAGCGGGCACCCATTCTCGATGCGGTTTCCCTCGCGGTGGAACGGACCAGCGATTCCTGGAGACGGAGTTTTTTCCGGTCAAGGGAGCGCGTCTCGAGGAGGCAGGCCGCGGATTCGGCGACGATGTTGGTGGCGCGGCCCCCGGAGATGGTCCCCACGTTCATCGTGGTCTCGTGGTCGATGCGGCCCGAGGGAAGCCTCGTGATGATCTCGGAAAGGACGTTGATCGCGTTGATCCCCTTTTCCGGCTCCATGCCGGCGTGGGCGGCCTTCCCGGTTACGGTAATCCCCATGGTAAGCTGGTAGGGCGCCTGGAGAATGATTTTTCCTATAGGCCCGTCGCAATCGAAGACGAAGGCGCGCCTCGACCGGAGGTTCGACATGTCGAAGGCCTTGGCGCCCTTCAGGCCCACTTCCTCGGCGCAGGTGAAAAGAAACTCCACGGGGCCGTGGGACATTCCGGTTTCAGCGATGCAACGAGCCGCCTCGAGGAACATCGCGATGGCTGCCTTGTCGTCGCTTCCCAGAATCGTGTCACCGGCCGATGTTATCCTGGTGCTCGACACGACGGGCCTGACCCCTTCGCAGGGAGGCACCGTGTCGAGGTGCGCGGAAAAGAGCAGGGGAGTTCCCTTTCTCTTCCCCTTCATCTCCAGGAGGAGATTGTGCGATTCGCCGCAGGGAAATTTTTTTGCCCCGAGGCCGATTGATCTGGCGTTCCTGAGAACGTAATCAATCATGCCCCCCTCGTTCCATGAGGGGGAGGATATTCTGGCCATGTCGGTGAATGTTTTGACCAGCCGTTTCTCGTTTACACGGTACATGTGGTTCTGCCTCGATTCTGTTTCTATCCCCCGGCTGGTCCTGCTCCCGCCGTGTCAATGCGCGTGGACCAGCCTGCCGATGATCCGGTCTTCGGCAATTACCCCGAGTGTCCGGCTGTCATGGCCGCGGTCAAGGTTATCGCAGAGGATGAAGTAGTGCTTTCGTTCGATCTTGACGGCCGGCATGTTGTCGCGGGAGGAGAAGCTCATGGGGAAGATGCGCTTGTCGGAAGCGCGTGTTTTCCAGGGGAAGGAATAGGCGCTTCCGTTCAGGTAGAAGACCCTGTCGCGAATTTCCACGGTGTCACCCTCTGCCGCCGCAACGCGCCTCAGCATCACCCGTCCGGAAGCGACGCTGTTTTCGACAAGCACGATGTCGCCCCTCGACGGCGTGCCCGGCTTGAGGATAAAGCCGATGCTCCCGCTGTGGAGAGAGGGCTCCATCGAGTCGTCGGGAATCCTGAAGGGCACGATTATGATCCGGATGATCACGAAGCCGGCGATTATGCCGCCGACGACCATGATCAGCTTCGATATGATTTTCTTTTCCTGCTTTTCCCGGTAGTACATGGCACCTGCCGAATCCTGTTTCTCATCCAATCACACGCGGTTAATCGTTGAGGACGGGGATAAATTAATCAATTAAAAATCATGACGGCGTTATGTCTCGGAGTTGACACGGCGGGCAGGGTAAGATTCCGCGCCATCCCGCATTAATTTCTTGACAAGTACGCTTGTTCGCTTAACATTTATTCGATTGCAAGGGCGGATTTCATGTGTGAGGGCGGGATCGATACCCTCGAAGCGGGCGATGCCAATCGCGGGCAGTGCCGCCGACTCACCGGCGGGACGCGGCGGGAAGGCATCCCGGCGGGCCATGATCCCCTGTGGCGGGCGCCATGCCATTTGCTGCCGTACCGGAGACGAAGGGAAGGGAGATTTTATATTAAATTTTTTATAGCCCGGCGCCGATATTGTAAAAGCATGAGACCGTATTTATCATAACGATACGCCAGAGCGCCGGGAATACCATTTTCAAAGGAGTATGCGATGAAAAGGATGACAAGAATCTTCACATTGTCGTTCGCCATAGGCATCATGATGCTTTTTTTAGGCAACGGGACCAACCATCTTACGGCCCAGGAGGAAGCGGGGAAGAAGAAGCAGGACGGGCTGGTGGTGGACTGGATAAATGATTTTGAAAATTCGGAGGATTGGCGCGCAGTGGCGACCTGCCCCCTCGGCGATACCAAGACGAGAAAAATCCCCGGCAAGCCCCGGCCGGTGAACGACCAGGGACAGCCGGTTAATGAAGAGGGTCAGCCCGGCGAATTTAAAGGCGAGATCACCGATGAAAACGGAATAACCCGCAAGAATGAATACGTGCTCGGCGTGAAGACCTACTTTTACGACAGGGGTTTCGACCGGGTCGAGGTGTTCCCGCCCAACGAGTATATCATCAGGGGCAAGGCGCGGGAAATCAAGTTCTGGGCCCTGGGAAGGAAGTTCCGTCACACGATCTGGGTCAAGTTGAGGGACTACCGGGGACGCATCCACAAGCTCAAAGTGGGCCGCCTCGATTTCTGGGGCTGGAGGGAGATGTCGGTCATTGTTCCCGGATGGCTTCCGCAATCGTCAAGTTACGCGCTCCTTGACAAAAACCTTCATTTCGTTTCATTTTTCATCCAGAGCGACATGTACGAGGTGCCCGGAACGTTTTACACGTATCTCGACCAGTTCAGGGTCGTAACAGACCTTTCTGAATTCACGGGTGACGAGACGATCAAGGATACCTGGTAAAATCGATACAGGCCAAGAAGGGAGGCTTTTAATGAGAGCATATAGTTCAAGAATCATGGCAATTGCAATGTGTTCGCTCATCGCGCTGGTCCTCGGCCTTGTGGCGGTGGAACCGGCCCAGTCCAGGATCATTACCAATGTGCCCGCCGATGTCAGCGGCGACGAGGAGCTTGCCGTGGTCATCGAGGATTTCGAGGCCGCCGAGGTAAGCGACAAGGGCTGGAAGATCGAATCAATGCCGAAGCAGTTCACCAAGGCGGAAACGGAGGAGCGGCTGAAGATGAAGAATCCCGTTCCCCTGCTCGAGATAAAGGTGGTCCCCGGCGCGCCCAATGACATGAACGTGGAGGAATGGTCCCTCACCGGGCTCGGCAAGAAAAAGGAAAAAATCCTCGGGATGAGCTACCGATTCCGGTATCCCGGGACAAATGAGATCCATGTACTCCCGCCCCTTGAAGTTGACTGGAAGGACCGTCAGCCGGTCATGTCGTACAACGCCAGCACGGGGAAGGAGGAGCAGGAGCGCGCCATTCAGCTTCCGGGACAGGCGAAGGCGATATCCATGTGGGTGCATGGAAGGGGGCATCCCTACGACCTGGAGCTCTGGCTCAAGGATTATACCGGCGCGACGCACGTGCTGAAGTTCGGATCGGTCAATTTCGTGGGATGGCGCCCCATGTCGGTGGAGATTCCCGGCAACATCCCGCAGACCTACATGTCGTACCCGCAGACGAGGGTCACCAAGATCACGCGTTTCGTCCTCAGGGCGGTTCCGAACGCCCCTCGCGCGGAGTTGATGGAAAAAGCCTATTTCTTTTTTGACCAGCTGAAGGTCCTGACCAGCACCTACGAGGTCAATTTCGACGGTGCGGATCTTCACAAGATTTTCGACGGCGGAGAAAAAAAGCAGTAACGAGCGTCAGCGAAACCGACAGACACGTACAGGTTCGTTTCTTCGCCAGAAATACCCATCGAGAAGAGTGATGGGTATTTTCTATTTTTCAAATATTGATTTTTTTCGTCCCCCCGGGCGGCGCGGCGGGGGGATGCGGGGCTCGACGAAAACGGGAGCGCGTCTCCACTTCATATAACAGGTTGGTGATATGGCTAAGGAAAAATTAATGGAGAAGCTCGATTCCATTTTCAAAGAGGAACTATGGGGGAGGATAGAGCCCAAGGACATCGGAATATCCAAGTTCAAAATACTTGACGACCTCTTCAACGCCGTCGTGTCCGAAAGTGCCGTGGAGGAAACCCTTGATGCGTGCAGGAATCACCTGGAGGAGCATCCCGACTCCATCACCTCGATGTATCTCATCGGGCTGATCGGACATGACCGCGACAAGATAGAGGACGCGATGCAGCTGCGGCGCCTCATCGAGCTTTTCACGGGGTACCACAAGTGGGCCGTGGTGGAGCTCCTCTCGGAGAAGATCCTCGAGTACGGCGAATCAAGCGTCGCCCTGCGTTCCCTCGCCATGAGCCTGGAGCGCCTCGGCAGGAGCAAGGAGGCGATTCCCGTCCTGGAGAGCCTCCTGAAGATCGACCGTTTCGACGCGGAGCTTTCGAAGAAGCTCGCCTTCGCCCTGATCGACGAGGATTCTGTCAAGAGCATCCATTACATGAAACTCTCGATCGAGGGCTTCATCAAGAACAGGAAGTACGAGGAAGTGACCGCCCTCTGGACCAAGCTGGTTTCAGTTTCGTGGGAGGACATCCCCTTCTTCGAGAGGATCGAGCGGTTTCTCGTCGAGGCCAAGCAGTTCGAGCTCACGGCCAACCTGATAAAGATCCTCCTCCAGAAGTACCGCGACGACGAAAACCCCGATCTCTCGATCGAGCTGACCAAGAAGGTACTCAAGTACCGGCCCGATGACGCCCATGCCCGGCGCGATCTCGTGGGCTACTACCGGGCCAAGTACGGCGAGCATTCCCAGTTCGAGCAGTTCCTCAAGCTTTCAAAGCTCACGAACCACAAGACTCCCGTGAAGTACGCGATCCAGGACTTTGAGAAGAACATCATCTTTGACGTGGGCAACTACGCGTACCACAACACCTGGAAGCTCGGCAAAATCATGGAAATGGACAGCGAGGGCATCGTCATAAGCTTCAGCGGCAAGCCGGACCATCGCATGTCAATCCAGATGGCCCTTCAATCCCTCATGCCCGTGACGAAGGACCATATCTACGTGCTTCAATACGAGGACCCGGAGTACGTGAAAAAGCTCTTCAAGGACGAGTTTATCCAGTTTTTCGAGATACTGGTCAAGTCCTTCGGCGGCTCGATCCTCCTCGAGGACATCAAGCGGGAGCTTATCCCCGCCTATATATCCGAAAAGGGCTGGTCGAAATGGTGGAGCAAGGCGCGGACGAAGATAAAGAGAAACCCGCATTTCGGCTTTTCAGACAAGAAAAAGGACCTCGTCTACATGCGAGACAAGCCGGTGACCTTCGCCGAGGAGCTCCTCGAAAGCTTCATCGAGAGCGATTCCTTCAGCGTCAAGCTCGATGCCGCGATTGAATTCGTCAACAACATCGAAAAGGACGATGGCCTCGGAGTGGTCCAGTACTTCATCGATTATTTCACGGACCAGATGAAGGGCGATTCCGCCACCAGGCAGGTGCTCTCCTACATGCTGTTGAAGGACATGGCCAAGTTCGTGGATCCCTCGAAGCTCAAGCTCGACGCGCACCGGGAACGGGTCATCGCCTTCATTAAGGAGAGCAGGGAGCTCCCGATCCTCTCGATGAAGATAACCTCCTACGACTACAAGAAGGACCTGGTGAACCTCATCGAGGAGTGCAGGGAGGACTGGCCCCAGGTGCTCATGGAACTCCTCTTCGAGACACCGGTCAGGATACACAAGTACATCGTCAATATCCTGATAAGGGCCCACGCCTACAACGTCATCAACACCTTCATCGACCGCGTCATCACCGGGATGAAGCAGTATCCGGAGATATTCATATGGGTGAGCCGGAATCTTATCGGGGGCCAGTGGAACTACGACTGGCTCGATTACCCGCGGGAGCGCCTCACGGTGTCCTTCTTCAGGCTCCTGAACGAGCTGAAGAAGATCGAGCTCGAGGGGAATCGCCTTAAGAACATGGTCGTGGACTTCCTCATGGACAACAACGCCGCGGCCATGAAGAATATCGTGAAGCAGTTCGAGCGGGGCTTCCTCGGCAAGCTGTACGATCTCTTCGTCAACGTGTCCTACGTGGAGGAGGCCCAGAAGGATGCATTCCTGTCGGCGATACGCGCTGCCCACCCCGATTTCCAGCCCGTGTCGTCGCAGCCTGACGAATCCTGGGAGCTGGACGAGGAGAAGCTTATCACCTCCCGGGAGGGCTATGAGAAAATGAAGTCGGAATTGGATCGCCTGGTGAGCGTGGAGCTGGTGAATATTTCCCGCGAGCTCGCGAAGGTGGCGGACGTATCCGCGGACATACGGGAGAACGTGGAGTACAATGCCCTGATGGAGAAACAGGCGACCCTGGAGCTTACCATCTCGAAGCTTGACGACGAGATGAAGAAGGCGAAGGTTCTCAACCGGGAAGAGATCTCCACCGACTCCGTGGGCGTGGGCACCCGGGTCATTCTCAGGGACGCGGCGACCGGGGACGAGAGGGATTATACGATACTCGGCCCCTGGGACGCGGATTTCGAGAAGCGAATACTTTCCTACCGTTCCCCCATAGCCAAGGCCCTCATCGGAGCGAAGAAGGGTGAAACGATCCACCTTGACAGCGAGGAAGGGAGGAAAGATTATATCGTGGGTGACATACGGAAGTACGAGGCATAATCGGAGGACCGTAAAGAATTGTGTTGACAAATGCACCCCCGCGTCGATATGGGTTTACAGGCTTCGCCGCGATGGTGGAATTGGCAGACACGCTAGATTCAGGATCTAGTGGGCATTACGCCTGTGAGGGTTCAAATCCCTCTCGCGGCAGATTGAAGGGGCGCGTGTGACATCACGCCCTTTTTTTTTGATAAAACTTTTCATGGTATTCCCGCCTGTTTCGTATGCCCCATAAGAACTCCATTTTTTCCGGGGGGCACCATGACCATGTTCAGGCTGTTGCTGGCGGCGATACCGCATCTTATCCTCGCCGCCTGCTCCTTTCCCGCGGAACATAATCCGCTCCTGGACCCGCGTCCCCCCGACGTGACGGGTATCGATGTCGTGATCCCGGCGGCGATCTGCGAGGGCGAGACCGTCATGGCGCGCGCCCTGGCGATACACCGGGACGGAACGAAACGCCCCGCGGAAGGCGTTGCCTGGGAGAGCCTGGCGCCGGGGGTGGTCTCCATCGACGGCACGGGGGCGTGCCGGGGCATTTCCCCGGGGCACGGTACCGTGCGGGCTCTCCTGGGTGAAATGTTCGGTTCGGCGGAGATCGAGGTCCGTCGGCGGGTCGATTACCGGAATATCATGATCAGCGAGGTATTCTACGACGCCGCGGGGTCCGATACAGGGTATGAATATATTGAGCTCTACAACGCGAATCCCTACCCGTGCGATCTCGAGGGACTCGGCGTGGTCGACGGGGCAGCCTCCAGCGCGCCATGGGTAGGTATCCGGGGGTGCGTCGTGGGGGCGGAATCCTACCTGGTCCTGGCGGCTTCAGCCGAAGGGTTCGAAAGGCTTTTCGGCCGGGCCCCGGATTACGCGGGTTTCACTTTCTCACTGAATAACAGCGGGGAAACGGTGACGCTCACGGGGCCCGGGGATGGAGAGATCCTCGACCGTGTTTTCATCGAGGGCGGTTCCGCCGAATACCCGGCTCCTGCCGAATGGGGTTCCGGCGTGCTTCCCGGCGCCGGGGAGGGAAGCTCGGTCTACCGCCTCGATCTCACCGACACTGATACCCATGGCGACTGGGGCGCCGGCAGTCCCACGCCGGGATGGTAGAACCCGACCGGCCGGTGAAAAATATTATGTGGAGACATGGACGGGGTGTTCCGAAAATAGAATTAGTCTCACAATGATTGATGATCCGGAGCGCGTCATGCCGAAGACCATAGAAGCCCTCGATATCGTCGAAAAAGCGAGAAGGGAGATCCTCTTCGCCATTAAAGAACGGATGCGGCATCTCACGGAGGGATCCGGCGCGCCGGTGCGCCTGAAGCGCGTCGTGGTAAGGGGCACTCCCGACGGAGAGCCCGAATCGCTTCGCTATTATGAAATACACAACACCTACCTCGACGACGACGGGCGTCTCTGCGCCGATATGGCCGGCAGGGACGATCGATTCAACGACGGCATACTATTCGGGCGGGAGATCGAGAACCTGGATGCCGGGGACCTCAAGTATATCCTTGACGCGCTCTACAGCGACGAATGTGACCTCGAATACGACAGGGAGCATGCCGCGCCGCTCCGCCGGGCAGGAATACACGCCTTCATCATGGACACCCGTGCCGGTATTTACCGCGTCCTCCGCGGGGGCGCCTGAGGCACTCCGGAGGTCAGGCATGACGGAACCCATTCCCGGAACCCCCGGCAATGGCCTTAACGGGATGCTGGTCGATGTTGATACGGCGCTCTTCGGACTCAGGATGAAACTCGCCGCCCTTGTCGCGACCCTCCTCGCCGACGTTCCCGGCCGCGCCCACGACGTTGACGCTGATTTCGCGCGCTGGACCGATGAAGGCTGCCGGGCCTGCCGGTGCCTGGGGATCGTCATCGATGACGGCGGCGCCATCATGCTTTCCGTCGCCGGGGAGGAGGCCCCCCTTGACTGGGAGGATCTCGACGTCGCCGCCCAGTACCGGGTGGCACAGGGCCTTCACGCCCGGCGCTACGCCGGGGACCTTTACCGCTCGCTCTCCTGAGGCGAAGGGTTCTTCAGCGAGACGGGCTGTCCCGTGGCGCCGGTCACGGTATGCCAGAAGCGTGATTTCGGGTCCATGACCTTCCTTTTCGAAACGGCAAGCTCGATGGGCACGTGGGTGTACGCCCCGTTCCAGTGGCCGATCACCATGTCGGTCTTGCCCGCCATGGCCGCGTGGACGGCATTCTGCCCGAGCTGGGCGCAGAAGATCGAGTCGTTGGGTACCGCCGGGGCGCTTCGTATGATGTAGCTCGGGTCGATGTACTTCAGGCTGATCTCGATTCCCTCTTCACGGAAATACTCTTCGATTTCTTTCCTGAGAAACGTCCCGATGTCGCCGAGGACGACATTGCCCGAGGCGTCTTTCATGCGGGAGGCCGCGTCCTTCTCCAGGAGGTCCTGTCCCGCTCCCTCGGCGACGCAGATGACCGCGTGGCTCCTGTTGATGATCCGTTCCTTCAGGTGGGGGAGAAGTCCGTTCTCTCCGCGGAGGTCGAAGGGGACCTCGGGGATGAGAACGTAGTTGACGTCGCTCATGGCAAGACAGGCGTGGGCGGCGATGAAGCCGGAATGCCGCCCCATTAGCTTCACCAGGCCGATGCAGTTCGGAGCGCCCTTCGATTCCACGTGGGCCGCGTAGATCGAATCAACGGCCTTGGAAAAGGCGGTTTCAAAGCCGAAGGATCGCTCGATGAAGCTGATGTCGTTGTCGATCGTTTTCGGAATGCCCACCACGGCGAGCCTGATTCCCTTCCCGCGCGCCGTTTCGTGGATGGCGTGGGCGCCCTTCAGCGTGCCGTCTCCGCCGATGGTGTAGAGGATGTTCACCTTGAGGCGGGCAAGGGTGTCCACGAGGACCTCCATGTCCTCGGTGCCTCCCCGCGAGGAACCAAGGATGGTGCCCCCCAGGAGATGAATATCGTCGACCGTCCCGGGGTTCAGCTCGACGGGGGAGAAGCCGTTTCGGGGATCCAGTCCGCGGTAGCCATACCTGATGCCGATGATCGACCGCACGTCGTAGCGATGGTATGATTCCATCACGATGGAGCGGATCACGTTATTGATGCCCGGGCAGAGGCCCCCGCACGTCACGATGGCCGCCCGGACCTCACGTGAATTGAAGAAGACCTTCTCCCGGGGGCCCGCCTTCTCGAAACTCTGCGAGGTATCAACCGGGGAAGGGGGGTCTCCCTGGACAACCGGATCGAGAATGATCCTCACGTCGTCGCTGATGAACGAGGTGTCCATGACCGTGTATTTTTCCAGCATCGGGGAGGCTAAGGTGCAGGGGCCGAGGCTTTTTATGGTGAAATCCATGTCGATCTCCGGAATGGTTTTTCAGGGAGCCGCTGGAAGATCGGCGGGGCCTCGCGGCACGGGATGAACGCCGATTCAAACGGATTATTGATGGTAGCGGTGAAGGATAAATAATCAAGAAAAAAACATGGCGGGGAGTGCGTGGAAAAATATGTGAATATGCTTGACAATCGCGATTTTTTGTTCGATGGTACACCCTGTTTTTCCAGGGAACCTTCCTCCCTGACGTAACGCATGGTTCCGGGAAGAAGACGTGGTGGAGCGAAACGCTCGGGGCGTTCCGAGAAAGCAAAGCGGGCATGGTGAGGCAATGAAACCAAAATTCAACAGGGTGGGCGTGCTTTTTTCCGGGGGGCCGGCGCCCAGCGCGAATGCGGTGATATCCTCCGTGGCCCTTAATTTCCTCGATCACAATGTTCCGGTAGTGGGCATCATGCGGGGCTACGAGTTCATCCAGGACTTCAACAAGAACTACCCGAAGCTCCGCAAGGAAGTGCACTACGGCAACATCACCTATGAGATCACCAAGGCCCGAAACCGGAGCGGGATATTCCTCCGCACATCCAGGGCCAACCCGGGCAAGGACATCAAGACAATGGAGGACCTGAACAACCCGGAAAAGAACGCCCGGCTCAGGAACATCCTGGACGCCTTCGAGTACCTCGAGATCGGCGCCCTTATCTCGATCGGGGGCGACGACACCCTGAAGACCGCCAACTACCTCTGGCTCATGGGGTTCCCGGTGATCCACATTCCCAAGACGATCGACAACGACTACTACGGCATCCCCTGGACCTTCGGCTACTGGACCGCCGTGGACGTGGCCCAGAAGATCATCCTCAACCTCAAGGCCGACGCCCAGGCAACGGACAGCTTCTTCGTCGTGGAACTTATGGGAAGGAAATCGGGATGGATTACCTACGCCACGGGAATCGCCGCCGAGGCGATCATCATGATTTCCGCCGAGGACATACCCGGGGAAACCCTGAACCTCGACCAGATGGTCGAAGGCATCACCGATGTCATCATATCCCGGGAAAACGACAAGAAGCCCTACGGGGTGATTCTCATCTCCGAGGGTATCGTGGATAAGCTGCCTGACGAGCTGAAGCCGAAGGAGACCGACAAGCACGGCAACATTCGCCTCGGGGAGGCGAAGATATCAAGCATCATCTCCGAGTCCGTCAAGCACCGTTATCGCGAAAAGACGGGCCTCGAGGTGAAAATCACGCCGAAGCAGGTGGGCTACGAGATACGCTCGGCGACTCCCACCGCCTTCGACGTGGTCATGGGGAGCATGCTGGGGTACGGCGCCGCGCGTTTCTACCTGGAGGGAACCTTCGGCGTCATGGCGTCGGTGACGGATAATTTTGACCTCAAGGCCGTGCCCTTTTCGGATCTCATCGACAGCGACACCCTTCTCACCAGGCTTCGCGACGTTCCGCGGGGCAGCGATTTCTACAACCTTAAAAACCGGCTCCAGTATGCGAACATCTTCGAGTAGGTTCCGGCGCGTCGGCCCCGCAATCCTCGCCGCGGCCCTGGCCATCGGGCTTTCCGCCTGTTCAGGGCGGGACGGCGCAGCGAGCTTCGACGGGGTGTTCGAAAAGCTGGCCAGGGCGCGCGATTTCAGCGAAGCGAAGCGCTACTACACCGACGGCACCGTGAAGGCCCTGGAAGATGCCGGGGGAGGCTCGGGGAAGGCGGCGCTGCGCCTCCTTCCCCTCTTCGACGAGCGGACGAAGTGGGAGGCGGTGTCGAAACGGGTCGAGGGCCCCCGGGGGGTCATCCGGATACGCTATTCCGCCCATCCCGTTGAGAACATGGTGGGGTTCGAGATGGAGTTCCAGGTCAGGAAGATCGGCGATTCATGGAAGATAGACCTTGAAAACGAGGTGCGCGGGGCGATTGAGGCGCGGGGGAAAGGAAGCGCCGCCGAGTACATCCGCAGCGTTACCAGGGGGTATTGAAACAATCGGCCCCGGATGCGTCACCTCAGTACATCGAGATGGCGAGGTTCAGGACGATTTCATTCAGAAGCTCCCGGGCCTCTTCGTCCTCGGGGAAGCGCGACAGGAAATTGACGCAGGAAATATACGCCATGTAGAGGGACCCCGTTTCGATATAGAGGTTGATGAGGTTGAAATGGATCTCCTCGATGTCGGGATTGTTTTCCAGGGACCGGGTGTAGTGGTAGATGGCCTGGTCCGGGTATCCCATCTCCCAGCACACTCCCGCGAGATTGGCCAGGGTGACGGCGTCGTTGGGATTGAGCCGGATGGAGCGTTCCAGTATCCGCCTGGATCGCTCGTAATCCCCCATCTCGCAGAGGGTGATCCCCAGGCCGTTCAGGATGTCAGGGTCCCCGTTGTCCATGGGCGCGGCTATGGTAAATCCCCCCGGGGAATGGAGTTAAGCCCCCATTACAAATTTTAATAAA
>CAZKPR010000010.1:320-21384 GCA_964554685.1 uncultured Leptospirales bacterium | reverse complement strand
GCCAGGGCATGCTCGTAATCGCCCCTTTCGACATATTCATATCCGGTATCGACCAGGAGCGTGGGATTGTCACGCAGCTCGCAGAGCTCTTCAAGGCCGATCTGCATCTCCTTCAGGACGAGGGAGGCGTTCTTTTTCGGTGAACGCTGGTTCGGTCTCTGCTTTTCCGTGATGCTCACGATACTATGTCACTTCCCCATTTTTTTTGACACTATTCCCGATGATGGTATATGTCAATAAAAATAATCGCCCGAGCCCCGGGGCGCCGGCGTTTCGCCTGATGCCGGTCCCGCCGCCGGATACGGAAAAAATCTACTTGACGGTTCTTCAGGTATAATTCTTATTGAAAAATTCCGGCAGGCCGGCGTGATTGTCGCGTGTCCCATTGACGCGCCGGGTTGATGCGCATCCCGGCCTCCCGGGGCGTACGCCCGCCCGCGTTAGCATGCGGAAACAACGGCGACCATACGGCCAGCTACTTTCAAGGAGTCATCTCATGCCGAAAGAAAAGATATTCTGCGCGAACTGCCAGCACTGCATCGTCATCCGGCAGTATGAATCCGAACCCGACCGCTACGTGCTGCGCGTCAAGTGCCTGAAGAAAAAGTGGGTAAAGCGCTCCGGGGAGGAGAAGCTCTACAAGTTCTTCACCGTTGCGCGGCGCATCATGGACGACTGTGAGTACTACACCGAATCCGGCGATCTGTTCCCCTATATCAAGAACCTCCGCAAGGAGCTGCCGATTAAGGACGAGATATATTCCACCAGGGACGTCTAGGAATGGGTTCGAGTTTTCCCGGGGGGATTCATCCGCCTGAACACAAGGGCGCGACGAGGGACCTGGAATTCTTAAATCTCCCCGTGCCCCACACCTGTTACATCCCGCTCCAGCAGCATATCGGAGCGCCCGCGAAGCCCGTTGTCCAGCCCGGCGACGGGGTCACCGAGGGACAGCTCATCGGAGCCGCGGACGGCTTTATCAGCGCCAACGTCCACTCCTCGATCCCCGGAAAGGTCCTTGACATAGCGCCGATGCCGACGGCGGGGGGCATGCAGCCGACGGTCGTCATCGAGGCCGAGGGGTCCTTCGCGGCTTCCGCGGGCGGGCAGGAGCCCGCCGACTGGAGGGTCCTCGACGCCGAAGCGATTCTGAACGCGATCAGGGAGGCGGGCATCGTGGGCCTCGGGGGCGCCGCCTTCCCCACGTCAGTGAAGCTTTCCCCCCCGCCCGCGAAAACAATCGATACCCTGGTCATCAACGGCGCAGAGTGCGAGCCCTATCTCACCGTAGACGACATGCTCATGAAGACCTTTCCCGGGGTCATAATCGAAGGCACGCTGATCACCATGAAGGCCCTTGGCATCGAAAAGGCGGTCATAGGCCTTGAAGACAACAAGAAGGGCGCCTACAGGGCCCTCTGCGAAGCACGCCCCGCCTCGGACCCGGAGGGGCGTATCAGGGTGAGGAAACTGAGGACCAAGTATCCCCAGGGAGCGGAAAAACAGATGATCCGCGCCCTCCTGAGGCGCGTTGTTCCCTCGGGGGGATTGCCCATGGACGTGGGTGTCGTCGTGCAGAACGTGGGAACGGTGTTCGCGATACGGGAGGCGATCCTTTACGGGAGGCCCCTCTTCGCGCGCTACCTGACCGTGGGCGGCGGCGCCATCAGGAGGCCGGGAAACTATAAGGTGCGGATCGGGACGAGGATCGCGGATATCGTGGAGGAATGCGGCGGCCTGACGGAGCGACCCGCACGGATCGTCATCGGGGGGCCGATGTGCGGCGTGAGCGTCCCCTCCATGGATATCCCCGTGGTGAAGGGCACCTCGGGAATCCTGTTCCTCACGGAGAAGGAGGTATCCCTTGCCGACTACGGACCCTGCATCAGGTGCGCGAAGTGCGTCCTGGCCTGCCCCGTGGGCCTTCTCCCGTGCGATCTCGGTTCAGCCGTGGAGAAGGGAAGGCTTGATCTCGCCGAGAAACTGAACCCCTTCGACTGCATCATGTGCGGCTCCTGCTCGTACGTCTGCCCGGCCCGCCGGCCCCTGAGCCATTTCATCAAGCTGGGCCAGCAGAGGCTCAGGGCCAAGAAATAAGCGTGGTGGTGCCATGGCAGAGATAGAACAGAAACAAGAGCTGCTGCAGATAACGAATCCCCCCCATATCCGTTCCGGGGAATCGGTGCCGAAGGTCATGTGGACCGTTGTCGCGGCCCTGGTTCCCGCCACCGCTTTTTCCTTCTACCTCTACGGCCTGAACGCCCTCCTCCTCGTGGGGGTGGGTATCGCGGCGGCGGTCGTCGGCGAGGCGGCTGTCCAGCTTTTTCTCAGGCGCCCCGTCGCGGTATCCAACGGCTCCGCCGTCATCACGGGGCTCCTCCTGGCGATGAACGTGCCCCCCATGGCGCCATGGTGGACCGTGGCGATAGGATCGCTCTTCTCGGTTATCATCGTGAAACAGCTCTTCGGTGGGCTGGGATTCAACATTTTCAACCCCGCACTGGCGGGGCGGGCCTTCCTCATGGCCTCCTGGCCCATCCACATGACCACGGCCTGGTACCGCTTTTCAGGGGGGAACGTGCTTTCGCCGTCGGTGCGGAACGCCGGGGGCCTGCCCGACGCGCTCTTCGACACCATGACGGGGGCAACTCCCCTGGGACTCCTGAAAGAGGGGCCCAGGATGGCGGCGCAGAGCGGCGTGGATCCCTCCCGGATCTATGACGTGATCCTGTCCCCCGGTTTCCTGAAGTCCCTTTCCATCGGCACCGTGGGAGGCTGCATCGGCGAAACCTCGGCGATTTTTCTCCTCGCCGGTGCGCTCTTCCTCCTCGCCCGGAGGATCATCACCTGGCATATTCCCGTTTCCTACATCGGCACCGTGGCCCTTCTCGCCGCGGCCTACTACTACGCGACGGGGTTTCCGGCGCCCCAGTATTTCGTTCTTTTCCATATTCTTTCCGGGGGCCTTATCCTGGGGGCCTTTTTCATGGCCACCGACATGGTCACCTCCCCGGTGTCGCCCAGGGGGATGATCATCTTCGGCGCCGGGTGCGGGATCCTCGCCTTCGTGATCAGGATCTGGGGCGGATACCCCGAGGGCGTTTCCTATTCGATACTGATCATGAACGCCTTCGTTCCCCTCATCGACCGCTACACCAGGCCCGGGGTGTTCGGCGCCGCGAAGCGGAAAAGCGGGGGTTCGAAATGATATTCAGGAATATCATCAGGCCGATACTCGTCATGGTGGCGATCGCCTTCGCCTGCACCTACGCCCTGACCCATATCAACAGGCTCACTGAACCCCGCATCAAGGAGCAGGTGCGCCAGAAGCGAATGCGCGCCCTGGCCCTCGTGCTTCCCGGCTACACCGTGGGAGAGGAGATCAGGGAAACCATCGAGGGGCGTGAATTCGCCTACTGGGAAGGCGAAAAGGAGGTCGAGGCGGAGGGAGTGAAGCGAAACGAACGGGGTTTCGCCTTCATCGCCACGGCACCGGGCTACGCGGACCGGATCGATACCATGGTGGGGGTCGACGAGTCGGGAGTGATACTGGGCATATCGATCATCGGACAGTCGGAAACGCCGGGCCTCGGCGCCCGCTGTGTCGAGGTGGCCGCGACCGAGACCCTCTGGGATGTCCTCCGTGGCGTCCCGGAGAAGGGCGGTGATGTCACCCCCTGGTTCCAGAAGCAGTTCCGCGGTTTGAGCGCCGTTTCGGGTATTTCCATACTCAAGATGGGTGACTGGGGACCCGCCATTGCCGGAGAACTCAGGGAGAAGAACGCCATCACGGCCCTGACGGGGGCAACTATCACTTCAGAGGCCGTGGTGAAAAGCATACGGGGCGGCATCGACATGCTGGTAACGGCGGGGAAGATTGCCCCCCCGGATGAGGAGGCCGCGCGATGAGCAACTGGAAAACCTTCGCGAAGGGAATATGGGAGAAAAACCCGCCCCTCATCCTGGGTCTCGGGTTCTGCCCCCTCCTTGCGGTTTCCACCTCGGTTTCAAACGCCCTCTGGATGACCATGGCGGCCACCTTCGTCCTGGTCTGCTCGAACCTCCTGGTGTCGAGCATCCGAAAAATTGTCCCGCCGCATCTCAGGATACCGATCTTCATCACCATCATCGCCACCTTCGTCATCGTGGTGGACCTCCTGCTCAACGCCTTCCAGCCCGAGGTCTACAAGTCCCTGGGAATTTTTATCCCTCTCATAGTGGTGAACTGCATCATCCTCGGCCGCGCCGAGGAGTTTGCGCAGAAGAACGGCCTCTTCGCCTCGCTGCTGGACGCCCTCGGCATGGGCGCAGGCTTCGGCCTCGCCATCGTGGTCCTTGCGTCGGTGAGGGAGGCCCTGGGGGCGAACAAGCTTTTCGGCTATACCCTGGTCCCCGGCATGGAGCCGGCCACGGTGATGGCCCTGGCCCCGGGCGCCTTTTTCACCCTGGCGTTCATGCTCTGGGGGATGAACGCGATCAATTCAAGGAAAAAGGGGAAATAAACGATGGAAATCAAGGTCTTCGTCGCCATTCTCCTCAGCACGATCCTCATCAACAACTACGTGCTGTCCAGGATCCTGGGCATCTGCCCCTTCCTGGGAGTCTCGAAGAAGCTCGATTCCGCCGTCGGCATGGGCCTGGCGGTCATCTTCGTCATGACCATGACCTCGTTTATCACCTACCCCGTGTATAAATACATACTGGTCCCCTTCAAGATACAGTTCCTCCAGACCATCGTATTCATTCTTGTCATCGCCTCACTGGTCCAGCTGGTCGAGATGGTCATTGAAAAGCTCTCGCCCTCCCTCTACCAGTCCCTGGGCATCTTCCTTCCCCTCATCACGACCAACTGCGCCGTCCTGGGCGTGGCGGTGCTGAACATCACCGCGGGTTTCGCGGGACCCGGCGAGAGCATGGGCCTCCTGAAAAGCGTGGTCCAGGGCGTCGGGGCCGGCGTCGGCTTCACCCTGGCCCTGGTGATCATGTCGGGCATACGGGAGCGCCTGGAGCTGGCCGACGTTCCGGAGAACCTGAAGGGCGTGCCGATCACCTTCATCACCGCGGGGCTCCTTGCCATCGCCTTTTACGGATTCTCGGGGATGAAGATATAGTGACGGACCCGATCGCATGGAACTGACCAGGCCGATAGTAACGCTCCTGGCGATTACCCCGGGGGCGGAAAAACTGATCGAGGAGGCGGGACGCACCTGCTACCTTTCCCTCGACCGGATCGCCGAGGGCACGGAAAAGGGCTTCATAGGGAATTGCAAACGGCGGGGGCACCTCTCCATCCTGGAGCACGCGTCGGCGTCATTCCGGATCACCGGGGCCTCGCGGTCGTTTACCCACCAGCTGGTGCGTCACCGCCTGGCGAGCTTTTCCCAGCAGTCCCAGCGCTATGTCGATGAAACCGGCTTCAACTACGTGATACCCGATACGATCCTCGCCGACCCCGAGGCGGCAACGGTGTTCCGCGGCTTCATGGCCCGCGCCGAGGAGGCGTACCGGGAGCTCAGGGAGCGCGGCATTCGCAAGGAGGACGCGCGGTTCGTCCTCCCGAACGCCCTGGAGAGCCAGATCGTCTTCTCCGCGAATTTCAGGGAATTGCGCACCATCTTCCATCTCCGACTCGACAGGAGCGCCCAATGGGAGATCAGGAAGGTCTGCATGGAGATGCTGAAGATTCTCCAGGGGGAGGCGCCTTCCGTGTTCGGTGATTTTATCATCGATGAAGATTCGATGACGGCCAGGTCGGAGCCCTGAGGGATCCCGCGGCTACTTGAGGGCCACGTTCATTTCCAGCTGGCCCATGGGGCTGTAGAGGTTTATGCCGAGGGTCGTCTGCTTGATGAGGGTGATCGTGAAATCCTTTCCCTCCACCACCGTGGGGGTGGTCATGTTGATCCGTTTTCCCGTCGAGGCGAAAAGGTTCATGGCGTTTCCCGTGATCATGTTCGCCATTTCGCCGATTATGTCCTTGTACTCGCCCTTGATCTGCTGCTCGCTGAGTCCCGGGGCCAGCGCCTCGGCGATCTTGAACACCATGTTGTAGCCCATGCTGTAGACCACCTCGCCCGCCACGCCCCCGGTGATGCCGATGATGATGGCGATGTCCATCGAGGGGATGGGGCTCTCCTTGATCACCAGCTTTCCCCTTCGGAGATCCACCTTCAGGATCGATTTGAAGACCGCGCTCGCGGCCTCGAGGAAGGGATTAACGAATTCGGCGTTGATGTTGACCATTCGGAGACCGGACCTCTTACGATGACTCTGCGCGTGACGACCTGTGCTATTCTTATAGCACGGGCGGATATAGATCAATCAGTTTTTATATTTTTTACTATTTTTGCGTTTTCATACATTTTCTGCATGAGATTACCGGTCATCATTCGCAGGCTTTCCTCCTGCAGGGCCGTGGCGAGGGCCTCGTGCTCCCTCTCCGACGGGGCGGTGCGGGAGATGTCCTTCATCACCGGCGTGAAGATATAGAGCCCGGCGTCGGATGAGATGACGCGGGAGGTCCTGTTCACTTCAATCTGCATGAATTCCTCGAGAAAGACCGGGGAACCGTTGATGGCGGCGATGGTCTGACCGCGCTCGTCCGCGACGCGGTCGCCGATGGCGAACACTCCCGACACGGCGACCGTTCCCTTCAGGACTCCCTGAGCCTCGTCGAAGGTGCCCCCCCGAAGGGCGATGGCATTGACCCTGTCGACGAGGTCCTTCCTCACGCGCTCGGCCCCGGCCGACTCAAGCTTTTTCCTGATGCGTTCCCGGTCCGTCACGGGGTCCTTCATCTCACCCCGGTTCTTTTCCATTTCGTCGGTAATGTCCTGCTCCGTCACGGGGGCAAGGTTCCCGACGCGCCTGCCGAGGTCCATGGCGCTGACGAAGGAATACTTGATCCGCAGGCGCGAGGTGGCGGCCACGTGCTCGTCACGTATGTCGGCGGAAGGAGCGGCTATTCCCATCCTGACGAACGTCAGGAACCGGTCGCGGAGAAGGTCTTTGCGGATCGCCTTCTGGAGGTCGTTGAAGGTCATGTTCAGGCGCTGGAGAAAAAGGTCGAGGCGCTCCCCGTCAAAGTCGCCGGTTTCGGGATTGCGGAGACCCGGGATCGCCCTGATGTAGTCCTTGACGCTCTCGTCCGTGACGTAGAGACCGGTCTTCCGCGCCTCCTGGAGGAAGAGGACCTCGTTGATATAGTAGGAGAGAATCATCGCGTCCATCTTCTCGTCACGGGGCATTTCCCCGAAGCGGGAATCCCGATAGCGCAGGAAATCATAGCGGCTCACCCGTTCTCCGTTCACCACCGCCACGGCGGACTGGTCGAGGCCCAGGCGGGAAACGAAGTCGGGCATGCCGAAGGAGATGACGATAATCAGCACGAAGAAGCCGGTCACCGCGTAGCTGACGATTTTTACCAGGGGCGATTTGGAGTCGAACATGACGCATTTCCTTCCGGGCGGACGGCGGGTCCGCCATTGTTGTTCCCCGGTGGCCGCACGTGCCCGGCCGCCACGGCGGGGGAGCGATTAAAGGTAGAAATTCACGGTATTTTGTCAATGAGAATAAGGAGTCCGGCGCTATTCCGCGGGCCGCTCCGCCTCGTCAACCAGCATGACGGGGATACCGTCCCTTACCGGGTAGCGGAGGCCGCACTCCGTGCAGATGATTTTTTCATCCTTGGTGTTGTACTCGACATCTCCCCGGCAGGCGGGGCAGGCGAGGATTTCGAGGAGCTTCGTGTCGATCATACCGTACCTCGTTTATTCGAATGCATGTTTATTCCCTTTGCGATCGATTACGTCAATAAAAAAACATTGTCCCGTTTCGCATTGGGCCCCGGCTGAACCGGGGCCGGGCGAGGGCTACCTGATGAGTACCGTCAACCGCACGTTTGACTTCATTTTAATGTTCCAGGCGCGCGTGCCGGTATGGCCCGCCGCGGCGCGGTAGTAGATGGTGGACGCGGGCTGCATCGGCATCGCGGGCATGACGGTGTAGATGTAGGGCCCGGTATGGTCTTTCGCCGTGTAGGTGTACCGGTAGAGGTCGATCGATCCGACATTGTATTCCAGGGCGTCCATGAAGCTCATGAACCAGTCGTCCTCGTTGTTGTAACGGTAATCGGGCATGTCGATGAGCGCGTCGGAGAGCATGTTCGCCACGGCCCACTTGCGGAGTATCGTGCCGAAGGCATCGGCCGAGCCCCCCTGCTCCAGGGCGTATTCAACCGCCCCGGCGTCCGTGTAGGGGTTCCATACCACGTTGCGGAAGAAGGCGGCCCCGCCGAAGTTGCGCGCGAGGTAGGAGCCCAGGGCGTAGTTGAGGGCGTAGCTCACCAGGACGTTCGACCCGTCGTACCACCGCGTCACGGAGTACTCGTTGTAGTAATTGTAGAGGGGGAGCCTGCCCATGCTGATGGAGAGGGGCCATCTCGGGTCCTCGCCGGCGGGCACGCAGGCCGCCGAGGAGTGGAGGGCGCCCCGGGGGCCGTTCACGGCCATGCGCCGTGACACCAGGTCCTCCGCGGCGAGGGAGCACATCTCGTCGATCCAGGTTTCCGTGCCGGCGCCCCCGGCGCGGAGGATGCTCTTCTGGTGGAAATGAATCATGTGCTGGAGTTCGTGGGCCAGGGCGGATATGATTTCCGCGGGCCAGCGGTCGCCGATGTCCCAGGCACCATTCGGGGTGGCCAGGAGGAGGGCGTCCATGTAGAACATTATCCGCTCGTTCGAATAGGACACGGCGGATTTCTTGAAATTGTCTTTTGCCCAGAAATATCCGAGGATCCCGCCGCTCGTCGAGTTGTCGTCGTCGATGTCGTAGAGGAGAATAGTGATTTCGTCGTTCGGCGGTATCACAAGGTCAGCGGCGAAGGCGGGGATGCCGCCCCCCCACTCCTCGCCGAAAATGCCCGTCACCCAGTCATAGATGTCGTTGTCGGCGCCGTCTTGAAGGAATTTATCGGCAGCGGCTTCTACCATCGCCGGGGTGACCTTCGGTGTTTTGGTGCCTCCGAGATACCAGCAGTTGTCGGCCACCCATATGTTCAGGGTTTTCAGGCCATGGGCCGTGTTCACCGGGCGCACGAGCCTGCAGGTTGCGGCCAGCAAGGCGGGGGAATTGATCGCAAAGCTTCCGGTGTCCCCCGACTCGTCCAGCCTCGGTTCCCGGGGAGGCACGATTCCAAGGAGGAGGGTGACGGGATTGATCCGCGAGAGAAAGCCGAAGGGGTTCCGGTTGAATTCCCTCGCCTCCGGTTTACCCCGTATCCCTGTATCATTCTCCTCGGGACCGGCTTTTTCCTCGACGGTATCCGGAACGGTTCCCTGCATGAGGCTTTCCGGGGAATTTCCGATAGACGGATACGACGTATCGGAGGAGGCATTGACATTGGTGAATAAGAAATACACGTCCCTGGGGGTGTCGCCCATTTCCAGGGTATAGCTCAGGTCGACATTTGATATATTGTCGTAGTCAGAGGGCTCGTACATCCTGAAGTCATAGGGGAGAGAGTCCTTGAGCCCGTTCTCGACAATGGCGTACGGCTCATACCGATCCAGAAGGAGAAGGTACTTCGAGCTGTCATCGGAACCGGGGGCGCAGCCCCACAGGAGGAGAAGGGTGATCAGCGCACCACGCGCGGAAATGTTCCTGGTGAAAACGGCCATGATGGTAGCGATCTGCAGCCCCCCTCGGATGTCAACATAAAACAATGATAGAAAGATACAATGCTGTTCCACGGGATTCAATAGCCAAACGGAATTTACCTCGTAAATCGACCCGCAATAAAAAAAAAGAAGTAGTCTCCGTCATGCAATCCTGGGGATCCCGGGGGCAGGCCGGGGCGGCTCACCTCGATACGAAGCCCCGGGGAGGCTTCTCTCCCCGGGGTTGCATTCGCTCACTTTTTCAACAGCGCGCAGGTCTCCACCATCCTGATGAATTCGGCCCGATCGCCCTGGGGATCCTTTCCCTTCGCCTCCCTGGCCATGGCAATGACATCCTTGAAGGAAAGATCGCCGGCATGCCTGGAATCCCGGAGTATCATGCCGAAGCCCGCCACGGCGGCGGAGAAGCGGAAATTCTCCGACGACGAGGCCAGGCCCGACCTGTCGTCCTTGAGGGGCGAAGTGATGAGCCTGCTCGCTGCCTCGCCGGGAATCTTGTAGCGGAGCTTCAGGGTGAGGAGCTCGTCGTTCCCCGGGGAAACCTCGGGAACGCCGCGCTGGTACTTGAGGGGGTCGGTGCCGCGCACCTCGCGCGAAGAGCCGGCGGGAATGATCTCGTAGAGCGCCGTGACGGTATGCCCGGCACCGAGTTCCCCGGCGTCCTTGAGGTCATCGTTGAAGTCCTCGTTGGCCATGACGCGGTTTTCATAGCCCACGAGGCGGTATCCCTTAACCGTGGCGGGATTGAACTCCACCTGGATCTTCACGTCCTTCGCGATGGTGAACATGTTAGCCCGCATCTCCCTCACGAAGACCTTCTCCGCCTCGCGGATGCCGTCGATGTAGAAGTAGTTGCCGTTCCCGGCCTTGCTGATCCTCTCCATGCGGCCGTCCTTGTAGTTGCCCATGCCGAAGCCGCAGATGGTGAGATAGATGTCGGTTTTTCGGTATTCGTCCATCATGCGCACCAGCTCTCCCGTGGAGGACACGCCGACGTTGAAATCGCCGTCGGTGCAGAGGATAACGCGGTTGTTGCCCCCGGGGATGAGGCTTTCTCTGGCCGTTTTATAGGCGAGCTGAATCCCCGCCCCGCCGGCCGTGCTGCCCCCCGCCTGGAGCCCATCCAGCGCCGCCATGATTTCCCTGCGTGAGGACGCCGGGGTGGGGGGGAGGACCAGCCCCGCGGAACCCGCGTAGGCCACGATGGCGACCCGGTCTTTCGCCGAAAGCCGGCCCAGGAGAAGGCCCAGGGATTTTTTCAGCAGGGGGAGCTTGTCCTCGCTCTGCATCGAGCCGGAGGAGTCGATCAGGAATACCAGGTTGCACGGCTTGAGGTTTTCGTAGTCCAGTGACCTGCCGCGAATCCCGATATGGACGAGACGGTTCCCGGGGCTCCAGGGGGACGCGGAGACCTCCGTGGTGACGGAGAAGGGGTGCGCCGATCCGGGTTCCGGGTAATCGTAGTCGAAATAATTTATCAGCTCTTCGATCCTCACGGAATCTGCCGGGGGCGCCTGGCTCCGGGCGATGAAACGCCGGACGTTGGAATAGGACGCGGTGTCCACGTCAATGGAAAAGGTGGAGAGGGGATTCTGCGCCGCGGCCCTGAACTCGTTTTCGGTGATGGGGTCGTACTCTTCCGTGTTGAACGGGGGAATAACAGCGCCGTCGTATGGCGCGGCATGGGGGAGGGTCATGACGGCCCCGCTGTCCCTGCTCCTCAGGGCCTCTTCGCATTTCCTTTCCCCTCCGTTGAATTTTTCCATGGTCTCGGTCTGCGTTCCCGTGGTGCCGCAGGCGACGATGCATGATCCGATCGCCATCGCCGCGAACAGGGCGAGGGCGGGTCCAGGCATTATTCTTTTCATGGCTGCGCTCCTTGTCGATGATGATGCCACGCAGGGCGTGTTCGTTCTATAGACAGAACGGGCATGATTAAGTTCTTGTTTTTTATAATCCGCTTGACGGAAGGGGAAAATCATGGGTACATAGACCGCGTGCCGCGGGATGGACATGCCGGCACGCAATCCCGGAACCTGGGAGCGACATGCCATGGCAGGGGGACTCGAGGATCTGAGAAAAAGAATCGACGGCCTGGAGCGGGAGCTCAGGGCAGTCAGGGCTGAGCTTGAACGGGCCATGGGCGGGACGACGACGGAGACGCCGCGGCCCGCCTCCGTCGAGCGGACGCGCTCCACCGCCGGCGATGCGATGAGGAGGCTTTTCGGCGATAACGCGGAGATATCCATCGGCGGCATTGTCATCGGGTTGATAGGGGCCGTCGCCTTCCTTCTCGGCGCGGGATGGTTCATCAAGCTCGCGATCGAGCGGTACTGGCTCAACGAGTCGGCCCGGGTGCTCATAGGCCTCATGGCGGGGCTCGGGGCGACCGCCGCGTCCCTGCGCCTGGCGACGATGCGGTTCCGGGCGATTCCCCACGCCCTGGCCGGTACGGGATACGCCGTGTGCTACTTCGCCGTTTTCAGCGCCTATTACTTTTACGGCCTCCTGGGCTTAAAAGAATCATTCTGTTTCATGGTGGCGATCTCACTCGTCTCGGCGTTCATGGCCCGCAGGGGCCCCAGCCAGATACTCTATCTCTTCAGCCTCATTGGCGCGTTCCTGGCGCCCATTCTCATGTCCCAGGGAGAAAACTCCTACCGCTTCCTCTTCGCGTACATGACCCTCTTCAATCTGATATTCCTTTTCATGAGCCGGTCCTTCCCCTGGAAGGTGTCGGCGTTCGCCGTCCTGATCCTGAACATCGCCGTCTTCGCCGGGTGGATGGACGAGAGCCTTGAGGTGAGCAGTTTTGCCGTCCCCTTTCTCTTCATCACCTCGCTGTTCCACATCTTCATGGCAAGGCGGCTTTTTACCGCCCGCGCCTCTGGACGTGCCGCCCTCGTGGAGGACATTCTCTATGTCCTGGCGGTGGCGTCTCATGCCGTCCTTGGCCACCTTACCGTTGCACAGTTCCATCCTTCCCTCCTTCCCCATTATTATCTTTTCGTCTGCCTCTCCCTGTCGCTGTGGCAGATCGCCTATTCCGGGGCCCACGGTGAAGCCTTCAGGAGAAGGTCCGCGGCGGCCACCCTCCTGGTCCTGGTCCCTCTCCTGATGGCCTCCCTCTCGATCTTTGCAGGCGCCCCATGGGAGGTGACGGCCCTGGTGACGGCAACGGGGACCTTTTCCATGATCGCCCTCCGCGAGAACAGGAAGGAAATGATCGTCACGGCGATACCGCTCTGGACGGTCACGATCATGGTGCTCCTCCTCACCCAGCGTGGCCTCCCCGAGGGGGCATGGCCCCTGCTGAACAGCAGGTTCTATCATTATCTCCTCGCCGCGATCTTTCTCGCCACCATGTTCTACCTTCGCCGGAGCGAAACAGGCTTCCGGGTGTACGGCTTCGTGGCCCTCTTTCTTGTCATCGTGGCGAGCCTCATCGAGAACCGCGACTTCGTCACCGGGGATGTCAGTTTCCGGAGGCTCAGTTATTCCTACATCCTTCTTTTCTATGCCCTGGCGCTCATTGTCCCCGGGTTCAGGCTCGGAAAGCCACTTCTCCGGATCACGGGGCTTTCCCTCATCGGGATAGTGATACTCAAGTTTTACGCCTACGACATGTGGGTCCTCGACCTTGTCGTGCGGATCGCCGCGGGCCTCACCCTGGGCGTGTTCCTCATCGTCACCGCCCTTTTCTACCAAAAGTTCAAGGAGAAACTCGTGAAAACCATGGCGCCGACAAAATGCATCATCGTTCTCATAATCGCCTTCGCGGCAACGGCCGTTTCGGCCGAGCCGGTCAGGGTGCAGTCCTATAAGTATTACCAGGAGATCAGGGGTGACCGCTCCATCGGCGGGGATGTGATATACGGGACGATCGACCTGGACGAGGACGTATACCGTCACTCGTGGCGCCATGACCTGAGGATACTGTACCGGGGAAGGGAACTGCCCTACCTCCTCACCCGGGCGCTGGACCGGGGCAGGAGCGAGTGGAAGAAACCGAAGGTGATATTCGAGCGCCTCACCAGGGAGGGACGCATCTATGTCCTGGATCTTCCCCCTCTCCCGGAAGGGGCCGAATACGCGCGCCTTGCCGTCGAGGCGTCGGGGACCTACGAGATGAACATTCAGGTGAGCGAGTCGCCAGAGCCCGGGGACTGGAATATCGTGGGGTACTACTTTATTCATCGCTATGACGATGAATCTTCGCGGAAGGTGATTCCCCTGGGCCTCTCGGGGAAGCGTTACCTGCGCCTGGAATCGAACAGGACCGGCGCCCTCGCGTTTCCCGGGATCGAGATCCGTTCCGGGGGCGCCCTGGAGTTCCATGAAAAAGTGGACCCGGCCGCGATCGAAACGGGCGCGGAGCCGGACCTCGAGGGCACGGCCTACTATTTCCCGAACGAGAAGCGCTCCCTTGTCTCGCAGGTGATTCTCCGCTTCGGGGACGGGCGCTTTTCGCGGAGGTACGAGCTCTTCGAAAAAGAGGGAGGGCAGTACAGCGTCGTTACCGAGGGGACCTTCACCCAGCGCGAGCCGGCGCGGCAGATCATCACGCTTCCCGAGCCGAACCAGAACCCGCTGAAGCTGGTCGTCGTCAACGAGGACGACGCCCCCCTGGCACTGAAGGAATTCGGGGTAACGGGTCCGAGGGAGCGCCTTGTCTTCGAGCTTCCGAAGGAGAAGGAGGTCGCCACCATGCGGCTCTACTACGGCAACAGGTACGCCCCGGCGCCCCGGTACGATATCGGGGATACCTATGACGGCAATCTGAAGCACGTTGCACTTGCCACGGGAAGGCACCAGGAGAACGGAGAGTTCGGCTACTCGATGCTTGAACCCCCCGTGTCGATATGGATAATCAGGATTCTATTTATCTGCGGGTTCGCGGGCCTTGTCTGGCCGACCTATCGCATCATTGCAAGGTACGCCGGGAGTGAGTGAGAATCTCCACAACCCCCGGCACCGTGACGGCCCATCCTATTTACCGCTACCCGGGTTCGACCATTCGCAGCGCGAGCACTTGTAGCCGTTATATTTCATTTTACCCGACGGCTCGATTTCGACCCTAGCCATGACGATCGATTCGCAGTGAGGACAGTGCTTGGCGATAAGCTCGTATTCCTCTTGGGTTTCCGTTTTCATCTTTCCCCCATCTTTTGTCGTAACGCATGTAAATCGAAAAAGATACGACATATTTTACATATCGTCAAGAGCGTCAAGAAAAAAAGTGAATAAAAACAGAATGTGTCCATTTTAGCAGAGACGCTTTTGAAGTTGAGTGAAATGAAAACAGCAGTGGTTATCAATACTATCTGCAGGGGCAGTTTGTCCATATATGGCATTGTGTAATGGTAAAAAAGCCCCCGCGTTAGAGCGGGGGCCTTGCGTTTGCAATAATCAGGGAGTCTATTCACCCTGGTAGACGTTGCCCTTCCATAGGCCCTTGAGGGTTTTCCCGTCAACATAGTACATTACCCCCTGGCCGTCCCGCCTGTCGTTTTTGAATTCACCCACGTAACGGTCCCCGGACTTCCAGGTGTAGGTGCCCTGTCCGTGCATCTTCCCGTCTTTCCAGTCGCCCTCGTAGCGATCGCCGTTGGTCCAGGTGTACACGCCCTTTCCGTCCTTGATGCTTTTGCTGTACACGCCGCGGAACACGTCACCGGCCGCCCAGGTGTAGGTCCCCTCGCCGTCCCGGAGTCCCTCCTTGTAGGGACCGACGTAGCGATCGCCGGACTTCCAGATATATTCTCCCACGCCGCTTCGAACCTTGTCGGAGGCCTTGCCGATGTATTTGTCGCCGGAGGGATAATCGATGGTGCTTGTGCATCCCCCGACGAGGAAGGCGGACGCGAAAATGAAGGCCGATACGAGCAGTATATTTTTCTTCATGGCGCACACTCCTTTTGTAATAGTATTATTTTTTTAGTGCTATCTGATATTAATCTATTTGTCAATAGATTATGAAAAAAACCGCCTGTTTCGAAAAAAGATCAATAATCGATTCGTACTTGATCAATTGCCAGCCTGGATGGGAACAGCCTGTAGCGCGAGGATCTCTTTTCCGGGACCACAAAAAAAATAAAAATGAAATAAATATAAAGTTGAAACTATAGTAGCTATGAAACAATTATTGTACGTGTTTTCACTATATTAATACGAGGGGGATTTGTGCCGATACTAATAAGTGGCGGGGTTTTCGTCCGATGGACAACCTCGCCAGAGATGGCACAAGGAAATATCCGGAGGCACCATGGGGAGTTCCCGTTCAGGCATAATCTCACTGATGCTGTTACTTGCCATGGTGACGGCGACGGAGGAAATCGCCGCGCGCGCGGCCTTCGAAATGCACGACAGCGTTAAGGCTGGCGCGCGGCCGGTCTATGGAGTGGTTCTCGGCGGGTATCGCGCGGAATACCACCATGCCCCGGGGTTCTTCCTGTACGCCCAGGGAGGCTACCGGCTTAACGTGGAAAACAAATTGATGATCTATCCCGGCGTGAGCTGGGGTTTCCTCTATTGCGCCCACGTATCTGAAAGCGGCAGAAGGCTTATGATGTTCCCCTTCTCACTCGACCTTTTTTTTGACGCGCCGCTCTTGAATTTCAGCACGAAGGCGGGATTGTTCGCCCTGGTCCCTTCCGTCGGGATGGGGGTGTACCTCAACGATTACCGGAGCGGGAGAACCTCCGCCACGGGGGGGGATTTCGGATACCGCGCCGGGGTGAACCTGGAATACCGACACGCGAAGATGCGGAATGCGTACGTGGATATCCGCATCGACCACCTGGGCACCACGAATTTCAAGGACTACCTGCCGGCCCTGGCCTTCGGCGTCGGGGCCGGTTACATGTTTCCGATCAGCGGGCCGGAGGGGCCGGGGAAGGAGCGCGTGGGGAATACGCCGTCAAGCGTTGAGCCGTGACGAAGAATGCATCATGGAACAGGGAGTAGTGTAATGCGGAACGTACGTATCGCCACCAGGGTATGGGCACGATGGTTGGTTCTTGTGATAGCGGTGCTGATGGCGGGCGCCTGCGCGAGGGACCCCCTTTCCCTCGCGCTTCACGACAGCGATGAAACATTGATCTATCTTCTGTCCCCTTCCTCGCCTAATCCCTGCGCGGGCCTCACCGACGCATGGAGCGAATATGACGCCAATCCGATCATTCCCGGAGGCGGAGCGGACGGCGTTGACAGGGCCTACTATCCCGCGGTCATCAAGGCGGGGAACCTCTACCATATCTGGTATGGCGACGGGAGCAACACGCGCCACGCCGTGAGCGCATCCTACGATTTCAGCGACGCAGTCTTCCCCGCCGCGGTCGTGACGGGCCTTGTGGCTACGGGCCCCTATCACCCGCGGGTGCTCTATAACGAGGCGGGGTGGGATATTGGCACTCCCTCTGCCCACTACGCGGGACCCTTCCTCATGTACTATACCGACGGGAACAACTGGACCAACTTCCCCCGCGTCGCCCACTCCGCGGACGGGAGTTCCTGGACCGACATCGGCGCCTGCACGGGGGTCAATTCCTACGGCGGGAACACCACGGTCTACAACCTGGCGGTGCTCCACGAGGGGGGAAACGTGTGGAAGGCCTACGCGGACAACGGCCTCGGTCATATACAGTGCTACACCTCAGGCGACGGGCTCGCCTGGGCAGGTCAGGCTTCCGATATCGTTGTACCCACACAGGCATGGGAGAGCCCGGCCTGAGGAACCATCGCGCCGTATATCATGAAACTCGACGGCACCTACCTGCTCTACTACAGCAGCGGCCTCACGGGGAATGATAAGGCCTTCGGCCTCGCGACATCATCCGACGGCCAGATCTTCACCAAGTGGGCGGGCAACCCCATCTATTCTGTCGATGACGGCGTCCCCTGGCGGGACGTGCGGACCTACACGACGAGCATCGTGCAGAACGGTCCCATGTGGCTCCTCTATTACACCGGGAGGACCAACACTCCGGATACGCGCTATTCCGTGGGCCTGGCCCGGAAGTGCGGTAGCCTCTATTGACGCGCTTTCGGTCTGCACGGCCTTCCTGCCCCGGGTATACCCAGCTTCGCCGTTATTAAATGGCTTGACATTCCTTCATCGGGGTCTTTTCCTTCTTATCGCATCCGGGTGTCTCTTTACTTAATGTCCGGTTGAGCGACCGCCACATGGCGGTCCTCACGATTCCCCTGAAGGTCGGTCATCATGGAAACGCTCCTTTCGAAATCGCCGGTATGGGCCCCCATCCTTATCACCGTGGTCCTTTCCTGCGGCATCGCGGGCCTGGTTCACTTTCTCCTCCGGTGGAAATACCGCCATGAAACCCTGGAAAAGAATAACGAGGTGGCGGGTTTCAACTACGCGGTGCTGGGGGTCATCTACAGCGTGCTCCTCGCCTTCATGACCCTGGCGGTGTACGAGGAATACAAGGAGGGAAGGAACGTGCTCCGGCACGAGGCAGGCACCATCATCAACCTCCACCAGATGGCGGAGGGCCTGCCGGAACCCGCCCGGTCCCGCGTCAAGGACCGCCTCATTGCCTATGCCGACTCAGTGGTGAAGGACGAGTGGTCCCTCATGGGTAACGGCACGGAGAGCCTGAAAACGAGATCGATCATGGGGGAGATCCGCTCCATCTTTATACTGGAGGTCCCGGAAAGCGCCAAGAACATGCCGCTCTATACTCTCTCCCTCGCGAAGCTCGACGACCTCCAGGATATCCGACACCAGCGCATCCTCAGCAGCCAGACCGTGATCCCGGGCTTCATGTGGTTTGTCCTCGTTGCCGGGGCCGTTATCACCGTGTCCTTCACCTTTTTCTTCGGCGCCCCCAATTTCAGCGCCCAGGTTATGATGACGGCCATGCTGGCGGTTCTGGTTGTCCTGATCCTGCTCCTCATCGTCCACCTCGATAATCCCTTTCTCGGACCCGTCTCTCTCGAGGCGGACCCCTATATCAGGGCTCTCAGGGATATGAGGGGCATGTAGGGACGTTCAAGGAGACTCGTTTCCTGTTTCTTGGCGCCCCCGGTGTCAGAGTAAATAGTAAGAACGGCTCCCTGCCTTACGTTACACTCTATATGTTTATAAAAATTTGAAATAATCTGTTCCTGCCCTGAAATGCCGCGACAGCGTCGCCTTGATTCCGATAGTTATCGGTAACGGGAGAAAAATTATACCGGAAAATGAGTGACAACTCTGCCATGACGCTCAGTGAACCGTACGAAACCGATAGTTATCGGTGAATTCCAACCGGGAAAACGATAATATGGGAAAAATTGAGACCCCCCCGCAAATTTATGCTTGAAATTATGTCCCATGAAAAAAAAATAAAGGGTATGGATTTCGTTCATCTGCACAACCACACTGACTATTCGATCCTTGACGGCGCGATTACGGTGGAAAAACTGGTCAAAAAGACCGTGGATCTCGGCATGCCCGCCGTGGCCCTCACCGACCATGGCAACATGTTCGGCGCCATCGAGTTTTACCAGGCCGCCCGGAAAGCGGGCATCACCCCGATCGTCGGGCAGGAATTCTACATGGCCCCCGGTTCAAGGAAGGTGAAGGAGTCGAGCAGGGGAGATGGCCAGGAGACCTCCTACCACCTGATCCTTCTCGCGAAAAACCTCGCGGGATACCGAAATTTGATGAAACTTTCTTCCATCGGATACACCGAGGGATTCTATTACAAGCCACGTATTGATTTCGAAGTCCTGGAGCGCTACCGCGAGGGCCTCGTCTGCTCCTCCGCGTGCCTTGCGGGCCAGATTCCCCAGTTCATCCTGAAGGGAAGGGATCGTGACGCGGTCCGCCTCGCGGGGCGCTTCAAGGAGATATTCGGCCCGGATGACTTTTACCTGGAGCTCCAGTACCATGGCCTGAAAGAGCAGGAGAAGGTCAACGCGGCTCTCGTGAAAATGGCCGCGGATCTCGGGATTCCCCTCATCGCCACCAACGATGCCCACTACCTCGAAAAGGAGGATTCACGCTCCCACGAGGTGCTCCTCTGCGTCCAGACGGGGAAGCTGATGCGGGACGGAGACCGGATGAAGTTTCCCACGGACGAGTTCTACCTGAAGACCCCGGAGGAGATGTACGCAATTTTTTCCGATTACCCCGGGGCCCTCACGAACACACGCGCGATCGCCGAGATGGTTGACCTGGTCCTCGACCTCGGCACGCCGATACTCCCGGATTTCAGTGTCCCCGACGGGTTTGATCTCGACACCTACCTGCGGCACCTCGTCCTGGAGGGGGCCCGGGCACGGTTCGGCGGCGCGGTGTCCGACGAAGTGCGTAAGCGGATCGACTACGAGCTTTCGGTCATCACCAGCATGAAATTTTCCGGCTACTTCCTCATCGTGTGGGACGTCATCAACTACGCGCGCTCCCGGGGAATTCCCGTGGGTCCCGGCCGCGGCTCCGCCGCGGGGTCGATGGTGTCCTACTGCCTGGGGATCACCGCCCTTGACCCCCTGCGCTACGACCTTCTCTTCGAACGCTTCCTCAACCCCGAGCGGAACGAGATGCCGGACATGGACCTCGATTTCTGCGCCGACCGAAGGGACGAGGTCATCGACTACGTGAAGGAGAAGTACGGCGAGGACCACGTGAGCCAGATCATCACCTTCAACAAGATGAAGGCGAAGGCGGTGATCAAGGACGTGGCCCGGGCCATGGACATACCCTTCCAGCGGGCGAACGAGATCAGCAAGATGATCGAGGAGAAGGAACTCCGGGACGCCCTGGGGAAATCAAAGGAGTTCCAGGCTCTCCACCGGGACCCGGAGTTGGGACGGGAGCTCATCGAGACCTCCCTACGGCTCGAGGGCCTGGTCCGGTCCGCCGGAAGGCACGCCGCGGGCATCGTCATCTCCCGCGGGCCCCTTACGGACAATGTCCCACTCTACATGGACAAGGACGGGGCGGTGTCGTCGCAGTTCGAGAAGAACTCCCTGGAACAGGCGGGCCTCGTGAAGATGGATTTCCTTGGCCTGAAGAACCTGAGCATCATCGAGCGCTGCGTCATCCTGGTCGGGGAAACCACGGGCGTGGAGATCGACATCGACACCATCCCCCTCGACGACAGGGAGACCTACGCGCTCCTCCAGCGTGCCGATACCAAGGGGGTGTTCCAGCTTGAAAGCAGCGGCATGCAGACCCTCCTCCGCCGGCTGGGCCCCACGTGTTTTGAGGACATCATCGCCATCGTCGCCCTGTACCGGCCGGGGCCGCTCAATTCAGGCATGGCCGACATGTTCATCGACCGCAAGCGCGACCCGAAGAAGGTGGAATACCCGCATCCGCTCCTCGAGCCGGTCCTCCGGGACACACTGGGTGTCGTGGTCTACCAGGAACAGGTCATGCG
>CAZKPR010000010.1:0-310 GCA_964554685.1 uncultured Leptospirales bacterium | reverse complement strand
CAGTGTGACCCGGAGGACCGGCTCGAGGAACAGGTCATGCGGATTTCCCAGCTTATCGCCGGATTCACCATGCCCGAGGCGGACAAGCTGCGCAAGGCCATGGGGAAAAAGCTCTCCGACGTGATCGATGCCCTGGAGGAAAAGTTCCTCCGGGGGGCGGAGAAGAATAAGATAGATCGAAAGCTCGCCGAACGTCTCTACGGCATGATAAAAAAATTCGGTGAATACGGCTTCAACAAGTCTCATTCCGCGGCATACGCCCTGGTGGCCTACCAGACGGCCTACCTGAAGGCCCACTATCCCCTCCAGT
>CAZKPR010000009.1:14615-42165 GCA_964554685.1 uncultured Leptospirales bacterium | reverse complement strand
TGGTTTATCAAGCGCGGCAGGGAAGGGAGGAGAACCCATCATATTCACATGGTTGAAAGCGATTCCGGGCTGTGGGACAGGCTCTGCTTCAGGGATTACCTCCGAGAATTCCCGGAGGAGGCCCGGGGCTACGAGGAGTTAAAACACGCAGTGTCACAACGTCACCCCGGCGACAGGGTCGCCTACACGCGTGAAAAAAGCGGCTACATCATCGCCGTAACAGAAAAAGCCAGGGAGTATTACAGGAAGAAAAGGTGCAACCCGGACCCGCACGGGCTAAAGAAGAATTGACGGAGTCACCGGGCCCGGTATACTGTCATCACTGATGCCGTATAGATGTCACGACAAGGGGGAGGAAAAAGACCATGGCACCCATGGTAAAGCCCGCTCTTTCAATAATCCTCGCAACCGCCTGGATAAGCGCGTCGGAGTTTATCCGGAATGAACTGCTGTTCAAATCATACTGGGTGGAGCATTACGGAACCCTGGGCGTCACGTTCCCCTCGGAGCCGGTCAACGGCGCCATCTGGGGCCTCTGGTCGCTCCTCTTCGCGATAGTTATCTACCTCATTGCCAAAAAGTTCAGCCTCATCCAGACGTTTCTGATTTCATGGCTCGCAGGCTTTGTTCTCATGTGGGTCGTTATCGGCAACATGGGGGTCCTTCCCTTCGGGCTTCTCTATTTCGCCGTTCCCCTGAGCCTTCTCGAGGCGTTCATCGCCTCTTTCATAGTGAAAAAGCTGGGATAACATCGCGGCAGGAATGTGCGCATGAAGAAGATAACAGAGATAACCAGGCTGCAGGCCGCGGGCTCTCCCCCGAAGCTGATCGAGGAGTTCATCGGCAATGTTAATTCCGGGAATAGGGAGATCAGCATCGCCAGGATGACGAGCCCCGAGGGATGGAGCGAACCGGGACAGGCCCCTGAATTCGACGAGTACACCATCGTGCTCAGGGGAACGCTTGTGGCGGAAGGCCGGAACGAGCGGCATGATATCGGCGAAAACCAGGCCCTGGCGGTGAAGAAGGGTGAATGGGTCAGGTACAGCACGCCCCTTCCGGGGGGCGCGGAATATATCGCCATCTGCCTCCCGGCCTTCTCGCCGGACCTGGTGCACCGGGACGATGACAGGTAAGACGGTTTCGCCGTCAACAGGGCTTTCGGCGCCGGCGACACGGTCATCTGCCTGCCGATGCTGATGCGGGCCTCGCGGGAATGACAGGTCAGGATGGCAGCGACGCGATGAAGCGCTTCTCCTTCAAAAAAATCGACGCCTTCGCGACGGCCGGCTCCGACGGGAACCCGGCGGGGTACATACGCCTCGACGCCGGCACGGATATCAGCGAGGAGGAAATGCTGAGGATCGCCGGGGAGATGAAGGGCTTCGTAAACGAGGTGGGCTTCGTTACCCGGACCTCCGGGACAACCTTCGACCTGCGCTACTATTCTTCGGAACGGGAAGTCGACTTCTGCGGCCACGCCACCATCGCCATATTCCATGACCTGTTACGGAACGACCCCGGACTGGCGACGCACCAGGCGCTGACAATCGCGACGAAACGGGGCACACTCGAGGTGGAAAACAGGATCGCCGAGGAGGACGCCGTGTTCATCATGGCTCCCCTTCCCGAGGCGCACTCACTCACGGTGGGCGCCGGCGCCATCGCCCGTCATTTGAAACTGCGCGCCGATGCGATCGATGACGGGTTCCCGGTCTCGGTGATCAACGCGGGCCTCACGACCCTCCTGGTGCCGCTGCGGTCACTGGAGCCCCTCCTCGCCATGAAACCCGACCTCGGGGAGCTGAAGGGATTCTGCCTGGACGCAGGGGTGGACATCGTCGAGGTGTTCACTCCGGAAACGGCGGAGAAGAACAACGATTACCGCGTGCGCGTCTTCGCCCCGGCCTTCGGCTACCTGGAAGACCCCGCCACGGGGTCGGGAAACTCGGCCTTCGGCTACTATCTTATCGAACAGGGGCGATTCGACAGGGACACGATGCTGATCGAGCAGAACGGGGAGAGGGAGCGGTTCAACCTGGTGAAGCTCAGGAGGCGCCGCGACGCCCATGGCGGCGAGCGTGTCCTCTTCGGCGGCGGGGCGGTGACCAGGATAGAGGGTGAGTACCTGCTGTATTGATACGGAACCCGGACAGGAGGGGGACATGGACAGGAACATGAAAACGATCGAAATCGAGGACCGGTATTTTCTCCCGGTATTCAGGAAAATCCCCGTCTCCATCGAGCGCGGCGAGGGGGTGTACGTGTTCGACGAAAACGGGAAACGCTACCTCGATTTCACGGCCGGCTGGGGCGTCACCTGCATCGGCCACGCCAGCCCCGTTATCGCCCGTGCCCTGGCGGAACAGAGCGCCAGAATAATCCAGAACCCCGAGTCGGGGAAGACCTATTCACCGCCCAGGGCGGAACTGCTGCTCCTCCTCAAGGGCATCCTGCCCCACGGGCTCACCAGGATCTTCTTCACCAACAGCGGCGCCGAGGCGAACGACGCGGCAATCAAGCTGGCCCGTAAGATTACGGGAAGGAAGAACGTGGTATCCACCCTCAACAGCTTTCACGGGAGGACGATCAGCACCGCGTCGGCGACGGGACAGGCCTCCCATCGGGACAAGTACACGCCCCTCATGCCCCACTACCTCTTCGTCCCCTACGGCGACATCGACGCGGTACGCCGCGTCATCAGGGACGACGTCGCCGCCGTGATCGTGGAGCCGATCCAGGGTGAAGGGGGGATCATCGTGCCGCCGGAGAGCTACCTCCCCGACCTCTCCGCCCTCTGCGCTGAGAACGGCGCCCACCTGATCCTTGACGAGATCCAGACCGGCTTTCTCCGCACGGGGACCTTCTTCTGCTCCTCGCGCCACGACCTTAACGTCGGCTTCATGACCATGGCGAAAGGCATCGCCGGCGGGTTCCCCTTCGGCGCCTTCGCCGTGACGGAGGAAATCGCGGAACAAATCGAGATCGGTGACCATGGAGGGACCTACTGCGGGAACCCCCTGGGATGCGCCGTCTCCCGGGCGGTCATCAGCCACCTGGTTGAAAACAGGGTCGCCGACAACGTCAACGACGTGAGCGCCCTGCTCTTCGAAACGCTGGAGGGATGGCGGAGGGAATTCCGGGGCCTGATACGGGAGGTGCGGGGACAGGGGCTCCTGATTGCCGTCGAGATGGCGGATCCCGCGGCAACGGCCGCCATCCAGAACGAATGCCTCGAAAGAGGCCTCATGATCAACGTGACCCAGGGGACCGTCATCAGGATATTCCCCGCCCTTACCATCACGCGCGGGGAGGCCGTGGAAGGCATGGATATTCTCAAGCAGGCCCTGGCGCGACACGCGTGAGATGGGTTGCGCGGCGATTCTCCGGGAATCCCGGGGCCCTTGCCGGGTCCCTGTTACCGGTGATAATCGCCCGCGGCTTCAGGCTGGTAGAGGATTTCCTCTATCATGAGGTAGTTTTCGCCGGCGTGGCTGTCCTTCACCACGGTGCCGATGGGATTCCCGATCACCTGGGCCCCGACCTTCGAGAACACGCAGAGCGATTCCTTTTCCTCGGAGCTATCGGGGAAGACAAGGGAATAGACCTCCTTCCTGCCGTTCCCGATATTCTTCAGGCAGATGCGCGAATTCATGGTCACGATGTTGGGCCGGATATCGGCGGGGTCGACGGGACGTGCCCTGACGAGTTCGCGCTTCAGGACCTCGACACTTCCCGATTCCATCCGCTGATATCCGCTGCCCTTTTCAATATAATTGCGGAGACGATCGTAATCGTGTTTCGTGAAAACTCTTCCCTTGCGCATTGAGATCCCCCAGGCTTTCACAAAATTCTTCGTTTACAAGACCCCTTCAAGAATCCTCCCCGGTCGCAGGGACAACCCGTCCAATTATGTCAACAACAATCATGATATGTCAAGGGCAAAAAACCGCGACAGGTACTTTCACGGAAAAAAAGTGTTGGATGTTATGCGACATAACATCCGGCATCGCGGCCCGGCCGCGGCGTCCGGGACCACGCTCCGGCGCGGCCCACCCCGCATCGCAGGGCGATGATGGTCGCGGAGGGGCCATGGCCGCCTCCGATCGCAAATCGATTGACAAATCCCCCCCGGGAACATATCAGCTTACGAGCGGTGAGAGCGCGCCCGCACCGGGTACCCCCCGCCGGCACGGCGACGCCGCCGGTCACGGCGAAGATCAATTGCTGCGGTCATCATTATCATGAACAGTGAAGCGCCACGGGACCTTCCCGTACATGCCCATCTCGGCGAAATAGCGGGCACCCTCGCCCGGGAAGGCATGCTCGTGCTGGAGGCGGAAACAGGTTCAGGGAAAACCACGCTCGTGCCCTGGGGCCTTCTCCGCCATTCATCGTTCCGTGGCCGGAAAATCATCCTCATGGAGCCGCGCCGCATCGCGGCCCGCGCCGCCGCCGACAGGATCGCCCACCTGCTCGGCGAAAAGACCGGGCATACCGTGGGCCTCAGGACGAGAACCGAAACAATCGTCGGCCCCGGGACAACCCTCGAAGTGGTCACCTACGGCGTCTTTATCAGGATCATCCAGAACGACCAGGAACTCGCGGGCTACGGCACCCTGATCTTCGATGAATTCCATGAACGCCGTCTCCCCACGGACCTGTCCTTCGCCTTCGCCATGGAATGCCGGGAAACGATCCGTCCCGATCTCAGGATGCTCTTCATGTCCGCCACCGTCGAATCGGATGTCCCGGGCACCGTCATGAATCATACCCCGCGGCTCGCGATACCGGGGCGCCCCTTCCCCGTACGGGTGGAGCACCACCCCCCCCTGCCCGGCGAGAGGCCATGGGACGGCGCCGCGCGCCTCGTCGACATGGCCCTCCGCTGTCCCGAGGCCGGGCGTGAAGGCGACATCCTGGTGTTCCTGCCCGGCTGGAGGGAGATCGAGCGTACAGGGGAACGACTCTCGTCCATGGCCCGGTCCCGCGGCCTCGCGGTCATCGCGCTCCACGGCTCCCTTCCCCCGGGGGAACAGCGCCGCGTACTCGAACCGCCGCGGGACGGGGAACGCCGCGTTATCCTGGCCACGAACATCGCGGAGACGAGCCTTACCATCCCGGGGATCCGCGCCGTCGTCGACTCGGGACTGGAGCGCCGCGTGCGCCACAGCCCGAGAACCGGCATGAACCACTGGGAAACCGTCAAGATAAGCCGGGCCTCGGCGGAGCAGAGAAAGGGAAGGGCCGGCCGCCTGGGCCCGGGAGCCTGCTGCCGGTGGTGGCCGGAAGAGGAGGCGCGGAGCGAATGCACCCCTCCCGACATGCTCGAGGAGGACCTGGCCCCCCTTCTCCTGGAGACCCTCCTCTGGGGGGCCGCGTCACCGGCCGACCTGGCGTGGCTCACCCCGCCCCCGGATGCCGCCCTGCGACGGGCCGCCGGGCTGCTGCGGAGCCTCGGCCTCACGGGGGACGACGGACGCCTCACGGAATCGGGCAGGCACGCGGCGGGCCTGGGGGTTCATCCCCGCCTGGGCCGCATGATCATCGAAGCCAGGCGCCGCGGGTGGCTTTCCACCGCGGCGATCACCGCCGCGCTGCTCGAGGAACGGTTCCAAACGGGGAAACCTTCGCCCGATTTCCGCGACCTTGTCGCGGCATGGCGGGAAGCACTCACCGGGTCGGGAAACGATGCGCGGCAGGGAGCCGCGCGGCGCATACTCGAGAACGCCCGGCGGATATTCCGCGCCGCCGGGGCGGGCGACGCATCCCTGTCGCCGGATGACGCGGACCCCGGTCTCGTCGGCCGGCTTCTGCTTCTCGCCTACCCCGACCGGGCCGCGCGGAACACCGGTCCCGGGCGCTGGCTCACGGCAACGGGACGGGCGGCGCGCCTGGATGGGCATTTCGCCGGTGACGCGTTCCTCGTCGCGGCGGACCTCGACGGGGGAGAGACCGACGCCAGGATACTGCTGGGGGCGGCCATCGTCCCGGGGGACCTGGAGATCATGGGCGGCGGGTCCACGGCAGTGGAACGCACGGTCGAGTGGGAGGGATGGACCCCCAGGGTGCGGTCGCGCCTCCGCTACGGTGCCATTACCCTGAAGGAACTCCCGGCGGCGCCACCCGGCGACGAGGAACTGCGCGCCATGGTGACGGCGCGTCTCGGCGAGAAGGGAATCGAGAGCCTTCCCTGGGGCGCCGCCTCACGGAGGCTCCTGGCGAGGTGCGTTTTCATCCAGAATCAGGGCGGCGTGCCCTGGCCCGACTTCTCCCCCGAAAGCCTGGCCCGGGAGGCCCCCTCGTGGCTTCTCCCGTTCGCCCGGGGGGGAGGCGGTCCCGTCTTCACCGAGGCGTCACTCTTGAGCGCACTGGAGCGTTTCCTCGGCCGCGGGGGGAAGGCCACCCTCGACTCCCTTGCCCCCGAGAGAATAACCCTGCCGTCGGGGGCCAGGAAAATGATCGACTACGAAGCGGGCGAAACACCCGTCCTCGCGGCGAAAATCCAGGAGCTCTTTGGATGCGAGAGGACCCCCGCCCTCTGCGGACGGCCCCTCCTGATCCATCTCCTGAGCCCCGCCGGCAGGCCCGTGCAGATAACCGACGATCTGGCGGGATTCTGGAAGGGCTCCTACCGGGAGGTCCGGAAAGAGCTCAGGGGCCGATACCCCCGCCATTCCTGGCCGGAGGATCCCGGAGGTTAATGATGCGGAAATCCATCATCGGCTTTTTCACCGAGGGGTTCCCCCGAAGAGACGACTTCCCCGCCGGGTTCCGGGGCCTGGTATCCTTCGCGCGGGCCCTCATCGAAACATGGCCCAGGGGACTCCAGCGGATCATGGGCCTCCAGCCGATCTTCTCCCTCTCCACCGGCCTCGCGGCCCTGGTGCTTTTCAAGCGGGGATTCGAAAATATTCCCATCAGCATCGTATTCGTCATCGTGGCGTTTTCCTCCATCATGTTCAGGCTCTACCTGCACCGAGACGCGAACGGCATCCTGACCTCACTCTGGGATACCGCCCTCATCTTTGTCCTGAACAACCTCCTTCTTTTCGTTCTCCCCTTCTACCTGGAGGCCACGACGTTCCCGTCGAGGAACATGGTATTCGTCCCCCTCATCGTCGCCATGGTCGTCATCGCGAGCTGGTTCACCCTCTACCTCCGCCTGATCGCGCGGCACCCCCTGCGGAGCTCACTCTTCTACGCCTTTACCTTTTTCTGCGTCCTCAACCTTCTCTTCCCGGTGCTCTTCGGCATGGGTAACATCCTGAGCCTCCTGGTTTCCGGGGGCATCGCCGCCGGCGCCGCGGGGCTCTTCATCTATCCCCACATCGACATGGCCCGGAGCGTGAAGAACGGGCTGGTCTTTTTCTCGGGGACCCTGCTGTTTCTTTTCCTCCTCTGGTTCGGGCGAAGCCTGATTCCCCCCGCACCGCTGAAAATGACGCGCTCCGCGGCGTGCCTCGGCATCGAGGGGTATCGTCCCCTTGCCCCCTTCCGCTCCGCCAGGGCAACGGAAACGCCCGAGGTCATCTTCTATTCATCGATTTTCGCACCGCGGGGGCTCTCGGAAAAGATCCGACACGTATGGTTTCACAACGGCCGGCGCCTCTTCTCCGTGCCCCTCAGCGAGATCCATGGCGGGCGGAAGGAAGGGTTCGGAACCTGGTCCAGGCATACGATCCTGGAGGGACCGGGGCGATACGTCATCGAGGTGTGGACCCAGGGAGGGCAGCTCCTCGGCTCCGGCGAATTCAGTCTCTACTGACCGGAACATTTCCTGCCGGTCGATCCACGGGCCCCCTTCGCAGTAAAGATTTCTTGACACGGCGGGTGGCCGGCCCTACATTTATCACACTATATCGTTACCGGCCGCGCGAAGCGGCCCGGTGAAGGGGGGGGAGCGATGATTATAAAAATCAACCAGACCGACGAAGCGGTGAAGCTGATCATTGAAGGCAACCTGGAATCCACCACGATCAAGCCCTTCAGCGATAAGGTGTCGAGCATACCCGGCTTCGGGAAGAACGTGGAAATCGATCTCGGGCAGGTCGACTACATCGATTCTTCCGGAATACGTGCCCTGCTGACGCTTTCCAAGAAGATGAAGGATATCGAACGAAAGCTCGTCATCGTCAACTGCTCCGACAACATCAAGCGGATCCTGAAGCTCTCCTCCCTGCAGGACATCCTTCTCGCGGAGTGATGACGGGGGGCAACGGCGGATCGCCGATGTCGCCCGGAATGAACCGGCCGTGGAAATCTCGTCCATTATCGCGGAAATACTGCCTGAAGAGGAAGGATATATCCACGGCCACGGGGACATGACAGGCCTCCTCCATGGCAGGTTCGGCGTCTATTCCCACTGCATCGCCGTGGGAAAACGGCTCGATGACGCGATCATCGACTCGATCGCCGAAGGGCCCAATGCCGACTACCATCGCCTCTACCTTGAGGTCAACCGTGAGATGGGAGAACGCACCGCGGCGCTGTCGGAAGCGCTGAATTCCCGGGGGATACGAAGCCTCGCCGTGGCGCCCACCATGTCCGATTCGGAAATTGAAGGACGCCACATGAAGACCCTCTCGGCCGACTTTTCCCACAAGATGGCCGCCACCCGGGCGGGGCTCGGATGGATCGGCAAGACCGATCTCTTCATATCGGAGCGGTTCGGCCCGCGCCTGAGGCTCGCCACGGTGCTTACCGATTCACCCCTCGCGGCCTCCGCAGTACCGGTGACCGAGAGCAAGTGCGGGAACTGCACTGTCTGCGTGGACGCCTGCCCGGCCGGGGCCGCGAACGGAAGATCGTGGGACGTGCATACCTCCAGGGACGATTTTTACAACGCCTTCCTGTGCAGGGAAACCTGCCGCGCCGTGACGAAGAAACGGGTGGGCGTCGATGCGAGTCTCTGCGGGATTTGCGTGTCGGTATGTCCCGTGGGAAAACGACTCCCTCAAGATGAAGGCGCGCCGCGCCGTGACAAAGGAGAACGCGATGGATAAACTCTTCTATCCCGAATCGGTGGCCATCATAGGCCTGTCGTCGAAGCAGAACAACATCCCGAAGCTCGTCCTGGAGAACATGATACGATGGGGCTTCAAGGGAAGGATCCTCGGCGTCAACGCCCGCTCGGACGACCATGACGTGAACGGCATCCGGATGTACCGGAGCGTGACCGACCTCCCCGTGGTCCCCGACCTGGTCTTTTCCCTGGTGCCGGCGCGCCACATCCCCGCCATCGTCGACGAGTGCGGGGCCAAGGGGACCCGGTGGATGGCCATCCCCTCCGGCGGGTTCAACGAGCTGAACGAGGACGGCCAGAACCTCGCCGCCCTGTTGAAGGAGAAAGCGCGGCGCCACGGCATCCGCTTCGTGGGGCCCAACGGCCTCACCGTGGCCAACACCGCCAACGGCCTCTGCCTCCCCTTCGTTCCCTCCTTCCCGCCCCCGAAGGGCGGCCTCTCCATAATCTCCCAGAGCGGCGGCGTGGGCATCATGCTCTGGAACTTCATGACCGACGAGAACGTGGGCATGGCGAAGTTCGCCAGCATCGGCAACAAGCTGGACCTCGACGAGGTGGACTTCCTTGAGTACCTCGGCCGCGACCCGGAGACGAAGATCATCGGCATGTACCTGGAGAGCATACCCCGGGGGGCCGACCTCCTGGCGGCGGCGGAAAAGATCGACAAGCCGATCATGATCCTCAAGTCCAACACCACCGACGCCGGGCGCCGCGCCGCCATGAGCCACACCGCCGCCCTCTCGAACGACGACGAGATCATCGACGCGGCCTTCGCGCGCGCGGGGATCATCCGCATAGCGCATTTCAACGATTTCATCAACGTGGCCAAGGCCTTTGACCTCCCCCCCATGCGCGGCAACCGCGTCATGATGATGAGCCCCGGCGGGGGGTTAACCGTAATGTTGGGGGTCCTCTGCGAGAAGATCGGCTTCCGGTTCGCCGACCCGGGGAAAGAGTTCTACGAGGGGCTCAAGGGCTTCTCAAACGCCGGCGTCATCAACTTCTCCAATCCCCTGGACATGGGGGACATCTACGACCCGAACCTCCACACGAAGATATTCTACGAGGTGATGCACAACGACAACGTGGACGGGGCGGTCTTCGTGAGCCAGTGGCCACAGATGCCAAAGGGTGAGGACGTCTTCTACAAGATGTTTCACACTGACGTGTCGAAGGAGGCCACGGGAACCATGCTCTCCTCGGGGAAGCCCCTGGGGGCCTGCATCTTCGGCCTCTCCTCCACGATCTCCACGATCAAGCACAACATCAACTTCCCCCTGTTCGACAGCTTCGAGGAGATGATGATCGCCCTGAAAAAGCAGAGCGACTACCACACCCGGAAGCAGAACGCCTCCGTCGAAAGGCCCCTGCCGGAGGGGATCGACCTCCCGGCGTCGGAAGAGTGGATCGGCAAACACAGCGGGGACCTCGGCGAGGAAACCCTCGAGCTTGCATCCCATTTCGGGATCACCGCGGCGAAGTCCGGCACCGCGGCCACGGCCAAGGAGGCCGCGGCCCTGGCGCGGGAGATCGGCTATCCCGTGGTGGTAAAGCTGGTCTCCCCCGACGCCCTCCACAAGTCCGAGGCAGGGGGCGTCATTCTCGACGTGCGGGACGATGACGGCGTCTCCTCGGCCTTTGAATCGATCAGGAAGGGCCTGTCGGCGTACCGTCGCGACGCCCGCTTCGGGGGCGTCAGGGTCATGAAGATGGCGGGGGAGGGCCACGACATGTTCATCGGCGGCAAGCAGGACGATTCCTTCGGCCCCGTGATATTCTTCGGCTACGGCGGCATCTACATCGAGGTCTTCCGGGACGTCCGGCTCCTCCTCTGCCCCGCCGGGCGGGACGAGGTGGAGGCGAAGCTCGAGGAGCTCAGGTCCTTCGCCCTCCTGAAGGGAGCCCGGGGCAGGGCCCCCGCCGATATCGGCTCCTACGTCGACATGATATGCCGGGTATCGCACCTCATGGCGGCGTTTCCCCGGATACGGGAGCTCGACCTGAACCCCGTGCGCCTCCCCTTCGATGGATCCGGCGCCTGCGCCCTCGACGCGCGGGCGCGTATCGCGTGAAATCCGCCGCCTCGGCAACCGGCGCCGTTCCCACGCCGGCCTCGGTGGAGATGGCCGAGGCGATGAACCGACTGGGCGCCGCGGGGACGCCCTTCCTTTTCATCATCGACTTCGAGATGGAGCGCCCCCTGGTGATTCCCCTCGCCGACGTGGATCCCGGGGAAATCCGCTACTCGATCAGCGGCATAACCAACGATGACGGCGCGTTCAGGAAGCCCCCCCGGGGGGGGGCCGTAACCCTGGCGACTCGCCCCATCGCCTACGAACGGTACCGGGAGATGTTCGACCTTGCCGTGGCGCGCCAGATGAGGGGCGACTCCTATCTCCTGAACCTGACCTTCCCCACGGAAATCGAGATCGACCGCTCCCTCGAGGAGATCTTCGCCGGGAGCCGCGCGCGGTACCGCCTCTGGATCAGGGACCGCCTCGTGGTGTTCTCACCCGAATGCTTCGTCCGCATTGAGGGAAGGGAGATATCCTCCTACCCGATGAAGGGGACCATCGACGCCTTGGTCCCCGGCGCCGTGGAGAAAATCCTCCTGGATGAAAAGGAGCTCGCCGAGCACTGCACTATCGTCGACCTGATACGGAACGACCTGAGCATGGTCTCCTCCTGCGTCACCGTGGACAGGTACCGCTACGTCGAAAAGGTCCGGTCCCCCCACCGCGACCTCTACCAGGTAAGCTCCAGGGTGCGGGGACGCCTGGAGAAGGGGTACCGGGAGCGGATCGGCTCAATCATCGCCGCCCTCCTCCCGGCGGGCTCGATCTCCGGCGCCCCGAAGCGCATGACCCTGGAGATCATCCGGGAAGTGGAGGGCTACCGCCGGGGATATTACACCGGCGTCATGGGCTGCTTCGACGGGAACGCCCTGGACAGCGGCGTGATGATCCGCTATATCGAGCGGATCGACGGGAAGCTCTTTTATAAAAGCGGCGGCGGCATCACCGTGTACAGCAATCCCGAGAGGGAATACCGTGAACTCCTGGACAAGATATATGTGCCTGTTGCTTGAAAGCATCCGGGTGGATGGAGGCCGCTTCTTCAACCTCCCCCTCCATGAGCGGAGGCTGAACGCCTCCCGCCGTGAGCTCTTCGGGGCGATGGAGCCCGTCGACCTGTCGGCGTCGCTTTCGGTCCCCCACCAGTGCCGCGAGGGCCTCTTCAAGTGCCGGGTGCTCTGCGATGAGCATATCCGCAGGGTGGAGTTCGAGGCCTATGCCCGGCGCGCCGTGCGAAGCCTGAAGCTGGTGCGTGACGACGCGATCTCCTACTCCCACAAGGTGGAGGACAAATCGGCCTTCGCGCGGCTTCTCGGGCAAAAAGGGGAATGCGACGACATCCTGATCGTGAAGAAGGGGCTCGTCACCGACACCTCCTTCAGCAATATCGCGCTCTACGACGGATCCCGGTGGCGCACCCCCGCCTCGCCCCTCCTGGGGGGCACGAAGCGCGAGGAGCTCATCTCCGAAGGCGTTCTCGTCGAGGAGGATATTTCCCCGGAGGACCTCTGTCGCTTCACGAGGGTATCTCTCATCAACGCCATGCTCGACCTGGGGGACACGGTGCTCCCCCCCGACGCCATACGCTGAATCCCGGGGCGTCCGCGGCCATTCACGCGGGTGTCTTTTCATACTTGACAGGGACGGCACGGGGGCGAATCCTTCACCATCGATGCGTGCGAAAACAGATCCCCGGCCGGTTCGACCCCCGGGCCGGGGAAGCAATGACGGCGGGTGCCGATGAACATACTCATAACCGGGCCGAAGGCCTCGGGAAAAACAACCACCGGCAGGGAGGTGGCGGCGAAACTGGGGCTCCGGTTTCTTGAAACCGACACCCTCATCGAAGAGCTCCACCGCGCCGAAACGGGAGAGACGCGCACCTTCAGGGAAATATACAGGCTGGTGGGGGAAACCTCCTTCAGGGAACTCGAAATGCGGGCCGTTGAAAAAGCGGCCTCAGTGGAATGGGCGGTCATCGCCACGGGCGGGGGCACGATGCTCAACCCGGCCGCGCGCGCCGCGCTTTCCCCGGGATCGATACTGGTATTCATCAGGGCGGATGACGATCTCCTCTGGGAGCGGATCACCGGGGACGGCGTCCCCGACTTCTTCGGCGGTGACGATGGCCCCGGGAAGATGCGCGCCCGGAACGCCCTCCTGGCCGAAGCCGTCGTCCCCCTGGCCCAGATCGTCGTTGACGCCGGCCCCGCCGAGGCCATGGCCGAAGAGATCGTTGCCCGCGTCATCGAGATAATCCCCCTCATGATGCGCGCGCCGAGCACCTTCGGCGAGGTCATTCGGGTCACCACCTTCGGCGAGAGCCACGGCCCCGCCCTGGGGGCCGTCCTCGAGGGGGTGAAGGCGGGCATCGATATTTCCCCGGAGGATCTCCAGCGGGAGCTTGACCGGCGCAGGCCGGGGCAGAGCGCCGTGACCACCGGGAGAAACGAGGCCGACGAGGTCTCCATACTCTCAGGCGTCTTCGAGGGAAAAACCACGGGTGCGCCGATCTGCATGATCGTGTACAACCGCGACCAGGATTCCTCCCGCTACGACGCGCTGCGGGACCTCTTCAGGCCGGGGCACGCCGATTTCACCTTTTACCGTAAGTACGGCGTCCGCGACCACCGCGGCGGGGGGCGCTCGTCGGGGCGCGAGACCGTTTCCCGCGTCGTTTCGGGCGCCGTGGCGAAGCGCATCCTCGCCTCGCGGGGCATCCGCATCTTCGCCTACGCCGAAGAGATCGCCGGCATACGCGGCGACCGGGTCGATCTCTCGTTCATAGAGAAGAATCCCGTGCGGGCCGCCGACCCGGCCAGGGCCCGGGACATGGAGGAGGCGGTCATCGGGGCTCGAAAGGAGGGCGATTCCGTCGGGGGCGTCGTGCGCCTCCTTGTCCCCTCCCCGCCGGCAGGTCTCGGCGATCCCGTGTTCTTCAAGCTCGACGCGCGCCTCGGGATGGCGTTCTTTTCCATCGGCGCCGTGAAAGGGGTGGAATTCGGGGCCGGCTTCGCCGCGGCGTCCATGCGGGGGAGCGAGAACAACGACCCCATGGCCGACGGGGCGTTCCTCACGAACAACGCCGGCGGCATCCTCGGCGGCATTTCCACGGGAGCCGACATCACGGCGCGGATCGCCGTGAAGCCGACGCCCTCGATATTCCGTGAGCAGCGCACCATCGACGTCCTCGGCAGGGACCGTTCCCTTCGGATCGAGGGAAGACACGACCCCTGCATCGTTCCGAGGATCATACCCGTGATCGAAGCGATGGCGGCCCTGGTGCTCCTCGACGCCATGGAGATCAACGAACGGATACGGTGATCCCACCGCACGGGCCCGGGCGGATTGCGGGGATCCCCTGCGGACATGCGGGATGACGTCACGACGCCACGGGGCTACTCGCTTCCCAGGCCCGCCATCTCATCGTCAAACGCCGCTTCCTTTTCCTCTATCTCCCTCATGAGGGCATCGAGCTCGCCGTAGAGGGCGTCGATGCGCGCCCGGGCGGCGTGGCTCTCCTTCGAAAGACGCGCGATGGCCCCGCCCTCGCCCGAGCCTGACAGGTCGATGATCTCTTCGTTGAGCGCTTCCAGGCGCTTTTCGCTTTCTTCGATAGAAGATTCCACCCCGGCCATGCGCGCCTTCAGGGGGGCCACGGACCGTGATCTCCTGGTGAGTATGTCGGCGCGCAGCCTGCGCAGCTCTTTTTTGTTCGCCACGGGCCCGGGACCGCCAGGCCCCTGTCCTCCTTCATCTCTTTCATCCTCCCAGCCCACCCTGGCGAGGAAATCGCCGTAGGTTCCCTCGAAGACGGATATGCCGCCGCCCTGGAACACGACGAAGCGGTTCGCCAGGGTGTGGAGGAACATCTCGTTGTGTGTCACGATCAGCACGGCGCCGTCGAATTCATCGATGGCCGCAAGGAGGGCGTCGCTGGATTCCATGTCCAGGTGGTTGGTGGGCTCGTCCAGGAGAAGCAGGTTCGACTCCTGCGCAAGTATCTTTCCCAGGAGCACCCTGCTCTTTTCGCCGCCCGAGATCACCCCGATCCGCTTCAGCGCCATGTCCCCCTCGAACATCATGGCCCCGGCGATATCGCGGGCGCGCGGGCGGTCGCAGCCGGAGGCCATGATCTCCCCCTCGACGGAGTAGTCGGGATTCAGCCGCGAGGTATTGGTCTGAGCGAAATACCCGGTCCGGGTTTCGCCATGATAGTGAACGCGCCCGGACCGGGGGGAGAGCTCCCCGGCAAGGAGGCGCAGGAGCGTGGTCTTCCCCCTTCCGTTCTTGCCTATCACCGCGATCCGGTCATTTTTCGACACGGTGATGGAGAAGTCGCGGATCAGCTCCTCGCCGCCGTAGGAAAACGAGAGGTTCTCGGCGCCCATTACGACCCGCGCCGGGAAGGGGCGCGAGGAAAAGGAAAAATCGAGGGTCTTGATCTTTTCAAGGCGATCGAGTTTCCGGCTCTTTTCCAGGGCCTTGATCCGGGACTGGACCATGCCCGCGAGCCTCGCCTTGGCCCTGAAACGGCTTATGTAGAGCTCCACCTCCTTTCGTTTCTTCTCGTCGTTCAGCCGCGTCTTCTCGTGGACCTCCTCCTCCTTCAGTATCTGCTCGTAATACCCGTCGGTGTCGCCGCGGATCTTGCGTATTCTCTTCCGGTGGATGCCCATGGTGTGGGTGGTGACGCTGTTCATGAAGGAGCGGTCGTGGGTGATCACCATGAGCTCGCCCTTCCACTGGCGGAGGAACTTCTCGAGCCAGCGTATGGAGACGATATCGAGGTAGTTCGTCGGCTCGTCAAGGAGCAGGAGATCGGGCGCCGAGACCAGTACCCGGGCCAGGCCCAGTCGCACCTGGTACCCGCCGGAGAACTCGGAGGTGGAGCGCGCCATCTCCTCCCTGGTGAAGCCCAGGCCGGAGAGTATCTTCTCCGCCATCCACGTCTCTCCGTGCATCTCCTCCGGGAGACCCCTGCACGCCTCGGCGAGGACCGTGTCCTCGGTGAACAGCAGCTGCTGGGTCACGTAACCGATCCGGTAGCCCCGGGGGATCGCCACCTCCCCTGAATCGGGCGATTCCTCCCCGATAACAATCCGGAAAAGCGTGGTCTTCCCGTGCCCGTTGCGGCCCACGAGTCCCACCCTCTCTCTAGGATTGATGGTGAAGCTCACGCTATCGAAAAGAAGCTGGCTTCCAAATGACTTCGACAGATTGTTGACTTTAATCATATCACGTTATGCCCACCCGGCCCGGCAATGATAAGAATCCGCCCGGGGATGACAATAGTTTTTCAGCTGGAATGATCTGCTTCGCGACCAGGAGCGGGCATGGTATCAGATTTATGAGTGAAGATGCTCTGACACCAACGGTTTTGCTCTGACACCAACGGTTTTTACTAAAAAATATTGAAAATGTATTGACATTTATACCGACCGTCGGTATTATTGTATCATGACAAGGAAAGAATCAAAAGAAAAGAGAATCAGCGATATCCTAGATGCCGCTATTCCTGAATTCGTTGAAAAGGGATACGAAGGGGCCTCCATGGACTCTATCGCGGCCAGGGCAGGACTTACCAAGGGCGGGCTCTACTACCATGTAAACAGCAAGGACTACATACTGATCATGGCGAACGACCGGTTCATGGAGCCGATCATCAGGTTCATGGAGGAGGCAATGAACGCCGCCTCGGCCGCCGGGGGCCTCGCCGGCTATATACGGAACTACCTCACCTACTGGACCGGGCACCCGACGGAGCTCTCCTTCGTCTTTCTCACCATGACCAAGATGATATCGGATCCCGGCCTCCGTGGGCATTTCCGGGGCTACACCGGCCAGATGACCGCGTTCTTCGAGGGGCTCTACCGGAAGGGTGCTGATTCGGGGGAGTTCAGGGCCATTGAGGTCCGCTCCGCGGCCCTCTCACTCATGGGTGCACTTGACGGCATTGCCGGCTACCTGGTGGTGGACGATGACCTCGATCTCGAGAACACGATCCGCGAATTATGCGAGACGTTTATACCCGACAACAAGGAGTAATACCATGGAACGAAGACCTGGCACCACCATCAGGACCGGGTTCGGCGACGAGGCCGCGGTCCCCGTCATCGACATGACGCGCTGCACGAAGTGCGGCCTCTGCGTGAAAGTCTGCAAGTCCTTCACCATCATCGATTCCGGCGGCGCACCCCTGGTGGTCCCGGGAAACGGCCTGGGGTGCATCGGGTGCGGCCACTGCATGATGGTCTGCCCGAAGGGCGCCATCACCGTCACCGGGAGAAGGCTTTCACCGGGGGACGCCTTCACGCTCCCCCCGAAAGAGAAGCGCGCCACGCCCCAGGCCCTGGAGGCCCTCCTCCGCTCCAGGCGGAGCGTGAGGGAATTTTCGAAGAAGGACGTGGACAAGGGCCTGATCGAAAAAATCCTGGAGATGGCCTCCTCCGCCCCCATGGGCATTCCCCCCTCGGACGTCGGCGTGGTGGTGCTCCAGGGCCGCGACCGGGTGCATGAATTCACGGGGGACATCCTCACGGTCTTCGGGAAATGGCAAAGGTTCTTCAACCCCGTGATGCTGGCCTTCATGCGCCCTTTCATGAAAAAGGCCGACATCGAGGTGATGCGGGACTTCATCCTGCCCATAACACAGGAAATGATCGAAAGCAGGGAAAAGGGCGTGGACTACCTCTTCTACGGCGCCCCGGCGGCGCTGCTCTTTCACCAGTCCCCCTACGCGGACCCCGTGGACGGCCATATCGCCTGCACCTACGCGATGATCGCCGCGGAATCGCTCGGCCTGGGGACCTGCATGATAGGGACCGTGTCGTTCGCGCTGGAGAGGGAAAAAGAGCTGAAAAAGAAATGGAAAATTCCGGTTGAAAACAAGGTCGCCCTGGCGATGATCCTGGGTCACCCCGCCTTCCGGTTCCGGCAGGGGGTGCGGCGCCGATTCGCCTCGGTTGCCTATGCCTGATACCCGGGGGCGCCGGGGGCTTCTCGACCCGCCGCGTTAATTCCTCCGGCGGGTCACGGCCCTCTTCTGCCGCTCCTTTTCCCGGTTTGACCGCTCCACGAAGAGACGTTCACCGGAAAAGGGGTCGCGGCCCGTATAAAACATCACGGCGGACCAGGTGCACGGCAGGGGGGTGAATACCTGCACCTGCTCCGGGACGATGTGAAGTTCCCGGGAAACGAACCGGCCGAGTTCCGTCATGTCGCCGAGGGTGCATCCCGGGTGGGCGGCGATGAAGTAGTAGGTGAGAAACTGCTTCTTCCGCGCCGTGCGGTTGAGGCGCGTAAAGAGGTCCCTGAAGGCGAGGAGGCTCTCGACGTAGGGCTTCCCCATAAGGTCCAGCACCCGGTCCACGCAGTGCTCAGGGGCCACCTTCAGCTGTCCCGAGACATGGTGGCGCACGACCTCGTCCAGGTATTCCTCCCCGGCATCGCGGTCGGCCATCACCAGGTCATGGCGTATGCCCGAGGCGATGAAGGCTTTCCTGACACCGGGTATCTTCCGGATCTTTTTCAGGAGGCTGATCTGGCTCCTGTGGGACACCGACATGTTCCGGCAGACATGGGGGGTGAGGCACCGCCGGTCCTCGCAGGTCCCCTTCCCCGCCATGCGCCGGCAGAGCATGCCGTACATGTTCGCCGTGGGCCCGCCGATATCGGAGATGATCCCCCTGAAGCGCCTGTCCCTCGTGAAACCCCTCGCCTCGGCGAGTATCGACGCCTCGCTCCGGGACACCACGGCGCTGCCCTGGTGGGTCGCGATTGAGCAAAAGGCACAGCCGCCGAAGCACCCCCGGTGCGTGGCGATGGAAAAGCGCACGGTATCGAGGGCACGCACCTCCCCTCCCTTTTTACAGCGGGGGTGCGCGTCGCGCTCGAAGCCCAGGCCGTGGACATGGTCGAGCTCTTCGGAGGAGAGGGGCGCCGCCGGGGGATTATGCACGAGGCAGCGGTTCCCGTGCCTCTGGGCCATGCCCGCGCCGCGTGCCGGGTCGGCATTTGTGAAGAAGAGGCGGTTCATTTCGATGAACTCGCCCTTGTCCGCGGACACGCGCTCAAACGATGGAAGCTCGATAAAGGATCCCGGCTTCTCCTGCGCGATATGGCATGTTCCCCTGATGCCGCGGAAATCCGTTCCGCTTCGAAGGCGCTCCGCCACCTCGAGGACGGCGCGCTCCCCCATGCCGTAGACCAGGATATCGGCCTTCGCGTCGAAGAGGATCGAACGGCGGATCGCGTCGTCCCAGTAATCGTAGTGCGCCACGCGTCGCTGGCTCGCCTCGATTCCCCCCAGGACGACGGGCACGGTGTCCTTGAAATGCCTGCGGATCAGGTTCGCGTAGGCGATCACGGCCCTGTCGGGGCGCCGCGTGTTGCGCCCCCCGGGGGTGAGGTCGTCCCGCATCCGCCGCTTCCCTGCGGCCGTGTAATTGGCTACCATGGAATCCACGGAGCCGGAGCTCACCCCCCAGAAAAGGAGGGGCTCGCCGAAACGGGCGATGTCCCTGTCGTCCCTCATGTCGGGCTGGGCGATGATGCCGACCCGGTACCCCGCGTCCATGAGGACCCGGCCGATGACCGCGGTTCCCATGAAGGGTGAGTCGACGTAGGCGTCGCCCGAAACAAGGACGACGTCGCACCGGTCCCATCCGCGGGATTCCGCTTCCTGTCGTGTGGCGGGTATGAACATGGTGCGGTCCACCTCGAGGCTCGTGATCGGCGTCCCCGCACTATCGGGGACACCCGGGGGTCTCAGCTTTCCGGATCGGGGAATTCCGGGTCCTTCCCGCCGAGAAACGCCGCGATCCCGTGAAGGCATTCCCCCGACGCGAGAAGGTCCGCCGCCACCATGGTCTCGAACTCGAGGGCCTCTCCGGGGGCGAGGCCGGAGGCGCGGCGGATCACGGCCAGGGCCGACCTTACCGCCCGGGGCCCGTTCGCGGTGATCATCCGGGCCATTTCAAGGGATTCATCCAGGGACTTTCCCGGGGCGCTCACCCGGTTCACCAGGCCGATTCGAAGGGCTTCATCGGCCTCCACCTTCCGTGCGGTGAGTACGAGATCGGCGGCGCGCGAGCCGCCCAGGAGGCGCGCCAGGGCCACGCCGCCCCCCCAGTCGGGCATCAATCCCAGGCGCACCTCGGAGAAGCAGAACCTGGCGCCGGGATCCATGACCCGGAGGTCGCACCGCACCGCCAGCTCCGCGCCGCCGCCGTAGGCGAGCCCGTTGACCGCCGCGATGACCGGCACGGGAAGGGTGGCGAGCCCGTCGACGACGCCGCGGATATACCGGAGGAGGTCCTCCGCGCCGGAGCGGCTCTTCGCCTGTATCGCCTTCGCCATGCGCTCCACCTGGGGGTTGCCGGGGCTCACGTCAAAACCCGCGCAGAACGCCGCTTCGCCGGCGCCGGTGACGACCAGGGCCCGGGGGAGATCGTCCCTGAGGCGGGCGACCGCGTTCTCGAGGCCCTTCCACATGGCCTCGTCGAAGGCGTTCCGCTTCTCCTCCCTGTCAAGGGTCATGACGGCGATACGGTCCCGGAACTCGAGGCGCACGGCGGGTTCAGTCATGGCATACTCCCGGCACGGTCACGGCAGGGGGCTTCCGCCGAAACGTTCAGAGCGGGCGATCTCCTCCAGGGCCTTCCTGGGGGGACCCGCCTTGTCCGGAACCGCCGGTTTTCCCAGGGGAATCGCCGCCACGGCAACGACCCCCTCGGGAAGATCGAGAAGCCGTGCGCAGGCGTCATGGTCCATGGAGCCGACGATCACGGTCCCCAGGCCCAGGTCATGGGCCCTGAGGCAGAGGTTCTGGACCGCCAGGCCGAGGTCGAACATAAACCACTCCGAGAACGCCGTCTCCTTCTCCCCCTTCATTGAGCCGGATACCCCGGTCCTGGCGCAGGCGACGATGACGACGCTCGCCGCGAGGGTGCACTTCGTCGCGGGGTTGTTCTCCGTGTAGGTCTCCGCGATGTCGCGGATCATGGCTGCGTCGCGGACCACGACGAACTCCCATGCCTGGGTATTGGCCCAGGAAGGGGCCCACCGCGCGGCATCGAGGAGCTCCCGCACCTCGCCGTCGGTCACGCGGTAATCGGTGAATTTCCGCACACTCCGTCGTTTCAGGATCGCGTCTTTCAGCTCCATCTTGTAATTCCTCCCTTCTCGGATCCGTCCCCGCTGCCCGGGGGCGGAGGTGCATCTATTATTGCCTGATCTGATTTTAATGCAATACATTTTTCCATGGGCCCGTGACCTTCGGGCGTGACGGAGAACTTCAATGACGGGGCATCCCCCGAAAGGGACGTCCCGCGAAGAAAAAACTGCTTGCCTTTGACACCCGCCGGTTATCCTTGATCCATGAAAAAATACGGCAGGACATTTTACAGTCTCGCCCTGGCGAATTTCCTCTTCTTCCTGGGGAACTCACTCTTCATCCTGCTGCCCCTTTTTCTCAAGGACCTCGGCGCGTCGGAATCAACCATCGGCATCATGAACAACATCGACAAGGTCGTCGCCATTTTCGCCGCGGTATTCATCGGCGGCCTGATGTCGGGGAGGGACCGCGTCCGCCTTCTCCGGCTGGGCTACATGATCCTGATAGCCGTCTTCGCGTCCTATCTTCTCATCTCGTCCCTCACCTGGCTCATTCTCCTGATACGCATCCTCCACGGCATCGGGTTTTCCCTTGCCATGATCCTGGGGACCACCATCATATTCGACATCGTGTCCCCGGAGGACGCGGCCGAGGCGATCGGCATCTACGGCGTCACCGGGGCCCTGAGCAACGCCCTGAGCCCCTTCGCGGGAGAGATGCTCCTCTCCCTGGGGTATTCCCATTCCCTGCTGTTCATCATTTCCGTGGTTCTCGTGGCCGGGAGCCTCCTGATCACCTTCCTGATGCCCCGCCTGCCCTCCGGGGAGCCGGAAAACAGCGGGGAGGAACAGCGCGGATCCCTGGGGCTCCTGCGAAATCCACGCTTTGCCCTCCTGGCCCTGGTCACGGTGATATTCGCCGGGGGCTTCGGCGTGATCATCACCTACCTGCCCAATTTCATACGCACGACCACGGAGATGAAGTTCTCATACTTCTTCCTCATCTATATCGCCGTCCTGATCTGCATACGCTTCTTTTTCATCGGAAAGATCGGCCGCGTCAGGAGCTCGTCCCTCATAATGGCGGCATTTTCCACCGGTTCGGTCCTCTTCATCCTGATGAACGTTCTCCGCTCCTATGCGGTCCTCGCCGTCGTGGGGGTGCTGTACGGCTTCACCCACGGAATCCTCTACCCCCTCCTGAACTCCACGATGGTCCGCATCGTGAGCCGCGCGGACCGCGGCAGGGCGAACGCCATCTTCACGGCGTGCTTCAACGGCGGGATGATGAGCCTCGCCCTCTCCCTCGGTTTCCTGATAGACCGGACGGGCACCTACCTGTCCGCATTCAACGCGGCAGGCGTCATGTACCTCGTGGCCATCCTGATGCTGGTGGTGTTCAGAGCGCGGGGACCCCGCGACGCCGCGACGGCTGACGCACCCCTCTGACCGGGCACCGGGGGCCCGGCCCGGTTTTATTCGTAGAGATCGGGAGGTATCCCGTGTTCGTCGATGCGCATTCCCGGATGACCCGCCTCAGTGGGGGGTACGGGCATCCCCGACAGGATTTCTTCTCGCGCCACCCTGGAATATATGCCTGACCGCATCCGATCGCGGCTGATATCTCCTGTCGCTTCTATTCTTTCCCCTCGGCCGCGACCCTGATATGGTCCCAGAGCCTCGCGTCCCCCTGGCCGATCCGCCAGAAGGCGACGCCCAGGGCCCCCTCTTTCGAATACAACCTTGTCCGCTCCGTGAGGGTCTCGAGTGTGTTGAAATAGGCGCGCACCCGCACCTTTTCCGTATACACCATGGAGGGCCCTTTCTCGGGATCCACCTCCACCCTGGGCCGCTTTCTGGAAAGTATTTCCTTCACACGGGAATCGCGGAGCGCGCCGCCGTGCTGCACCTCCTGCCATGCCCGACCGTAGAGCGGTACGCCCATGACGAGCTTCCCGACTGGGATCGCGCTCTTCGCGTACGCCGCGACGTCGCGGCACCATGGAAGGGAGGCAACGGGTCCCGGTTCACCGGTGCTCCAGTGCTGGTCATAGGCCATGACAACGACGCGGTCCGCCACCGCCGCCACGGCGGCGTAATCGTAGGCATCGGCCACCTTCCGTACCCGGGCGGGGAGCGCCACGCTCAGAATTTTTTCGGGACCGAGAAGCGCCTTCAGGTCGGCCAGGAAGGAAATATAATTATCGCGGTCCCAGGGATTCACCGCCTCGAAGTCGATCTGCACGCCGGCAAATGATCCGGAAAAATCGTTGATGTCCTTAATCAATGCCTCCCTCGCCGGCCGGGAGGGGTCGATGCAGGTCCCGATGAGGAGCGAATTCGATATCTCGGCCACGACGAGGTGCCACCTGGCGGAACGGTTCTTCACCGCCCCGGGAAGATCCCGGGGCCCCGCGAGCTTCCCGTTCCTGTCCACGCGCGCGCTGAAATAGCAGATATCGGTGAGGGGCTCGTTTCCCTTCAGTTCATGTTCCTCCCCGCGCATCAGGTAGCCCCATACTTCCCTGAAGTCCGCGGGCTTTTCTTTCGGCGCCCTGAAGAGGCGGTCCTGGCCGGCACCGCACTGGACGAAAACCGCGAGGGCGATGAAAAGAATTGCGCCGCAGGTCCTCACCGGGGCATGCCGTGTCGCCGGGGTATTCACGTCAGCTTTGCGATCGCTTCGCCGATCCGCTCCACCCCCTTGACGATGTTCGCGTCGGACGTGGCGAAGGAGAGCCGGATGTGGTCGTCGCTGCCGAACTCGATACCCGGCACCACGGCGACCCTCGCCTCGTCGATCAGGTAGGAGCAGAGGCGCGATGACGAGCCCCCCTCGTAGCGCGCCGCCACGTCGCCCCACCCCTTCAACCCGTACACGCCGCTCACCCTGGGAAAGGCGTAGAAGGCGCCGTCGGGGAGCGAGCAGGAAATCCCCGGGACGGCGTTGAGTCCCTCCGCGATGAGCTTCCGTCGCCTCGTGAAGGCCTCCAGCATCGGCGCGATGACGCCCTGGTCGCCGTTCAGGGCCGCCACTGCGGCCCACTGTGCGATGGAGGTGGGATTCGATGTCGACTGGCTCTGGAGCGTCTCCACGTTCTTGATGACCGCCGCGTCGCCGGCCATGTAGCCGATGCGCCATCCCGTCATGGAATAGGCCTTGGAGACCCCGTTCAGCACGAAGGTCTTGCGCTTCATCTCGCCCGACACGTTGGCCATGTTGGAGAAGACCGCCCCGTCGTAGAGTATCGATTCGTAGATGTCGTCGGAGATAACGGCGATGTCCCTGTCGCCGATAACGGCGGCCAGGGCCTCGAGATCACCGCGGGGATAGGCGGCCCCCGTGGGATTCGAGGGGGAATTGATCACCACCGCCCGGGTCCTGTCGGTAATCGCCCCGGCGAGGCTCTCCGGGGAAAGCCTGAATCCCTCTTCCTCCGGGCAGTCAATGATGACCGGTTTCCCTCCCGCGAGGAGGACCATGGGAGGATAGGAGACCCAGAAGGGCGCGGGTATGATCACCTCGTCGCCCTCGTCGAGGAGCACCTGCATCAGGTTATAGAAGGAGTGTTTGCCGCCGCAGTTGATGGTCACGTCAGAAACGCCGTACTCGAGGTTGTTATCGCGCCCGAACTTTGCGACGACCGCCTCTTTCAGGTCCTTGATGCCCCCCGCGGGGGTATACTTGGTTTTACCCAGATCGATCGCCTTCTTCGCCGCTTCCTTGATCGGCTCCGGCGTGTCGAAATCGGGTTCACCGGACCCGAACCCCACGACATCGATCCCCTGGGCCTGGAGCGCCGCCGCATGGGCGGACAGGGCCAGGGTGGGAGACGGCTTCACCAGCTGTATTCTCCTGGACAATTTCATCGCGTTTTCTCCTGGTACATCATGGCTGCCTTGACTATTTATTTCGTATCCCCGAGTCGGCGCGCTCGATTTCAGCGCGCTTCTCCTCCTGATGGTTCTTCACCGCCTCCAAGAGGGAGGCGTCATGCAATGCCAGTATTTTCGCCGCCGCCAGGGCCGACTCCTCCGGCTCGAGGACCAGCATCGGCGCCACCCCCGACGGCATGCGCAGGGTGGAATAGATGTCGGCGCCGGCGAACCGCTCGCTGTAGGGCGGGCAGGCTATCACGGGGCGGGCCGTGTTCGCGTCAACGAAGCCGGACAGGGCGTTGCTCCTGCCCGCCACGGTGATGAAGACCACGGGGTCCTTCTCGTACTCCCGGACGATCTCCAGTGCCTTGAGGGGGACCTTGTGGGCCGAGGCGATCCGCATGACGGAGGACACGCCAAGGCGGTTAAGGGCGCCCACGATTTTCGCGCTATGATCCCTGTCGGATTCCGATCCCATGATAATAATCACCCGTGCCATAGCCGTACTCCCCCTTTCCGTCGTCATCCCCCGCGGCGCCCGCCTGACATGGGGGTCATGATATAAAAAAGCCACCATCGCGGCGCTCCACGGGGGAGCCGTCAATGCTGGCTTGCCGATCAACCACCTCATACATCGGCCGGCTCCCGTCCGCGGTTCCGAACGCTACCTTCAGACTTCTTCCGGTCATCCTTATTGCCGATCTCGTCCGGTTACAAATATCAACCCCTTGCGGATAAAAAATCAAAAACCATTGACTCTAACAATGCGTCATTTTCAATTCATTTTTATGCCATGGAAAAAAATTTGTCCCGCTTTTATTCCCGACCGCAGAAAAAACAATAATGTTATGTCGCATTGCGGCCGATATTCTGGATAACTACCTTTAAGAGGTGTCGACCATGACACGGATTACCTTCATCGTATTCCTCGCCTTCCTTGCTGTCTGCCCGATCTCCCTGCGCGGGGAGGACGCGCAATCGGAGCGCGAGAACCTGGAGGTGTTCGCGGATAACCTGAAATTCCAGAACGGCCTGGAATTCATGAAGCTGAAAATGACGGGGAAGGCCCTGGAGACCTTAAACGAGTACCTTGAAATATACCAGCGCGGCGTCCACCGCCACGAAGCCCACAAGCTCATCGCCGATATCTACTTCGGCCGCCTGGAGTACCTGAAGGCCCTGCGCCACTACCGGACCCTCTACGAGGAGTACAGCACCTCGGAAAGCGGCGTCGAGGGCTACTTCAATACCGGCGTATGCTACGACAAGATGGGATATGAGCAAAAGGCCATCGAGGTATTCAACGATATCATCGAACACCATCCCGATTCGATCTACGCCCGGCAGGCACGGCTCCAGCTTGACCTGCTCACCATTCTGACGGAATGAAGGCGGCATCGCCTTCAGGGCTCCGTCCGGGGGAACGCCGGGATACATCAAGGAAAACGGACAAAAATAATTTATCAATCATTTTATCTTGACAAATAAAGGGCCCGCGGGAATATGCCCTTTATTTTCATTTTCCCGGGACATCCGACCTACAATCGGCACACCGAGAGGGGCGATGAACATACACCGCCCCGATTTCATTATACTGTTGAGAGAGGAACACCATGCCGTTACAGAAATTGAGAAATATCGGGATCGCCGCCCATATTGACGCGGGCAAGACTACGGTTACCGAGCGTATGCTTTTCTTCACGGGCACGACCCGGAAGCTGGGAGAGGTCCATGACGGGGAAGCCACCATGGACTTCATGAAGCAGGAGCAGGAGCGAGGGATCACCATCGCCTCCGCCGCCATATCATGCGTCTGGAACGACCACATGGTCAACATAATCGACACGCCGGGCCACGTGGATTTTACGGTCGAGGTGGAGCGTTCCCTCCGGGTCATCGACGGCATGATCGCCGTGTTCTGCGCCGTCGCCGGGGTGGAGCCCCAGAGCGAGACGGTCTGGAACCAGGCGGACCGGTACCGGGTGCCCCGCATCGCCTTCATCAACAAGATGGACCGCGTGGGCGCCGATTTCAACGAGGTCCTCGCCCAGATGACGAAATACCTGGACGCCAATCCCGTCCCCTTCCAGATGCCCATGGGCTCCGAAGACAATTTCCATGGATGCGTCGACCTGATCACCGAAAAGGCCTATATCTTCAAGGAAAAGGAACGGATCGTCGTCGATATACCCGAAGAATACCGGTCCGTGGCGGCGGACGCGCGGAACCAGATGATAGAAAAAATATCCGATTTCAATGAAGAGCTGATGGAGCTCTACCTCGAGGGAAAGGAGATCCCCGTCGACCTGCTGAAAAAGGCGGCGCGGGAAGCCGCCATCAAGATGCTGATCACGCCGGTTTTCTGCGGCTCCGCTAAAAAAAAAATGGCAACCCCCCCCATACCCCCCCCGGGGTCCAAAAACTACCCCCCCCCTAACAAAAGTTAACCTGGGGG
>CAZKPR010000009.1:7132-14605 GCA_964554685.1 uncultured Leptospirales bacterium | reverse complement strand
GCTGATCACGCCGGTTTTCTGCGGCTCCGCGTACAAGAACAAGGGCATCCAGCTCCTTCTCGACGCCGTCGTCGACTTCCTTCCCTCGCCGATCGACATCGGATCCGTGGTGGGTATCGACATCGACGACCCGGAAAAATCGCACACGCGCCATCCCTCGTCGAAGGACCCCTTCGCCGCCCTGGCCTTCAAGCTCATCCACGACCCCTACGTCGGCCAGCAGACCTTCATCCGGGTCTATTCCGGCGAGCTGAAAAGCGGGATGCAGATCCTCAATACAACACAGCAAAAAACCGAGCGCATCGGCCGAATCCTCAGGATCCGCGCCAAGGAGCGGGAAGAGGTTGAAACCGCGGGTCCCGGCGATATCGTGGCCCTCATCGGGATGAAATACACCAAGACGGGCGATACCCTCTGCGACCCGGCCCATCCCCTTTTCCTGGACTCGATATTCATACCCCCCTCGGTGATCGAAATGAAGGTCATGCCCCCCACCAAGAAGGAGGAGGAAAAGCTCGGGGCCGCCCTCCGCAAGCTCTCGATGGAGGACCCGTCCTTCACGGTGAGGTTCAACGACGAAACCAGCGAAACGATCATCGCGGGAATGGGCGAGCTTCACCTGGAGATCATCATCGACCGGCTCCAGACTGAATTCGGCGTCACCGCCGAGGTGGGAGAGCCCTCCGTGGCCTTCCGTGAGACCATAACCCGGGAGATTGAATGCGAATACAAGCACGCCAAGCAGACCGGGGGCCGCGGCCAGTACGCCCATACCGTCATGCGCCTTGAGCCGAACGAGGGCAAGGGCTTCGAGTTCGAGGACAGGATCAAGGGAGGCGTCATCCCCGTGGAATATATACCCTCGGTGCGCACGGGTGTCGACTCGGCCATGGCCGAGGGCATTCTCTCGAACTTCCCGGTGGTGGACGTCAGGGTGGTGCTCCTCGACGGCTCCTTCCACGAGGTCGACTCTTCTGACATGGCGTTCCGAACCTGCGCGGCGATATGCTTCAAGGAAGGTTTTCTGAAAGCGGCCCCGATCCTCCTGGAACCTATGATGAAAATTGAGGTCAACACCCCGGACGACTACATCGGGGACGTCGTGGGAGACCTGAACAAGAGACGGGGACGCATCGAGTCAATGCGCCGCTACCGTAAGGGAGCCCAGAAAGTACTTGGATTCGTTCCCCTCATGGAGATGTTCGGCTACGCCACCCAGCTCAGGAACATATCCAGCGGGCGGGCCAACTATTCCATGGAGTTCTTCAAGTACGTACCCGTAAACAGGGAAATCCAGGAAAAAGTCCTGAAGCAGATGGAAGCGAAGAAAAAAGAAAAGGCGAGCGAGCAAGGCGCCCCCGAAAGGGGGCGCTGCTATTTCAGGGACTTTTTCATCCTCTCCACCCAGCCGCTGCCCGCCGACTCCTCCGCCTTGTAGAAGTCAAGGAAGCGGTGGAGCTGCGAGCAGGTCTTCGGCGACAGGCAGTGCTCCACCCTGCAGGCCTCGCCGTCGGCGGCCTCGCAGTCTATCTGGAGCACGGTGGAGAAAAAATCCGCAAGGCAGTTGTGCCTCTTCAGGACACAGTCGGCGATAACCTGGCCCTCCTCCGTGAGCTCGACAAAGCCGTACTTTTCGTAATCGATGAGGCCCATGTCCTTGAGCTTGGCGAGAGCCGCGGAAACACTCGGCATCTTGATGCCCAGCCTTTTCGCGATGTCCTTTACGCGCACCACGCGGTTCTCGGATGACAGGACGACGATGGTTTCCATGTAATCTTCCATGTTCGACGTGAGACCGGTGTCCCGGTACAGGTACTTCGATTTGCCCTGATCGGCCATGGCGCCTCCCTCACCTCTCCATCTTGAAGTATACCTTTTCGATGCGCCGCAGGTCATCTTCGACCCGCTTCTTCAGTGGCGATGCGCCGAAGCGGCGGTCCGCCTTCCCCTTCTCGAGAAAACGCCGGTACACCCTTCGCGCGGTCTCGATGTCCTTGAAGAGCGGGTCTCCCTCGTAGACCTTTCCGATGAGGTAGTAGGCGTCATCGACGGTGTCCCGGTCCTTGTAATTCCTGATCAGCTTAACCGCCGAGTCAAGGGCCTGGGCCCCGTTGCGGCCCGCCAGGTAGAGCTTCCCCATGGCGAGGAGGGCCCTGTCCGCGAGCTCGTGGTCGGGGAAACGCGCGTAGACCCGCTGGTAGTTCTCAATCGAGGCGACCCGGTCCCCTTTCATCTGGTAGCTCTCCGCGACGTGGTAGAGAGACGCGGGATAATCCCCCGATTCGGGCGTAACGGCGGAGAATTCCCGTATCGCATCGTCGTAACGGTACGCCTTCATGTGTATCCTTCCCATCCAGAACCGCGCGGACTCCCGGAAGGCCCCCTGGGGAAACCGCGTCACCATTTCCTGGAAATTCCGGAGGGCGGGATCGTACAGCCCGTTATTGTAAAAGTCGATTCCTGTTTTAAGGAGCACCTCTTCCTCGCCGGACACCTTCGGCGGGCCTTCCTTGGAGGCGCCGTCCGGGGAAGGAGGGGCGGGCTTTTGTTCTCCCTCCACCGGGAGGGGCTGCTCCTTCGACTCGTCAGGAAGGACCGGCGTCGCGTCCTTTTCCCGGGAGGGATCGCCGGTTCCCCGGGAATCCTCGGTCAGGATACTGTCGATAATCTCCCGGGTCTGCCGGTAATCCCTGTCAACGCGCGAACCCGCGGCCTCCCCGGCGAATGAAAGGGCCGCGATGACAGGAATGGCGGCCAGTGATACAAGCAATGATACTGCGGCTTTTTTCAATTTCCGATTATTCCTTCATCGCGGATCAGGGGCCCCGGGGCACGTATGTCGCCTTTCCGCAGATTTCTCCTCTCCCCCGTCGCCCCGGGTTCCGGCGCTGCCTTCATGGCATCGCCCGAATTCCCATCCAGCGGAGAGTCCAGGGGAGTGATGGATCTCTTTTCCGCGTCCATAACCGCGTTGCCCTCCACGGAGGGGGGAGCGGTCCGTTTTTCAATCGTTCCCACTTCGGATTCGATGACAGGCTTTCTTCCATAATTGCCGTCCAGGATCGGGTCACCGGTCCCCGGTTCGGGCAGGGTCGTCTCGGGGCGCCGCCTCTCCGGCTCCATGATGCCGCTGTCGAGCTCCGGCTCAAGGTTCACCCGCGTGGGGAACTGGACCTTCTCCATGTCAACGCGCTTCATCTCGTTGATCAGCTCGGTATCAAGCATGGCGGAAAAATCCCCTCCCTCCCGTTCCTGCTTCATCCGCACCTCGAAGGCCTCGTTTGTGGTGTCGATGATGGGGGCGCTCTTTATCTTCGCGGACTCCCGTCCCCTGTTCACCCCGTACACCGCTCCCGCCACCACCATGACAAAGACCAGAAAATAAAACAGGTTCCTTATCGTGTCCCTTGTCCGGTGGGGAATACCGTCGATCAGCCGATCGATCCCCGATGAGGCCCTGTCAACCGATTTCCTGTAGTCCCTTATGTTCATGAGCTAATCCTTTCTCCGTTTCCCGAACGGATAATCCGCCGGGACACCGCGTCTTCATTATCTCGCCATGAAGAGGCATCGGCGATTAAAATATACCACTACCGCTTTTCTTTTTCAATAATAAAAATCACCCTGCATTTCTTCAGGTTCTCGGCGGTACGGGCGCTGCTGAGGATCTTGCGCACGTCACGGTCGGCGAGAACGGGGCATCCCTTGAGGCTCCTGAGTGCCACGGTGTAATAGGGACGATCCCCCGCGACGCGATGTCCCATCGCCTCGTCCTCGGAGGCGGCATACCGCACGATACCGAACCTGGTCGCGTGCCGGATATCCACCATGTTCCGACCATATACCTCGAGCCCGTTTTCGTCGAACACCGAGGGGAGGATCATCGGTTCGACACCCAGGCCGCGCGCGTCGATCACAAGGGACGTGTAGGCCGTCGGAATCGGGTTGTCAATCCTCGACGGAAAGGGTTCCTCTGGATAGCCGTAGGGGACCGCGAGGAGCAGATCGCCGATTCTCAGCTCCGCGCTGCAGCCCGACCCGTCGAAGCCAACGGGGAATTCGCGGAACCGGGTCCTTTCCGACACCACCTCCATGATCCTCGACTGGAAAACGGTATCGCGTTCAAGCAATTCGTCGAGGCGGGTATCCGCGTCGATCCTGACCCCTCCCAGGAGGCGATACATCTTTTCCACGGCCCGTTCCCTGGCGAGGCGGTAGGCATCCACCCTCCCCCGGTTGAGGGAGATGGCCTGCCGGCCATACCGCTCCAGGGGTATTCCCCTGTCGCTTATCACCACGCGGCCCGTGGCGTGGGTGGCGACGATCCCCCGCGTCCAGTCCACGGAGTCGGCAGGCGGCGAAGCCTCCCGGGCGGCCATGGCCGCCGCAGAAATCATGACGAGGAAGGCGATAACGCCGGCTCGTGGTGACATTGAATCATCCTCCGTTGCACGGGGCTGTGGTAGTATCATTATCGGCCCCATCGGCGCCCGGACTTGAGACATTGGCGGCCGAAGCGTCACCGCGGGAGGCCGGAAAGAAGCGCCCGTCGTTGCGGGAGTCCCTCAGAGAGATTCGAGGGCGCGGCGGCTTTGTTCCAGGAGGGGAACCAGCCTCTCAGCGGCAGAAATGATCCCTGAAAAAATCCTTCGCCGCGCCTCGTCGGATTCTGCGTCGTACCGGGCGAGAAATACGCGGGACTTCCCCATGAAGGGCCTGAGAAGGGGCCGCAGGTCATCCCGATCCGTTAACTCCTCCGCCGGGTGCATTGCCTCCTTTCCTGAAAGCCCCTTTTCCGCGGCGCCGCGGATCTCCCCGAGGGCCTCGATGACTCCCCCGAGGGCCCGCGCCAGTTTCCCGGGAGCCTCCCCGCCGTTCCCGCCGAGGGCCCGCTCCAGGATGGCCGCGGGATCCGGGTCAAGGGCGGGCAGGCGGGTCGCGAGGGAGGACAGGGCCTCCTCCCGCGCGCCCTCGATCCGGGCGCCGCCTTCCGTTGCGTTGATGACCGGCACCTTCACCTTTCGCGCCGAGTCCTCGAACCATCCCCGGTAGAGGTCAAAGACGAAATCGGAAACCACGCGGCCCGATCCGCCGTAGGCCGGCACCCGCTTAATCTTGCGGCGCCGGACGATATTCTGGTTGATCGTGTCGAGATTCAACACGCGGGAGATTCCGGGAAGCCACCCGTCGTTGTGGTGGGTGCCGCTGCAGTGGATTTCCCTGCCGGTATAGGCGAGGTCCTGCCCCACCAGCACGATGGGCGAGCACCCGAGGTTCAGGAGCAGGTCGAAGGCGCTGGTGGCCACGGACCCCCCCGACTGCACGTCACCGACGGGCCCCGCGTGCCCCTCTACCCACTCCATGAACGGCGTGGGCTCCCTCTCCAGGTCGCCCCGGGAGGACGTGTAGTATTTCGACGTGGTACTCACGATGCGCCGGCCCCTGAAGTCGCGCAGGACCGGGGGGCATGACACCATGTCGGCGCAGATGGCGGCGCCCTCCTCCCGGAGGGGAAGGAAGTGCCTGATGCTGTGTTTCTGGGCGTCGAGGGTCATGATGACGTGCGGAACGATACCCGTCTTCTGCAGCACCGGCGCCGCCGTGTCGACGGCGACGATGAGCGCCCGTGATCGCATTTTCTCGAGAAGCCGGACATTTCGGCGCAGGCTGGGACCGGCGGAGACGATCACCCCGGGAAGGCCGCGGAAGACGCCGAAGAGCCTCCCCACCCTGGTGGCGGTGAAGAGGTGGGGCAGGTTTTGAATGATGTTCTCGACCCATCGCTCCTCGAATTCAAGCCGCGTGAGCAGGTCGCTTATCTTGGAAGACACGTACCTCCCCGTCTCCCTGATGAGATCGTCGTAAAACCCGGCATCGAGGAGATAGGAGGGCCGATGCAGGTAGTGCGCCACGCCGCGGAATCCCGCCATGTCAACTTCCTCGAAGATGGCGGGAAGGTCGGCGGGGGACATGATGATCCTCACGCCCCGGAGAAATTCCGGACAGGCCCGGTGGGCAATATCAATGACTTCCGGATCCCGTTCAAACACCATGAGGGGGACGCCGGGGAATCGCCTCCCGAGCTCCGCAAGATGGTAGCCGAGTCCCAGGCCCGAAACGGCTATCATCGACGCCCTGCCTGCGCTGAATGCGGCCACCGCCCTCTCCGCTTCGCGCTCGGGATCGTAGGCGGAGTGGATACGCACGTCGCGTGAATTCCTGTAAAGGAGCGTCTTTTTACCCCCGGGAGTCTCCTGTACGAGATAGGCGCTCACTGGTTCCATCCCCCGGGGAGTTCCGCATGGATGTCATAGCGGGCCCTGAGACGGCCCGCCAGCGCCTCGAGCTCCACCCGGCTCCCGATGCCGAAGCGCTCCAGGACCCTCGACTCGTAAAAACCGATATCGAGCTGCCGGTGCTCCTGGTTGCTTATCTGGTTCGCCAGGTAGACGATCATCACCAGGTCGCGGTGCTTCACCGCCGGGTCAAGGGGGGCGTGATGATACCGTATCGCCTCGATCAGCTCGTCCGGAAAATTCCACTTCTCGGCGATGAGGGCGCCGATGGTCGAATGACTGATGCCCACGAAGAGCTCCTCGATTATCGAGGTGGACCGTATCTTGCGGTTGCCGACTATCCCGGCTATCTGGTTAACGAGTTCCAGGTTCGTCGAGAGAAGAACGATTTTACCTATGTCGTGCAGAAGCGCGGCGATGAACACCCCGTCGACGAGATCCGAACGCCCGGCGTCAATGGCGATATTCCTGGCGTAGAAGGCGGTCCTGTTGCAGTGCTCCCACACCTGTTCAAATTTCCGATAGCGCCTGTCGATGATTCGCCGCGCCGCCGCGGTCGTGAGAAGCGAGAAAATGTTTTTCATTCCCAGGATGACGACGGCCTCGCTGATTGTCCGGATCCGCCTTCCGGGAACAAATGCCGCGGAATTGGAAAGCCTGATGACTTCGGCGGCGATGGAGGGATCGCGGGAGATTGCCCCGGAAATCGACTCCACCGTCGTGTCGGGCGACTCGCAGAGGCGCCGGAGCCGCAGGATGCTTTCGGGGAACGTGGGGAGGGCGCGCACGTCCTCGAGTATCCTCTCGGTTATGTGCGTAACGGTTTCCCGGCTTTTCAGCTCCCCCGGGATCCGCAGCATAATCGCGAAGGAGTCATTGCCCGTCACGACGCGCAGATCGTCCTGGCCCATGCCCGCGTTTTTCATGAGGAGCGCCGTCAGTATGATCCCGAGGCCGGCGCCCTCGGAAGAATCGTACATGTCCTCGTAGGCCTCGGAGAAGCCTTTGCACCGGGCGCTCTTCGCAAGGCGGGCGCGGATTCTTTCCAGCTCGGCGGGAAGCACGCGGGCGTTGTTGGCGACGTCGACCTGGATCGAATCGTCCTTTTTCCTGAAGGTGACCATGACGCGGTAGGGGCTTTCGAGGAGGCGGTCCCTCATTCGGTCGGGATGAAGCG
>CAZKPR010000009.1:0-7122 GCA_964554685.1 uncultured Leptospirales bacterium | reverse complement strand
GCGCCACCTCCCTGAACCGGGCCATGCCTTTCCGGTATTCCCCGTCGTTGGTGATGTCGAGGCCAAGATCGCTGAACCAGATCCGCTTCATGTTCGCCTTGACGCCGTTGTGCATCAACTCGCGGAGAACCGCCTCGAGGGTGTCGTAAAGGTACCCCATGTCACAGCGGTACAGGATCTTCGCGAGAAGGGCATTGATCCCGTTCTCGATCTCCTTGCTCAGGTACTGGAAGGCCACGTAGGCCTCTCCCCCCCGCTCGAACTCGCTCACCATGTCATTAGAATCATAGTTCATCGCAGACCGTTTCGCCCGGTATTTTCCGAAGCCGGGCACTTCATCTATCGGCATATCCCTACCGCAATGTTACATTCCTGATTTCCCCGGAATCGCCGTCGGTTTCGTGCCATTCAGCAGCGGGCCCGGGCCCTGATATCCTGCCGTAGAGACGGCCCGCCCATGTCGATGGAACCGTCATGCCATCAGCCCGTGCCGCGCCGTCGGGCCCCTCCAGGACAAGCTCGGCCCGATCGCGCTCGAGAAGGCTGAAAAACCGCTCCGTGTACCCCCTGATCCGGAAATCCCCGGGGAGGTGGCACCGCCGCACGGGAAGACGCCTTGCAAGATACTCGAATCCCGTGAGGGTGGTAAAATCCCCCCGGCGCGCCCGGAGAACGACTTCCCGGCATTGAGCCGCGGCGGCCTCCTCCGCGACCCGCCCGAGGTGGCGCCTCCCGGGAGGGACGCCGATGATCGTCAGGGCCGACCCCTCCCTGGCGAGGAGGAGCGCTCCATTCTCGTGCCTGAATACCGTGGCGTGACGGCGCGCGTTCCAGGGGCCGGGAATCAGAAGCCATGCCGTCACGACGGCGGCCGGCAGGGCCAGGAGCAGCGGCGGGGTAAGGAATCGCCGCAGGGCCAGGGGGGCCGCAAGGCAGAAGAGGACGACGGGAAGCGCCTTCCACGCCTCACCTCCGGCACGGTGCAGCCCCAGCCCGGAAAAAACCCCGGCAATCATCCTCGCGGCGGCGTAGAGGAAGTCCCCGGCAAGGCCCAGCCACGATGCGGCGGAGGTGACGAGGGAGAGAAGATTGGCCGCGATGGAGGCGACCAGGAAAAGCGAAATCACCGGAATCACCGCGAGGTTCGCGAGGGGCCCCGCGAGGTTGATCTCGTTCATGCGATGCAGGATCAGGGGGACCACGGTCGTCTGCGCTGCCAGGGAAACGGACAGGGGGCCCGCGAGGGGCCCCGGGAGGCCTTCCAGGGCGCGCCGGTAGGGGCTATGAAAAAGGAGTATCCCCAGGGTCGCTCCGTAGCTGAGCTGAAATCCGAGGCTGAAGAGGTCTTCCGGGAAGAGCATCATGATGAGGAGCGCGGAAAGAAAAAGGGCATTGAACACGTTTGCCTTCCTGTCCAGGATTCGCTGCATCCCGAAAAGGAGGAACATGGCGCAGGCGCGAATGAGGGAAACCGGCATGTCGGTGATCCAGAGATATCCGAGAACGAGGAGGCCCGTTACGGCGAGGATCATCTTCTTGGGCAGGCGGACAAGGCCAAGAAGAAAGACCGGGAGGGCCGCCACGACGGCCACGTGAAGCCCGCTCGCGGCGAGAACGTGGAGCACCCCCGCCCGCTTGAAGTCTGCCAGGGTCACCTTGTCGATGAATTCCTGGTTGCCGAAATACAGCGCCTTGGCGGCCGACGAGGAATCCTTCCCGAAAAGGCGGTCGCAGTTTTCCGCGATGCGCTTTCGCATCGTTTCCCGGAAGGATCCGCCGCGCTCCAGGAAAATGATCGGGGCATCCTCGAGATAGAGCGCATGCCCGATTCCCCTCATCCTGAGGGCCCTCCCCCGATCCCCCGACGACGCGATCTCGCGGGGCCTGGCGGAAAACCGGACCACATCCCCGGGGCCGATACCGGAATCAACCCTGCACCGCAGCAACCCGCGGCGGCGAGGAATCTCGGGAGAACGGGTCGCGCCCCGGGGTGGCGCGGGGGCGAACCGGGCCACCGCTTCGACATGGTACCGCTTGAGTTTCACGCTCTCGACCTCGGCGATCCACTCCCTTCCCCGGGGAAGGGGGTCCGGGGGCCCAAGGAGGGACCCGACGCGAAAGAAGGAAACCGCGGAGAGCGCCACGCCGAGGAGGAGAAGCATTCCGAGGCGCGCCGCGTTCCCGCTCGCAAAAAACGATCCCTCCCGCGCCGCCATTGAATTACGGTAGATAAAGGGAAGGGCCGCCCCCGCCGTCATGACGAGGCATACCCCCGTTACGAGCATGGATCGTCCGGCAATTCCCCCTACGGCGGTGACGATTGAGCCGGCGACGAGGCCGCACAAAAAAAGTGACGGCACGAACAATCGTGCCGCCGGGCCGCGGGCATTCCTGAATCCGCGAAAAAAAGGGATGGGCATCACGGCCGGGATGACACTACACCACCGGGAGAGGTATTCAACGCCCTCGCTTTTCCTTCCCGATGATGAATCCCTAGATTCTTCCAACTTTTATGATAAACCCCAGGTTTGCTCCGTATGACATCTTCGTGGACCTGTCGCCGATTCCGAGCCAGCCGTACGTGAACGATCCCTCGATGAAAAGCCTTGTATCGAAGGTCGTGTGGAACAACACCGCCAGGGGCGCTCTCACCCCCGCGCCGCCCCTGAACCCCCTGTTCGAAGGCGGCGATTCAAAGTAGAGGCCGATGCCGGGCGCGAAGGTGACGATCTGCTTCACCGTGAACGCCGCCTTTCCGGAAATGGTAACATAGCAGTGATGAAGCGGCTTCCGGTACTCATTATAGGCGTACTGCACGGAGAAGTCGCCGATCAGCCATCGCGAGACGACCCAGAGGGAGAATCCCCCGTGGTAATAATTTCCCGCCGATTTTTCGCTTCGGTAAATATTCTGCCAGTCCCTGGTCGTGACACGCTGGAACCCCCCGCCTCCCACGGGCCCGACGAAGGTGTATACCAGTTCCCGTTCCTGCCCCCGGGACTCACCGGCCGTCGCGACGATCACAACGACAAGGAAGGCTGTGAGGAAGCGCGCCACGTTGCCTCATCTCATCTGCAACGGGTTTGTCACGATCCGGGCGCCCTCGGGCACCTTGAAATCAAACAGCGCGGGATTGACCTCCGCGGCGGTGCTCACGTCGGACAGTGAGAAGCTCATGACGCGCCCGTCGCTCCGCTTGAAGATCGCGCCCTTCAGCAAAAAGGTGCCGTCAACGCTCAGGATTATCTCGCGGTACACCCTGTCGTCGTTTTTCAGCTTGATCACGTAGCCCGCTTCGTCCCCCGAGGCGATGCCCTCGTATCCGCCCACGAGGGCGGCGATCCCCCCGGATGACGAACCCGGGGTCAGTTCCTGGACCCCGCAGAGCGCGCTCACGGGGGAGTATATCCAGAGGTTTTTCCCGTTCGTGACGAGGATCTTTTCCGACGGGGAGGTGAACTTGACATAGATCTTGTCCGGCGCCATGTACTTGAAGCTTCCCGAATAGGTCAGCCCGTCAAGGGAGGTCCAGGAGATGACGCCCGTGAGCTTCTCCATCCTGAGCATCCTGGCCCTGAATTTCCCCACCGCCTCCTCGGCGGGAATGGAAAAAAGGGCGGTGGCCGAAAAGACCGCCAGAATCATGATAATCGACGTGAGCCTTTGCATGGGTGTTTTCCTGTATGGTGAAACGAATGGATTTCGAATATGTTAAAGATTTTCAAGCAAGGGTACGCCCCCGTCGAATATATTTCAACCAATAATTTTTCCCCGCGGCCGCACCATCGGGAGTACCGCCGCCCCCCACCGCGGTCAACCAAGCGGCCCTGGTGACGCTCCGCGCCGTTCAATTAATCGCCGCGTGGCGGTAATATGCTTGAAATTACCCGCCCGGCGGGGTATGGATGATCCCGGAGGAGAACGATGAGGAAGAAACGGAAACCAATCGGGGGCTACCTGATTGTTATCGTCATTGCCGCGGCGCTGGTTCTCTCGTACGTGTACAGCCAGCGCATCTACGTCTTCTACCTCAGGTATTACTGGGAAACACTGAGAAAGTTGACGCCGGAGGACCAGGTCGAGAAGGCGGAAGAGCTCTACCGCCGGGGAGACCATGCGGGGGCCGCAGATCTTCTCAGGACCCTGGCCCTGGTGTATCCCGACAACCGCGATATCGCGGCGCTCTACGGAAGGACACTCATCAGTCTCGGCGACGGCGTCAGGGGCGCCGACATGATCCTCCTCGCATACGGTAGGGAGACAATTCCCGGGGAATTACTCGAGGACACGGTCCGCGCCCTCTTTGTCCGCCGCCACTACAGGGACATCCTTGACATTTTCCGGCGACAGGCGACGGGGCAGAACCCGAACCTGCTCTTCTATCACGGCATCGCCCTTTTCGAGACGGGAGACTATGGAGGGGCCATTGACCGCCTCACGGCAGCGCTGCGCGAGGGGCGGAGGGATCACGAGGTCTATCTTTTCCTCGGAAGGGCCCATGACATGAAGGGGGACACCGCCGGCGCCCTCCCCCACCTGGAGCGCGCACGGGGCATGAACGTGGAGGACCCCCGCGTCGCGCGAAGCCTCGCCAAGGCGTACCGCAAGCTCGGACGCTACGACGACGCGGAGAAGATCCTGCGCGGCCTGAAGCGCCTCCCCTGAGCCCCCCTACCCGGCCCGGACCGTGACGCTCACGCCCCAGGTCCAGGCCGACTTGTTCAGTTTTATCGAATCGAAGAGCATCCTGTCGGTGATAAAGAAATAGTAGGCGGTCCCGCTTTCGATGGAAACACCCTCGGAGGCCCTGATCCTGACCCCCATGCCCACGCCTATCCTGGCCAGATCCGGATCGAAGGGATTCTGCGCCCGGGGATACTTTTCCTGGGTGGTGTAGGATATCCCGATCCCCGGGGCGAAACCGCTCACCTCGAACTCAACCCCGACCCCGATGCCGTGGCGGTGCCGGTGCTTGTAGTTCTCTGCGTTGCCGCTGGCGACCAGGGGCACCACCGAGAGGGCCGGGGCCCCGAGGACCGCCGTGGCCCAGTCGAAATAGGAAAACTCGTGGCTCTTCGTCAGGAGGTTCCTGGTCCCGAAGCCACGCTCCCCCGTGAAGTCCAGGCGGTAGGACAGCTGCAGGGAGGCCCCCTCGCTCGATTTGAGATTGAGGCCTATGGAGAGGGAATCGGCGAGGCGGCGCTCCATGATCCGCGAGTAGCGGTATTTAACGTTTCGCTCCGTGCCCCTGGCGATGAGCCTCGTGGTATAGAAAATCGAGAGCACGCTTTTGTCGGGAGGGCCCACCATCAGGCCCGCGAAGCCCGACCATCCGAAGGCGTGCCTGTCGACGCGGTCAACGGTCCCCAGTCCCGCCACCCCGGACGAACTGCTCCCCTCGTAGTAGCCGCACGACACGCCCCCGGCGAAGGCGACGTATTCGTGAAGGGAAAAGGCGCCGCCCAGATTCCCCCTGAGCCAGTAGCCGTAGGCCTTCACGTAGCTGATAACAGGCAGCTCGATTCCACCCAGGGAAAGCGTTAATCCCGCGTTCCGGAGGGTCCCCATCTGGATGCTGTCAAGGCCGAGGGAGAAATAGGCCGGGAGGGGCATCCCTCCCACGGGCTTCCGGTGGTCAATGAACTCGACGCCCTCGGGCATGGAGAGGGATATGAAGAGCGCCCCCTGCCCCCCCCGGTAGACCGCGGCGAAGTTCGGGATGAACCAGGAGCCCGCCTCGTCCCTGCCGTTGCTGAAGGCCATTGACCAGGCGGCGGTCTTTGCCATGAGGCGATACCCCGCGTCGATATGGAATCCCTTTTCGAGTCCCACGAGGCCCGCGGGGTTGTGGTACGCGGCGTCGACGGTGCCCGAGGCGGCCGCGCGGCTCTGGGTGCGGAGCCAGGCAACGCTCATTTCCGATTCGGTGAAGGCGAGGACTCCGCGCGGCGCGAAGACCAGGATGATGCAGAATGCCAGTGCGGCCCGTTTCATGGAGCGTTCATCCTCTTTTCATCGTCATTGCTGACAGAATGATCTATTCCCCGGGAATAGGCAATTCAAATTTATCGGCGGCGCTTCCCCGGACGGCCCGGGCGCCGTTACCGCCGGCGGTAATGGCGCGCTTTTTGAGGGTGATGAACAAAAAAAAGCGGCGGGTGCGAAACCCGCCGCTTTCCGTGCCTTTCAAAGGACCGGAGTGTGTTACATGACCTTCGCGGTAAGGCCGATGCCGAAGGACCATACGCTCTTGTTCAGCTTGATCAGGCCGAAGGCCATGTGATCGGTGAAATAGGTGTATTTCGCCCCGCCAAGCTCGATGCTGAACTTGTCGGAAGGAATGATCTTGAAGCCGAGGCCCACGCCGATGTTCCTCAGGTTGGGATCGAAGGGAACCTGGGCCCTGGGATATTTCTCCTGCGTTCCGTAGGAAATGCCCAGGCTCGCGATGAACATCTTGTGGAGGGCGATCTCCGCGCCGAGGCCGCCGTTGACCACGGCTTCGTGCACCACGACGCATCTGTGCGTTTTTCGCACGGATGCGGCAACGGTATCCGTATCGAAGGGTTTCAGCGTCAGAAGGTCGATGATTTCCACGGAAACCCCTTTCTCCTCGAGCTCCCGGGCCGCTTGTTCGCACTTCTGGAGCATCAGAGAATAGGAGACGAGGGTGACGTCGGTTCCGGGTTTCCTGATTTCCGCCTTCCCGATGGGGGTCAGGTATTCTCCGTCGGGCACGGGTCCCTTCTGGGAAAAGAGAACCTTGTGCTCGAAGTACACGACGGGATCGTCGAGACGTATGGCGGCTTTGAGGAGGCCCTTCGCGTTCGCGGGATTTGACGGGGCGACCATGATGACGCCCGGAACGTTCGCGAGCCAGCCCTCGACGCTTTGGCTGTGCTGGGCCGCCGCTTGGTTGATGATTCCGTCCGGCGCGCGGATGACGAGGGGGATGTTCGCCTGGCCTCCGAACATGTAGCGGTTTTTTGCGATCTGGTTCGCGATCTCGTCGTATGCGACGCTGATGAAGTCGGCGAAATGCCATTCCCCCCGGGCCCGGTTCCGGGAAAAGGGGCACCATGGGCCCCCCCGTTTTACCCCGTTTGGGTTATGGGCAAAGCG
>CAZKPR010000008.1:0-43507 GCA_964554685.1 uncultured Leptospirales bacterium | reverse complement strand
GGGGCTGGGCGTTTTAAAAACCCTGGACGGGTTTTTGTTAAAAAAACCCCCGTTGGGGTTATAGTACATTCTTCCTCGATAATCCAGCGCGTAAGGGTGCTGGCGGTGCAGGCTGCGAACGGTATTTACACCAATGAAGACCGGCAGCTTATCCAGGTGGAAGTCTCGGCCCTTGTGGACGAAGTTGACAGGATCGCATCACAGGCTGAGTTTAACAGGTTTCAAATACTGACGGGATTCTATTCCAGGACCAACCCGAAGGCGAGCATGTGGTTCCACCTCGGTGCCAACAAGGACCAGCGGGAACGGGTGTACATCGGCACCATGACGGCACAGTCCTTCAGGATGAGGGACGGGACCGGCAGGGTTACGGTTACCCTTTCCGCCCCGGGCGGAGCCAATGACACCATCGGGTTAATGGATGCGGCACTGCAGAAACTCGCCAAGCAGCGTGCCGACCTGGGCGCCTACTACAACAGGCTCGAGATGACCGCGAAGGGCCTCATGACCGCGTACGAGAACGTGCAGGCCTCCGAATCGCGCATCCGGGACGTTGATATGGCCGAGGAGCTGGTGGATTTCTCGAAAAACCAGATCCTCGTTCACACCAATTCGGCCATGCTCGCTCAGGCGAACATCCAGGGTCAGTCAGTATTGCGATTACTCGGTACCTGAGGGTACCGGCACACGTCTCGACAGTAAAGGAAAAATGTTCTTTGAAAATTCGACCCGATTCTCGTTCCCCCCGTCGTCCTCTCTGTCCAGCGCCCGGCCGTTCCGGCGGCCGGTGATGCGGGGAGGGCATCACCGGCCGTCGGAACATCCGTGGCCGGTGTTGTCGTGATCTTGGGCAGTCAGGACGGCACGGAAGGAGCATACCTTCGGACCGCCTGGAGCGGTTCCGGCGACGCCATGATGGCGCTGCCGAAAAACACGGTCCGCCGAGAAACAGGGCTGGCGGCCCGGATCAACACAAGGGAGGGAACCGATGAGAATCAATCACAACATGAGTGCCATTTTCGCAAGCAGGCACCTGTCGGAGGTGGGCAACCGCCTGGACAGGACCATCGAAAAGCTCTCATCCGGCGAGCAGATCAATCGTGCCGGCGATGACGCCACGGGTCTGGCCGTGTCCGAAAAGATGCGGACCCAGATACGCGGCCTGGTGCAGGCGGAAAAGAACGCCCAGAACGGACTCTCGTTCATCCAGGTCGCGGAGGGGTCATACCAGCAGCTCAACGAGATCATGCAGCGGATCAGGGTTTTGGCGGTCCAGTCGGCGAACGGGATATATTCCCGGGACGATCGAATGCAGATACAGGTTGAGGTTTCTCAGCTTATAAATGAAGTCGATCGGATCGCCACCTCCGCGGAATTCAACAGGATGAAGATGCTCCGGGGCGAGTTCTCGAAGAACAGCCGCGTCGGAAGCATGTTTTTCCATGTTGGGGCCAATCAGGATCAGCGGATAAGGGTCTATATCGCGACCGTCGGCTCGAAAGCCTTCAACCTGGTAAATGAGGGGAACAACAAGCGGACGATCTCCACGGTGGCCGGTGCGAACGCGATGATAGGGTATGCCGATTCCGCCATAGACAGGCTGAACCGGCAAAGGGCGGACCTTGGAGCGTACTACAACCGGCTGGAGAACACGGTGAAGGCCCTTGCGGTAACCTATGAGAACATGATGTCCGCCGATTCACGGATACGCGACGCGGATATGGCCGTTGAGATGGTTGAATTCACAAAGGACCAGATCCTGGTTCGGACGAGCGCGGCGATGCTGGCGCAGGCCAACACCAAGCCCCAGCTCATCATGAAGCTCTTCGAATAGGGATCGCTCGAAACGGGGTGTCTCTGCAGTGCGGATATCCCCGACCCACTCCGGTCCCGCAGGCGGTAGCGCTGCCGCCCCGGGGCCGGAGGGGGGATCTTTTTCAAAGGGAGGCAGGGAGAGTTTTTGCGAACATGGAGGTTGCACGATGAATATCAAGGGAGTGTCAATCGATTCGATCGAATCCGTCGATAAGTACGCCCGGAGGGCCGAGACGTCGCGCGGGGCGGGGCTGCCGCACGCGGCCAGGGCCGATACGCGCGAGCCGGGACCCGGTGAGGTCTCGGAAATCGTCGATCGTCTGAACCACGGCATGCGCGAGATCCACGAGAGGATATCGTTTTCCTTCCACGAGAAAACGAAGCGCATTGTCGTGAGCATCATCGACGGCGATACCAATCAGGTGGTGCGGGAGATCCCCTCGAAAGAGGCGATCAAGCTCCTCGAGCATATCCAGGATTTCCTCGGCATGCTCGTTGACGAACAGCGGTAGCGGGTCCTCGCCGCCTCAAATAGTTAATAACCTGACCGGGGGAGCCACCGTGCCCCCGCGGGTCAAGCTATGTCTGCCCTTGTAAAAAGCCCTTTCCGGAGCCCGTTTTTCCCCATTTTTTCATTTTTTTTGAATTTTTCTTATTAATTTACAATATTATGTCGATAGAGATGATAGGGGAGTGGTATCGGCTGGAGTGCCGGTAACCCGCTTCCCGACCCTGAGCCGGAGGGCGAGGGGCCGATGACTCATCACCAACCAGGGAGGGCTCACGATGCCGGTAACCATCAGCGGAATGTCCTCAGGTCTTGACACCGATGGCATAATTGAAAAGCTGGTGAATGTCGAGGCCAGGCCGATACGACAGCTTGAAATCCGCAAGAAGAACCACAACAGCCGCAAGGAGGGGCTGCAGACCCTGTCAGGGCAGCTCGAGGAGATCGATAAAGCGGCGCGGGACCTCTACGGTTTTCGCTCTTCATTTCACGACAAGAAAGTCGCCGCCTCGGATTCGTCCGTCATCGATGCGAAGGCGAACAAGAACGCGGATACGGGGATCAAGAGGGTCAGGGTCATTCAACTCGCCACCCACCACAGGGTAGCCTCGGCGGAACTCGGGGAGGACGAGGTCCTTCCGGCCGGCACCATCTCGATCGAGGTGGACGGCAAGAATGCCGCGGTGAACTTTACCGGCGGAACGCTGAAGGCACTCAAGGAGAAGATCGACGAATCCGCCTCGGAGCTCGTCGTTCCCGCGTATATCAGGAAATCGGGCACTCGGTATATACTTACGCTCCAGTCGAAGACGATCGGCGAAAAGGGAGCGATGCTTTTTTCCGGCGACAGGGACCTTCTCCTGAAGAGCGGTCTGGTCACGGAAGGGTCGGCGGACAAAAAGGACGAGGCGTCCCTCACGTTCGATTCCCGCTATTTTACCTCTTACATGGGATCGGGCCGGCCGGGAAAGGAAAGCGGCAGGATCGACGTCGGAAACGGCGGCGTGTCCGTAACGGTCCGGGGACTGCTCTGGCGGGAATACGCGCTCCCCGTCGAACTGGCCGTGAAGTCCGGGTCGGTCCTCGAGTTCAATCTCGGCTACAATGCCGGGAGCGGCGGTGACGAGGGGCCGGCGAAAATCGAGGTGGGACCCCAGGAGCGCACCAATATCAAGGGAATCATCCTCGAGGGCTACAATATCGAGCGGAAACGCGAGGTGAAGAGGGATGACCCGAAGGCCTTCGACAGCGTGATGGGGATCGGCCTCGTGTCCACGGCGGGGGGAAAACGGACGGAAAAAATCTACCCCGTCAGCGCCGGCGCCGCGGGCCCCATGACCGTGGAGGCGGGCAGGGACTTCCCCGGGGGAAAAATTTCCAGGATTATATTCTACTGCAACACCGGCGTCATGGACGTTTCGGGCATGAGGCTGGTGAGTCCCGTGGAGCGGAAGGGCGGCATGGAGCCGGGGAACGTGATCGCGAAGGCCCAGGACGCGAAGCTCTCCGTCGACGGCATCGAGGTCACCAGGGAGCGGAACGACGACCTGAACGACGTCATCAAGGGGGTCACCCTCAACCTGAAGCGCGCGTCGGGAGATGACGTCAAGCTGACGGTTGAGCCGGGGTCCGACGAGGGACTGGAAAAGATCAAGAAATTCGTGGAGGCCTATAACCGCTATCTCGAGCTGCACCGGAACCTGACGAAGGCCGGGATAAGCGACAGGCCGGGCGATTATGAGAAGACGCGCGCCGAGACGGGCCTCTTCTCGAGCGACACCACCCTCGTGCGGCTCCAGAACTCGCTCAACGCCGCCGTCACGGGAGCCTATTCCGGCGGCGGTGAGGAGCCGATCAGGCACCTGACTCAGATGGGAATCTCCACTGGGGCCGTGAACGCGGAATGGGAGACCATCAGGTCGGGGAGCCTCGTCATCGACGAGGCCGCCCTCCGGAAGGCCATCGGCGAGAATCCCGACGGCGTCGCGGCGTTCTTCGGGAACGACACCAGCGGTGACAACCGGATCGATGACGGCATGGCCTACAAGGTCGTCTACGTCCTCAGGCCCTACGTCTCCTCGGGCAAGAACATCATCGCCGCCAAGCTCGAGCTCGAGGACAACTCCATCAGGCTCGCCGACGACAGCATCAAGCGCCACGAGGACCACCTGAAGAAGTACGAGGACAAGCTCAGGTCGAAATTCAGGCGCATGGAGCAGGCCATCACCCAGACGAACTCCCAGCAGCAGTGGATGAAAAACCAGCTCGGCGGGGCCGGTTCCGGGAAGAACGACAAGTAGGCGCAAGCGAGGTGCCCCGTGGAAGTGCGGATCAACGACTGTCCCGTGGATTTTGAGCTGGAGGGGAACGAGAGGATTCCCGACGTGATCGACTCGATCTCGTCATGGACCGGCGCGCGCAACCTCGTGCTGTATGAACTCTTCATCGACGATACGCGTTATCCCGTCGACGCCCCCCCCGACCAGGGGATCGAAAGCGTGGGCGTGATCAACTGCGTCGTCCGCTCCAGGGCGGAAATGGTCATCGCGTCGGTGGACGAGGCCCTGGGGTATTGCGACCGCGCCTCCGCCTTCATGGAAAGCGCCGCGGAGGGGGGCGGGTGGAGCGAAGCCGGGATGAACGATCTCGCCGGGGGCCTCGCCTGGCTCCAGGACGTGATGGGAAGCGTCATGGGCCTCCTGGGCCGTGATCCCGCGGGTATGAAGTTCCGCGACGGCACTGTTTCCGACCTTATTGATGAGATGACCGGGCTGCGCGAGGCCCTCGCCGGAGAGGGAGGGGCGGAAGCCCTCGCCGCGAACCGGGGGCTCTTCTCCGAGATCGCCCGGGTTTTACGCATGCTCCTCCTTGGCGACGAGATGCGTTCCCTCATCGTGCAGAGCATCGATTCCCCCGACGTGCTCATGGAGGGGATTCGCGGGACCCGGGAAGCACTCGGGGAGCAGCTTGAAAATGTCCGGTCCGCCGCCGTGGCCTACCAGTCCGGCAGGGACGCCGCCGCCTCTGAGCACCTCGGGCAGTTCATCGATTTTATCTACCGGTACCTCCGGGCCTGCTGCCAGGTCACGCCGGTCCTGGGCGTTGACGTCGCCGATATCGAGGTGGACGGGGTCACCCTGGGGGAAAAAAACCGGGAGATGGATCGTCTCCTGGGCTCCATCGGTTCCGCCCTGGAGCAGAACGACGTCATCACCCTCTCCGACATCCTTGAATACGAGATCGCGCCGGCCCTGGAGGGACTCGGCGATTTCATCGATCCGCTTCTCGACAGGCTTGCCCGTCCCTAGCGCCGATTCGTGACCATCGACGAACCGGGGCTCCTCCGCCGGCCGGGCATCCCCCGGGGGATATGAATTAATGTCTTGATTTTTTCTCCCGCCGCGGGGGCACTATACCATCATCTCGGGAAAGGGGTGCGTCATGGAGAAGGGTACCAAAAAGCCATGGGGGGGGCGTTTTACGGGGGTCCTCTCAGGCACCGCGGAGCGGCTTTCGGCGTCGGTGGATTTCGACGCGCGGCTATGGCGGCACGATATCCGGGGCTCCGTTGCCCACGCGAAGATGCTGGCGCGCATCGGGGTGCTCACGGAGGATGAGCGCGACCGGATCATCGAGGGCCTGAATGCCATCGCCGGCGAGATCGAATCGGGCGCCTTCGAGTTCTCCCGCTCCCTGGAGGACGTCCACATGAACATCGAGGCCGCATTGACCGGGCGGATCGGCGACGCCGGGCGCAAGCTCCATACCGCGCGGTCCCGGAACGACCAGGTCGCCCTGGACATGCGCCTCTACCTTCGGGATGAATGCGCGTCCATCGACGGTCTCCTGACGGGCCTCATCGGTGTCCTCCTGGCCGCTGCCCGGGAGCATGTCGACGTCATCATGCCCGGCTTCACGCATCTTCAACCGGCCCAGCCGGTGCGCTTCAGCCATCACCTTCTCGCCTACGCATGGGGGCTCCAGCGCGACCGGGAGCGCCTCGGCGCCGTCGTGAAGGCCTGCGGCCGGCTTCCCCTCGGATCCGGCGCCCTGGCGGGGCTCAATTACCCCGTGGACCGGGAGTTCCTGCGCGGTGAGCTCGGCTTTGAATCCGTCATACCCAATTCCATGGACGCGGTGAGCGACCGGGATTTCATCCTCGACTACTGCTACTTCGCCGCGGTATGCGCCGTGCGCCTCTCCCGCTTCTGCGAAGAGCTTGTTCTCTGGTCCTCCCCGGATTTCGGGTTCATCCGCCTCTCCGACGCCGTGACCACGGGCTCCTCCATCATGCCCCAGAAGCGCAATCCCGACATCGCCGAGCTCGTCAGGGGAAAGTCGGCGAGGGTGATCGGCAACCTGGTCTCCCTCCTGGCCCTGGTCAAGGGGCTTCCCATGGCCTACAACCGGGACCTCCAGGAGGACAAGGAGCGACTCTTCGATTCCGTGGACACCATCTCCCTTTCCCTGGAGGGGATGACGGAGATGCTCTCGACGATGGCCGTTGACGCGGCCCGCATGAAGTCCGCCGCGGGGCGGAACTTTTCCACGGCCACTGACATCGCGGACTACCTGGTGGGGAAGGGTGTTCCCTTCCGGCGGTCCCATGAGATCGTCGGACGCATCGTGCGCGCCTGCGAGGAAAAAGGTACCGATCTGGCGTCCCTCTCGGTCGGTGACTTCAGGGAGTTCGCCCCTGAGTTCGGAGATGACATCGCCGGCATCGCCGACCCGGAGCGCTCCGTCGAGGCGAAGGTGTCCCCCGGGGGGACCTCGCGGGAGGGCGTCCTCGGCCAGATAGGGTCCCTTGAGAAGCTGTTATTCCCATCGTGATTTTACCCCCGGCTTCCCCCTTTCTCCTTGACATTTTTTCTCGCATCTCCGATAACTATCCACTTACCCGGAATCGGTCGGGCGCGGCGGGGCGTCGTCCCCGATACCCATTGTGAGAACGGACATGAACATGCGAAAGAAAACACGGGCGGACCTGGACTGGAAAAACCTTCCCTTCGATTACATGAAAACGGACCACAATATCCGTTACCACTGGAAGGACGGCGAATGGTCTGGCGGGGAGCTTTCCCGGGACGAATATATCAGCCTGCACATGGCCGCGCCGTCGCTCCACTACGGCCAGGAGGCATTCGAGGGCCTGAAGGCCTTCGAAACGAAGGACGGACGGATCGTGGTGTTCCGGCCCATTGAGAATTCCCGGCGGCTCAGGATGAGCTGCGAGCGGATCTATATCCCTCCCGTTCCCGATGAGCTGTTCGTCGACGCGGTCACGAAGGTCGTCGCGGCAAACGCGGAATACGTCCCCCCCTACGGCACGGGGGCGAGCCTTTACATCCGGCCCCTGATCATCGGCACGGGAGCCAGGGTGGGTCTCGGACCCGCGTCGGAATACCTCTTCATCGTCTTCGCGACCCCCGTGGGTCCCTATTACAAGGGCGGGTTCAAGCCGGTCAAGGCCCTCGTGGTGGAGGATTTCGACCGGGCGGCACCCCGGGGCGTGGGCCACTGCAAGGTGGGGGGCAACTACGCCGCGGGGCTGAGCGGAGGACAGTACGGCAAGGACCGCGGCTACCCGATCGTCCTCTACCTTGATTCCGCCCAGAAGCGGTTCATCGACGAGTTCAGCACGTCGAATTTCATCGCCCTGCGCGGCAACGCCTACATCACGCCGAAATCGGACAGCATTCTCCCCAGCATCACCAACGACAGCCTTTCGGTGATAGCCCGGGACATGGGCATGGACGTGGAGCGCCGGCCCGTAGAGGTGAAGGAGCTCGAGACTTTCGACGAGGTGGGCGCCGTGGGCACCGCCGCGGTAATCACCCCCGTGAGCCATATCAGGTTCCGGGACCGTGACTACACCTACGGAGACGGCGACAACGCCGGGCCGCTCATCACCAGGCTCTACGATCGCCTCACCGCCCTCCAGAAGGGGGACTACGAGGACACCCACGGCTGGCTCCACGAGGTGAAGTAAGGGCGCCTGGTGGCGTCCCCTCCCTTTCCGCCTCGTGTCACCTGAGGTGCCGCTTCACCTCCTCCATCATCACGTTTCTTCCCGCTTCGTTCAGGTGGACCAGGTCAAGGGCGTAGTCCGGGTTGAGGCCGCCGTCCCTGTAGAGGAAGGGGAACACGTCAATGTACACGGCGCCGAGTTGCCTGCACCGTTTCGCCAGCATAAGGTTGAGGGATTGTATGTCGTCGTTGGTTATGAATATTCCCGGATGCACGGGGAGATTGCTGACGCAGTAGACTTTTTTACAGAAGCCCCGGTAGTAGCGTATGAGGCTCGCGTAGTTCGCGTCGATCTGCCCGACGGGCACGGACTTGACGAGGTCGTTGCCCCCCACGAGGAGGACGATCGCCCGGGGCTGGAGTTCCCGGACCTTCTCCCGGCGCCCGAGGAGGTCACCCGTGGTGCTGCCGCGGTAGGCGTAATTGCACGCCGGCGTGGGAAAATAGTCCTGGACCTTGATGAGTTCGATGTTGCTGTCTCCCTCGAAGATGGTGCACCCCTTCACGCAGGCGCTTCTGTTCTGTTCCCGCATCTCCTCGATGATCCGCTTCAGGCTTTCGATGTCCCGCACGGGTTTACGCGCGCATCCTCCCAGGGCGAGGATGACGATGAACGGCATGAGCGCCGCGATCAGAACATGCTGTGACATTTCGTTGCCTCCCCGTCAGTGTCGCGTGGCGGCACTGCGCGTCGATGACGAATGGGTAAAATGGGCGGGCCCCGCAGCGCACCACGGCGCCGTTGCGCCGGGAGCGCGCGCCCCGGGGTTCTGCCGGGGGACGTATACCCCTCTGCGGGGCGTTACGTGGAGGTGACCCTTTCGGCCTGGACAGCGAGGTACTTCACGAGGGTCTGTTCAGTGATCGCTCCCGTGGTCACAAGGATGATGCCGATCAGGCCGCCCTCTTTTTTCTGGATATCTATCGCTTTTTCAAGCTGTTCCTGCGTGATCTCCTTGTTCTCAAGGAGAATTTCCCCCAGAAGTGGTCGTGCCATATTCTTCTCCTTCATCGGTTCTCATGGGCTTGATTATATCCCGATCACGGGATATGCCCGGTTCCTTCCGCGTCGCCCGGGCATCTCAGCAGAGCAATCTCCGTATCGCGTCGTCCCACAGGTGTATCTGGCGTTCCCTTTCCGATTTGCTCATTCCCGGGACGTATTTGGAGGATATCCTGTTATGCCGGGCAATTTCGCTGATCGAGCCGAAGACGCCCCCGGTGATCCCCGCGAGGTAGGCGGCACCCAGGGCCGTCGATTCGGTGTTCTCGGGAAGAAGCACCGGGATGTCCAGGATGTCCGCCTGGAACTGCATCAGGAATCCGTTCTTCGTGGCCCCGCCGTCGACCCTGAGTTCCGGGATGGCATTTCCCGTATCCTCCTGCATCGCCTTGACCAGGTCGCGGGACTGCAGGGCGATCGATTTGAGCGCCGCCATGACAAGTTCCTCCCGCGTGGTGTCCCTCGTGAGGCCGAAGATCGCGCCCCGGGCCTCCATGTTCCAGTGGGGAGCGCCGAGGCCGACGAACGCGGGAACGAGGACCACCTGGCTCTCCTTTGCCACGGATTTCGCCATTTCCTCGGATTCCGCGCTGGAGGAGAAGAACTGCAGGTAGTCCCGGAGCCACTGGATAACGGCGCCCCCGATGAACACGGAGCCCTCCAGGGCGTAGACCGGCCTGCCGGCGTCGTCGCAGGTAAGCGTGGTGAGGAGCCCGTTCCTCGATATCGTGAAGGAGTCACCGTTGTTCATGAGTAAAAAACAGCCGGTCCCGTAGGTGTTCTTCGAACTCCCCACGGTGACGCAGTTCTGGCCCACCATGGCCGCCTGCTGGTCGCCGGCGATGCCGCCGATGACGATGCCGTCGGGAAGCCCCGGGGCGTTCTTCGTGCGGCCGAAGGTGGCAGCCGAGGGCAATACCTCGGGAAGCACCTTCACCGGCACGGAGAGGATCTCCAGGAGCTCGCGCGACCAGGTCTTCTTCCTGATATCGAACATCAGGGTCCGCGACGCGTTGGTGAAATCCGTGGCGTGGGCCGCCCCTCCCGTCAGCTTCCAGAGGATCCAGGTGTCGATGGTGCCGAAGAGGAGCTTGCCGCTCTCGGCGAAGGTCCGCGCCCCCTGGACGTTGTCGAGGAGCCACTTGACCTTGGTGCCGGAGAAGTAGGCGTCGATCACGAGGCCCGTGGTATTCCTGAATATCTCCTCGTGCCCGGCGCTTTTCAGTTCGTTGCATATATCCGTGGTACGGCGGCACTGCCAGACGATGGCGTTGTGAATGGGCGTTCCCGTCTCCCGGTTCCAGAGAAGGGCGGTTTCGCGCTGGTTCGTTATGCCGATGGCGATGGCGTCTTCGGACAGGAGCCCCCCGTCCGCGATGGCCTTGGGGATGAGCGCGCTCACGGAGTCCCATATCTCCATGGCGTCATGTTCCACCCACCCCGGCTTGGGGAAGTGCTGGGTGAACTCGCGGTAGGCGCTCGAAATCGGCACCCCCTTCTCGTCGAAGCAGTAGACCCGGTTACCCGTGGTGCCGAGATCGATAGCGATAATGTAGCGTTTTCCCATCCGTCAACTCCCGGGCGAAAAAGTGTGCCGACGCCCCCAGATTCTATTCAGCCTGGAAAACCGGTGTCAATCAAAAATTATTCGTCCCGGGCGGTCTCCCTCCCCGTAGGCGGAGCTTTTTTCTTGACGATGGCGTCTTCGAGTACGATAATTAAAGAGGCGGGGATGACAGATTCCCCGCGGGAGGAAGGTCGCCGTATGCTCGAAGCCCTTATGCCAACTGATCGCCGGGCCCGCTACGTCGCCGAGATCGGACTCAACCACAACGGGTCTGCGGAGACGGCGCGCGCCATGATCGCCGCGGCGGCGCGGGCCGGCGCTGACGCGGTCAAGTTCCAGGTCTTCGTTCCCGAGCTCATGGCCTCCCCGGACGCCGATGAGCTCCTCTCCCCGGGCGCCCCGGGGAACGGCGGGAAGGGCCCGGTTGATTTTTTCCGGTCCTTCATCCTTGACGAGGAGGATCTGCGCGGTCTCAAGGCCGTGGCGGAGGCGGCGGGGGTGCTCTTTTTTTCATCGGTTTTCGACCTCGATTCCCTGTCCCTCCTGGAAAGGATCGGGGTCTCACTCTACAAGATCGCGTCGTCGGAGGTGACGAACCACCCCCTCATCGCCGCCGTGGCGGCAACGGGGAAGCCCCTGATCCTTTCGACGGGGATATCCTCGGAAGAGGAAATCGATATGGCGGTATCGCTCTTCCGCCGGGAAAGCGGGGCGGAACTGGCGCTGCTGCACTGCGTTTCCCTCTATCCCACGGGGGCGGACCAGGCCAACCTCGCGCGCGTGGCCTCACTGGCGCGGAGGTTCTCGCTTCCCGTGGGTTTCTCGGACCACACCCGGGAACCGTCGGCCCCGATGCTCGCCGCCGCCCTGGGGGCGCGCATCTTCGAGAGGCATTTTACTATTGACAGATTTCACGAGTGCCCGGATAAGGAGATATCCTCCACACCGGAGGAATTTTCCGCCATGATCCGATCGGTGGAGTCGGCCATCGCGATGGTGGGCGACGGGGCCCTCGCCTCGGGGAGCGCGGAGGAGGGCGTCGCCCGCGCGGCGCGGAGGAGCCTCTTCGCGCGCCGCGGCATCCCCAGGGGAAAGCGTCTCGACGAGGAAGACCTTGTGGCCCTGAGGCCCGGCGTGGGGATCCCCCCCCACCGGATGGACAGCGTCATCGGCAGAAGGAGCAGGCGCGCCATACCGTCCGGGGGGCTGATTAAACCCGAGGATCTGGAGCAGGAGGGAGCGTAGCGGCAATGAAGATACGAACGGCCATCCTGGCGCTGACGTGCCTTGCCCATGCGGGGTGCGCGATGTATTACCATGTCATGCCCCGTCCGAAAAGCGATTACTTCGCGCCGGAGGAGAGGGTGATACTGGAAAAAACGACCCGCGCCATAGACTTCGGCGCGGCCTTCGACGAGGAGATCCTCCTCGACTACGTGTTCTCCCGGACGCCCGGCTTTGATTCGTTCAAAGGCGGAGAGAAGGACCTTGCCGGCGCCATCGAGGGCCTGGACGGCGATACCCTCATGGCCTACAACGAAAAGATATACCGCCTGAAACTGCTGACCGCCATGAAGATGGAGCAGTATCGGAGGGACGGCAACTGGAAGCAGTACACCTATATCAGCACCTACCTTATGCCGGCCCTCGATCATTACGCGGCCCTCGTCGAGCAGCAGGCCGCGAAAAGGGTGCGTGGCTACCGCGATTTTCTCGAGGAGCGCAAGAGCGATATCCAGAGAAGCATTGACCTGGAGTTGCGGCGCGTGGAGTTCAATGAGCTCTGGGAATACGACTATGATTCATAAGGGAGGGGGGCGTTTCCCGTGGCGCGCCGTCATCGCGGCAGCCGTGGCCTGCGCGATCATCCCCCTGTCACGCGACGCCTTCGCCCGGGCCAGGGTGAGCGTCCTCTGCTACCACGCCTTTCGTGACGCGCCGCTCAAGAGGGACCCCTACGGCTTCACCCTGGATGAGCTCTCGTCCCACATCGCCGACCTGAAACAGCGGGGTATTCGCTTCGTTTCCGTCAGCGATATCCTGGCGGGCAGGGTCGCGGGAAGCAACAACGTCCTCGTCACCGTTGACGACGGGCACCGCAGCGTGTATGAGGCCTACCGGAGGGTGTTCAGGCCCAACGGCATCCGCCCCCTCCTGGCGATCTATCCTAACGTCATCGGGAAAAAGGACTACGCCCTCACCTGGGAGCAGCTCTCCGAGCTGGCCGCCGCCGGGTGCGATGTCGCCGCCCACGGATATTACCATCTCAAGATAAACCGGAAGCTGCACGATGAGAGTCCCCGCGGCTTCAGGAAGGAGATCGTCGGCTCAAAAGAAAGGCTCGAGGAGAAGCTCGGGCGGACCGTATCCATTTTTGTCTATCCCTTCGGCGTGAGGTCCGACGTCACCGTCCGCGCCGTGAAAGAGGCGGGCTACCGGTGCGCCTTCACCATCGACCGGGGGGCCGTCGCGGCTCCCATGGCGCCGGGCGACGGGACCTTCGAACTTCCCCGGTACATGGTGACCAGGAGCAACTGGGACTACTGCTACGGACGCGTGATGAAAAATTCCGGCACCGCGGCGGCGGAGTCGGCCGCAGGTAAAAGGATCGCACGGGCCCCCCGGCGCACGGAGCCCGCGCGTCGCGCCGGTCCCGCCGGGGCGCTCCTGGCCCGGGCGTCGGAGGTGCCGGCAAGGGCGCCTGAACGGGCGGTGAAGGCCGAGAAAGCAAGGACCGGGAACGTGAAACCGCGGGCGAGGTATTCCGATGTTAAGGACGCGAAGCGGCCGCAGGGGAGCAAGCCCGGCGAGGTCACTTCCCGCCGGAAGATTGAAGAGCCGTCACTGCCACCCTCCCCTGATGCGGTGACCGTGGCGGCGCCGGTGCAGCGGGTCGCGACGAACGTGCGGCGCGACAGCCTCCTCGAAGAGTGGGGGGGGATGTCCGCCGTCGCCGCGCCGCTCTACGATCCGGGCGCAGGCGACGGGACCGCCCACGAGCCGGCATTCCCGGGAAAAAACCTCGAAGGCGCGGCGGCGGACATCAGCGCGCCTGAGCCTCCCGACAGGATGAAACGCGATTACCGCGGCATTCGCAGCCGTTCCCTCCGCACCTACAGGGACCTTATCGAGGTCGTCCGCGAGAAAATCGACGGTATCAGGAAGGCGATCAGGAATTACGCGGTCAGGAACTGGTAGGCCCCCGGGAGGTCATGACCTCTCGAGAATTTCCTCGGTCAGCTTCATGTAGTCATCGGCCCCGACGCTCCCCGGCTTGTACTCGAAGATCGTTTTTCCCCAGCTCGGGGCTTCCTGGAGCGCGACGTTCTCCCGTATGAGCGTGTCGAAGAGCTTGCCCGGGAGTCGGTTTTCCGTTTCCTCGATCACCTCGCGGTTGATGGCGCGCTTGGCGTTGTACATGGTCCCCACGATGCCGATGATCTCTATGTTCTTGTTGAGCCTGCGCTTCACCATCTGCACTGCCTCGAAGAGGTTGTACATCCCGTGGAACGGAAGGAACTGCACCTGGAGGGGAACGATCACCTCGTGGGAGTAGGAAAGGGCGTTGAGGGTGAGTATCCCGAGGGAGGGAGGACAGTCGATGAGAACGAAGTCGTAACCGTCCATCTCCTCGAGGCTGTCCCGGAGAAGAAATTCCTTGGCCGGGATGGGAAGAAACTCGATGTCCTTGAGGTCCTGGTTCGCCGGGAGGAGGTGGAGGTCGTTCCTGTCGATGAGTATCTCGTCGTAGGGGAGTTCCCCCTTGAGCACGTGATATATCGATTTCTTGACCTGCTTCGGGTTGTAGCCGAGGTGGTACGTGGCCTGGGCCTGGTGGTCAAGGTCGATGATGCAGACCTTCTTCCCCTTTTTCTGGAGGGCAGCGCCGATGTTGACCGTGCTCGTGGTTTTACCCACGCCCCCCTTGTTGTTCGAGATGGCGATTATTCTCATGGTACCTCGAATAGTAACCTACGGGATGACGCGATCATTTGTCAATGAATAAAATACTGGAACGATGGAACTGCCGGGGCACCGCCCCGGCAAGAAAGGTATTGACATCGTTTTCGCGGAGGTGCATCCTGAATTGCGGCGCGGGTAAGATGCCGTGCCGGCAGGGCGGACAGGGCGCCGCGGCGTCGGGTCCGCCGAACCCCCCCGGGAGGGATGAATGGAAGGATCGATAACCGAGAAAGACAGGAAAATGGCGCTGCAGTGTCTCAAGTGCCCGGTCTGCTCCAGGGCCCGCAGAAAGCAGAAGGGACTCGCCTTCTGGTTCGTGAAGAACATCGAGGAGGGTTACTGCCCCTTCTGCGCGGCGTACGAGCGGGTATACGGCAAAAAGGCCCACGAGGGATGACGGAGGCCGCCCATGGCTAAAGGGGACTTCTACCTCGGCTGCGATGTCGGGGGCACCCACACCGACGCGGTGCTGGTCGGCGAGGGGAAAATCGTTTCGCGACACAAGGCGGTGACGGACCACGACGACCTCCTCTCGTCGGTGCGGAGCGCCGTTAGGGAGGTTGCCGCCGGCGCCGAAGTGAAGCGCATCAGGCGGGTCAACCTGAGCACCACGCTCTCCACCAACGCCATCGTCCAGGACGCCATCGACCCCGTCTGCGTCATCGTTTCCGCGGGGCCGGGGATCGACCCCGAGTCCCACCGCATCGGCGATGAATACCATGTCGTCAGCGGCTCCATCGATCACCGGGGTAAGGAGATCGTGCCCCTGGACGAGAAGACGGTGGCCCGCATCGCCGCCGGCGCCGCGGCAAAGAAGATCGGCGCCTTCGCGGCGGTCACCAAGTTCTCCACGAGGAACCCGGACCATGAGAAGCTGATCGCGTCGAAGGTGGAGAAGGGGGCGGCGTGCGTCACCTTGGGGCACCGGTTATCGGGTCAGCTCAGCTTTCCCCGGCGCATCGTCACCTCATACTACAATTCGGCGGTATGGCGCCTCTACAACGGCTTCTGCGACGCTATTGAAAAAAGCCTTGCGGAGCTCGGCGTGCAGGGGGAGGTCAACGTTCTGAAGGCGGACGGCGGGACCATCCCCTTCGCCCTCTCGAGGTATCTCCCGGTAGAATCGATTCTCTCCGGTCCCGCCGCGAGCGTCATGGGCGTGGCGGCCCTCTGCGACATGAAGGGGGACGCGGTGATGCTCGACATCGGCGGCACCACGACGGACATCGCCCTCTTCGCCGACGGCGTTCCCCTCATCGAGAAGGATGGTATTTTGCTGAAGTCGAACCCCACGCTGGTGCGGGCCCTGGCGACGCGCTCCATCGGCATCGGCGGGGACTCCGTCATCCGCGCCGCCGGCGGCAGGGTCACCGTGGGGCCGGAACGCAAGGGGCCGCCCCTGGCCGCCGGGGGAGGGGAGCCCGCCCTCATGGACGCCTTCAATTACCTCAAGATAACCGAATTCATGGACGCCGGTGCCTCGCGGAAGGGGATCGCGGCCCTGGCGAAGGAGCACCGGGGCCTTACGGCGGAGCGCCTGGCCGGGGACGCGGTACAGTACGCCGTGGACGCCATCAAGGGCGAGGTGGACGCCATGCTCGGCGAGGTGAACAACCGGCCCGTGTACACCATCCATGAAATGATCGAGGGCAGGAAGATAGTCCCGAAGAAGATCTACATCATGGGGGGTCCCGCCGGGGCCTTCAGGGAGAGGCTCACCCGCGCTTTCGGCATCGGGGTGGTTCTCCCGGGACACTATGACGTGGCCAACGCCGTCGGCGCGGCCATGGCGAAGACCACGGTTGACATCGAGCTCTTCGCCGACACCGGGAGGGGCACCCTGCTCATCCCGGCCATAGGCGTGAAGGAGAAGACCCCCCAGGGTTACCGCCTGGAGGATGCGGAACGCGACATCCGCGCGCGCCTGGCGCGCCACCTCGCGGACCTCGGCGTGACCGTGCGGGACGGGGACACGGAGATAATCGAATCATCCTCCTTCAACATGGTGGAGGGTTGGTATGCCTCGGGCAAGGACATACGGGTGAAGTGCCAGATCAAGCCCGGCGTGATCGGGAGGGTGTCATGATAACGGCGAAAAAGCGAATGGGACTCATCTTTTTTCCCGCGTACGACTGGGCCATCTCGCCCACCCACCCCGAGCGGGAGGAGCGCCTCCTCTACACCCAGGACCAGCTCCGGGAGGAGGGGGTCTTCGATATCGATGGGCTCGTGGAGTTCAAGCCCGACATCGCCGTGGAAGAGGACGTGATGCGGAGCCACTTCTGCTTCCCCGACGTGGCCACCGTCACCACGGAGTCGCACATGATCTCCGCCGGTGGGGCCATCAGGGCGGCGCGCCTGATCATGGAAAAGGAGACCGACCGGGCCTTCGCCCTGGTGCGGCCTCCGGGGCACCACGCCATGAAATCCGTCCACGGGAACCGCGGCTTCTGCAACATCAATAATGAAGCGATCATGGTGGAGTACCTGCGTGACCATTACGGCGTGCGGAAGGTGGCCATCGTGGACACGGACTGCCACCACGGCGACGGCACCCAGGACATCTACTGGAACGACCCCGACGTCCTCTACATATCGATCCACCAGGACGGCCGCACCCTTTATCCCGGGTCCGGCCACGTGGACGAGACCGGGGGGCCCAACGCCTCGGGGAAGACCATCAACATACCCCTTCCCCCCGACACCTCCGACGAGGGCTTCCTCTACGCCATCGACGAGATGGTGCTCCCGATCCTCCGGGACTTCAAGCCGGAGATCATCGTCAATTCCGCGGGCCAGGACAACCACTACTCCGACCCGATCACCAACATGAGCTTTTCCGCCCGGGGCTACGCGACCCTGAACGAGAAGCTGGATCCCCACATCGCCGTCCTCGAGGGCGGCTATTCGATCCAGGGGGCGCTCCCCTACGTCAACCTGGGTATCGTCCTGGCCATGGCGGGGGTCGATTATTCCCATGTCAGAGAGCCCGACTACAACGAGGTGGCCCTGCGCCAGGACCCGCGGATCAGCGAGTATATCGCCCGCCTCAGGGAGGTGGTCCTCGACGCCTACTTCAACCCCGCGGTCTACGAGGGCCTGCCCCCCCACGGCTCCTTCATCACCCGGAACAAGAGCGTCTTCTACGACACCGACGGCATCCGGGAGGGCCAGGTCGAGTCGATCATGCGGTGCCGGGAGTGCCCCGGGGTCATGACCCTGGAGACATCTTCCAACGTGTGTCCCCTCTGCATGGGGATCGAGATACCGATCGGCGCCTGCCCCTCCTGCGTGAAGGAGGGGGCGCGCCTCGTGAGGGAGGCGAAAAAATCGGGGAAGTACCGCACCGTCCAGGTGATCGACCGGGTGAAAAAGCGCTACTACCGGGCCTGATCGTTCCGTTCCCGCTGTGCCGATTTTTCTTCTTGACCGCCAATCAATTTCGTGCTCTTTTGAGGCTTGCGCCTTTCCGGGCTCCGTCGCGCGGCGTTGAATGCGCGGCGGGACCGCCCGGCGTCCGCATGGGGGGGATGATCGGAGGTGTCCATGCTGCGGGGATTCGAGAAGTTCTTTACGGGCAAATATGAAACGGCGTCCATCGTCGTCCAGCGCAAGGCGAGAACCTACCTTTATTTCGTGATGATCATCTGTGCGGCCCTCGTGATGACCACGGGGGTAATGGTGGGGCTCTCGGTCTACGGCGTCGCGTCGATCGAGTTTTTTTCACGGGTGAGCCTCATCGTCATCGGCGTCGCGGGCCTCGTGGCCCTGAAGGCGGGGCGCTACTACCTGGCGGCGAACATTCTCGTGTACGGCGCCACGCTTTCCACGGCTCTCCAGATGTACCTGGTGGAGCACCCCTCGGGGCTCTCGCTTTTCATCAGCATCATCATCCCCTACCTCTTCATCATCGCCGCGGCCCTCCTGGGCACCCGCCTCACGGTCGTCGTCGCCGGCGCCCTGACCCTGGCCCTGGGGATCGGCGCGATCCTGTCGAGCGGCGCCGTCGACGGCGCCACGGCACGAAGGATGATCGGAACGCATTTCGCCTTTACCGTGTTCATCGTGATCCAGTGTCTTCTCTTCATCATGAACGCCATCAAAAACATGAAGGAGATATCGGAGGAGATGGCGCGCAACCAGGAGCAGTCCGGCATCATCGTGAGGCTCCTGAACAGCGCCCGCACGCTCTCCGAAAGCCTCGCCTCGTCGTCGGGCGAACTGTCGTCCACGGCGGAGCAGTTCTCGACAAACGCCCAGAGCCAGGCCTCATCCGTCGAGGAGATCACCTCGGCCATGGAGGAGATGGCGGCGGGAATAGAGAACGTCTCCCACAGCGCCGATTCCCAGAGCGCCTCCATGGACTTCCTGGTGGAAAAAATGGGGGAGTTCAACGACATGATCATGGCCCTGAAGGGGGAGGTGGAGTCGATGCACGCCAGGGCCCAGTCCATCATGGATTCGGCCCACGAGGGCAACACGAACCTGGAGCTGATGAACCGGAGCATGACCACCATCGGTAAGAGCTCCGGCGAGATCACCGGGATCGTCAACATCATCAACGACATATCGGACCAGATCAACCTCCTCTCCCTGAACGCCGCCATCGAGGCCGCCCGGGCCGGGGAATCGGGGCGGGGCTTCGCCGTCGTGGCCGACGAGATATCGAAGCTGGCGGACCGGACGTCGGAGAGCGTCAAGAACATCGGGCAGCTCATCGCCGAGAACGAGAAGGAGATCGCCGGGGGAAAGGCCCACGTGACGGGCACGGTCGAAACCATCGGCTCCATCATCCGGGGGGTGACGGAGAACTTCAACGCCATGCAGACTATCGCCTCCCGCATGGAGGCCCGGCTGGAGGCCAACGAGGAGATAAACCGGAACGTGGCGGCGGTGCGGTCGAAAACCGAGGAGATCAAGGTCGCGGCGCGCGAACACAAGATCGCCACGGAGGAGGTTGCGAAGACCGTGAGCTCCATCAACGAGCTGACCCTGGCGAACTCCACGGGGGCCGAAGAGATACTCTCGAGCACCGAGGAGCTTTCCGGCATGGCGGACAACCTGAAGGTCCTGATCAATTCTGTCGATATAGAGGCGTAGCGTAAAGAGGGTCGTGGAAGAGGACACGATCCGGCAGGAAACAGTTCATGGGGGGGTGCCATGGAAGGAATCATCGATTACCGGAACATACACGACATGCTGAGGGTGACCTTCGACGGCGCGCCCGAAAAGGACGGATACCGCTGGATACTGGATGAATCCGGTGAGACCGCCTCCGTCACCTGGCGGCGCTTTTACGGCGATGCGAGGGCCCTTGCGAAGGCCCTCATGAAGGCGGGGATCCGAAGGGGCGACCGGGTCGCCATCATGGGGTTCTGCTCCTACCGGTGGGTCCTCTGCGACGTTGCCTCGGTTTTCATCGGCGGCGTCACCGTGGGGATTTACCACTCCCTTCTCGGCGAGGACTGCCGGTACCTCATCAACCATTCCGGCGCGAAGATCGTCTTCGCCGAGGACGAGGGCCAGCTCGCCAAGCTTCTCTCCATCAGGAAGAAGATCCCGAAGGTGAAGCGAGTGGTACTGATGCACGGCCCCATTCCGGCGGCGGGGAAGGGCTGGGTCGTCTCCCTCGACGAGTTCATGGCCGCGGGAAGCGGCGTGAAGGAGAAGGACCTTGACGCCAGGATACAGGGCGTGCGGCGCGGCGATCTCGCCTCCATCGTCTACACCTCGGGCACGACGGGGGTCCCCAGGGGGGCGATGATCACCCAGGACAACATCATCTTCACGGCCCAGCTCGTGAAGCTCTGCATGCCCATTCGTGAGACCGACGAAACCTTCCTCTTCCTCCCCCTGCCGCACATCTTCGCCCGTGTGGACATCTACGCCACGATCATATCGAACATCACCCTGACCTTCTGCCGTTCCATCGAGACCGTGGTGGACGACCTGAAGATCGTGCGGCCCCACTGGTTTCCCAGCGTGCCCCGGGTCTTCGAGAAGGTCTACATTAAAATCAACGAGGGGATCGAGGAGAAGGGCGGCGTCGCCCGTCTTCTCTTCAACCGGGCCATGAAGGTCGGGTACCGGGTGAGCGACCTCGCGATGGAAAAGCGCCCCGTGCCCTTTTTGACCGGCCTCCGCTACCGGGTCTACTCGAAGCTCATCTTTAAAAGGATTCACGACGCCCTGGGGGGAAGGATCCGCTTCTGCGTGAGCGGCGCCGCCCCCCTGAACCCCGCCGTGGCCCGGTTCTTCCACGCCGCCGGGATCATCATCCTGGAGGGCTACGGCATGACGGAGAACACCTCCTTCACGAACGCCGGCGCCATCGATAATTTTAAATTCGGCTCCGTGGGCCTTCCCGCCCCCGGCGTAGAGCAGAAGATCGCCGATGACGGTGAGATCCTATTCCGGGGCAGGAACGTGATGAAGGGATACTATAAGATGCCCGGGGAGACGAAGAAGGTCCTGAAGAGGGGGTGGCTCCATACCGGGGACCTCGGCTACGCGGACCCGGACGGCTTCCTTACCATCACGGGCCGGAAGAAGGAGCTCATCATCACCTCGGGGGGGAAGAACATATCCCCTGCGCGGATCGAGAGCATCCTCCAGACCTCGGCCCTCATTAACCAGGTCTGCGTCCTCGGCGACGGGCGCAACTACATCGCCGCCCTGGTCACCCTGAATCCCGATACCCTGAAGGAGCGCGCGAGGAAGCAGGGCATCACCTTCAGAAATGTCGATGAACTCCAGAATCATCCCTCGGTGAGGATCCTCGTGGAGGGCGAGATCGTCGCGGCCAACAGGAAACTCGCCTCATACGAGTCGATCAAGCGCTTCCGCGTGATGCCGGAATTCACCATCGAAGACGGGCTCCTGACGCCCACCTTCAAGCCGAAGAAGAGCGAGATAGCGAAGCGCTACCGGCGGGAGATCGAGGAGCTGTACGCGTAACCGCGGCAGGGCGAGTTGCTGATGGGTGGACCACCCGGGACAGGGCCTTTCGGCAGGCTCAGGGACCACCCTTCGACAGGCTCAGGGACCGAGACCCGGTGGCCGGCCTGCCACCACCGTCAGGGTGTCGATACAATTAAGCACTCTCTCCGGCGGTTTTTGCGTGCCATGTCACCATCTTTGTGTCAGAAATATTGATACGGTCCATTGTGTCCCGTGGACCCATCACGGCTGAGGGCCTTTCCTGTATGAAGATAATCAGTATGGGTTTTTTTTATTCAGCAGTAGTTCTACTTCTAATTTTTCTTCCCTCTGTAAATCTTGAAGCCGGCACGCTGGTTATTCATTCCCTGAATAATGAAGTATCCCTCTCTGGAAACTGGAAAATCAGAATTGGTGATGATAAGAATTATTCATCAGTTGATTATGATGATTCATCATGGGATAATATTTATATGCCGGGCAGTTTTTTACAATATGTAAGAGTTCATAATAATTCAGAGAAAAAGATCTGCTGGCTCAGAAAAAAAATTTTTATAACAAAAGAGGTAACACATGAGAATATGGGGCTTATCCTGGGAACAATATCGAATGCTGATGAAACTTTTTTTAATGGTGAAAAAATCGGTTCATTAGGCAGTTTTCCTCCTGGCGAACAATCAATGTGGAATTACCCCAGGCATTATGCCGTTCCGGGAAGCTCGATACATTACGGCGGAATAAATGTACTATCAATCAGGATATCGTATGGTTTATATGGAGACATGGTAGGGAAAATTGCCATTGCAAATTACAGGGACTGGAAACAGGACAGCTTGAATTTCAACTTGCTGAACATAACATTATGCTATGTTGTTATCGGAATTGGTCTTGGATTATTCATCATGTTTATGTTTTATTTTTCCAGAAATCCCGAGGAAACCGAATATCTTTTTTATTGCATTATGCTTCTTGCCGGCTTTTTCATTATTTTTGATTTCTGTAACTTTTGGCCATGGATATACGGCAATGATTATTTTCGAAGGAAATTACTGCTTTTTTCTTACATGTCTTTAAATGTTGCGTACCCAATTTTTCTTCACAGACTGTTTAAATTTGAAAGAAAAAAAATTGAGCGGTTGCTCTATATAGCCTTAATCGGTTATATCCTTGCTGATATATTTTAAATTGTACTGTTATATGATGACTTTATTGTTAAAACCATGGCGCTGGTATTTTTATCAATAATCGGAATATACAATTTGTCCTGTTACTATTATGCTGTTTATAAAGGGAAGGAATATGCAAAAATGTTCGCCATCTTTGGAACGTTAGGCACGTTGTCAGGATTTCATGATATCATTGCTAAAATACTGAAAATGACGGGAATGAATATATCTGCCTGGGGGTACCATTTTTTTCACATGAAAATTGCTTTTACAGGAATTTTTATCTTCCTTGGAACAGCAATGGTAATGGTATACAGATGGATAAACCTCTCAAGAGAAGTTATAGATTTAAATAATAGCCTGGAAAATTATATCATTGAAAACACATTATTGCAAAATGAAAAAAAATTAAGGAAGAATAGCATTCAATTTTCGAATAAATTCAAGGAGAAAATCCAAAAAGTCGCCGATTTCATTGCTGAAAACTATTTGCATGATCTCTCGCGGGAAGGACTGGCTGCGTATGTTGACATGCATCCTGACAGCCTCAGCAGAATGTTTAATAAATATACCAGCATGAAACTCAGTGATTATATCTACAATTTGAGGGTCGTTGATGCCAGGGAAAGACTCATGGAAACGAATGAAGGTATCACAGAAATCGCGTTATCAGTCGGTTTTGAGAACCTGAGGACTTTTAACAGGGCCTTTAAAAAATTCATGAAAATGACGCCCGGAGAATTTCGAAAAAAGAACAAAAACAAGTAAACTGCCGCTGAATCACTATTTCGCCTGCCGATACAATCGTACACAATAAATTCTTTCAGACAATTTTTGATTAATCAGAATTGTACCAGACTTACTACCCGGGTCCTGTTACATTTATATCGGCAACTCACCATTTCAATCACGCAACAGATATACTTGTGAAGAGATGACATCCATCTCGATAAATGTTGAATACTGAAGTGGATAAATGAATCTGAGGGGGTTGGAAATTTAATGGATGCAAAATATCAGATTTCTGAAAAACGCAGATTTCAAAGAATACCGATTGTTAAAATTCCTGCTCTCTCGTCAGACCTGAATTTCATAGAAAGGGCCCGAATCATCAATGTAAGTGAAAGCGGCGCTCTGATAGATCATCCGGCTTTCCAGAATGAAGGGGATATTGTTATGCTTCGCCTGTGGACGAATCAGGAAAAGATACTGTATCTGGCTGGAAAAATCATCAGAAAAGCCGGCGCTGAAAGGTATGGTATAAGTTTTATTGAGAACAGCTATTGGAACTATTACATGCTATCATTAAAAAACATTCTTGATGCTGCAATCATGATAGTATCGCGAACGTGCAGCCAGGAAGAGTTCGCAGAAAGATCGGTCGGTCTTCACCGAATTCATGAAAGTTTATGATTGTTTGTATTATTCAATACAAGATACACGCCGGTTGAAAGAGACGATTTATCATAAATAATATTTGAATTGTTATGATCAATATACATGACAACTGAAATACAAGCCTACAGGAAGAAGACGATCTTCTATTTCACATGCCTGGGTTCGGCATACCTGGTGATACTGGGAATCGTTAATATGCACCTCTCAAAATACATCATATGTGTATTGGATTTTTCCATTGCGGGGATATTGATTCTTAATCTGCTTACCCTGGTGAGAAGGAATAAAATAAAAATTGCCGCAACGGTCATTCTGATATTGCTGCTGTTGTTTTATTCGTATCTGTTTATTGAAGGGGGGATCAAAAACACCGGATATGTCTGGCTCTTTACGTATCCCATGGCGGCATTTTTTTTCAAGGGAAAGAAGGGGGGCGTTGGATGGGTTGTGTTTTTTTTCTCGATCATTATGCTCTCCTTCATCCTTTCAAAAATCGGATTGATTGCGCTGTCACAAGGGGATTATTTTTTTCTGATCTTCTTCTTTGCATTTCTGCTTATAACGGCTTTTGTATACCTGTATGAGAATATCAGAACCGAATCGGAGGAGGTTGCCCTCACAAAAAACAATACGCTGGAAACACTGAACCGGGAACTTGAATATCTCTCGACCCATGATCCACTAACCGGAATCTATAACAGACGGTTTATAATGAAAAGTCTGGAAGATGAATTAAACAGGTCCAGGCGGTATGACAATATATTCTCAGTGCTATTGATTGATATTGATCATTTCAAACTCATCAATGATAGGTATGGACATCAGGCGGGCGATATGGTTATATCCGGGGTCGTGAGAATATTTCTTGATCATCATTTACGTGAAGTCGATATTTTCGGCCGCTATGGCGGAGACGAATTCCTCATCATACTTCCAAGGACGGACCACATCGGCTCCAGGATCGTCGGGGAGAAGCTTTGTGAGTCAGTGAAAAATAAACAGTTTATTGATCCATTGTCACATGAACATATACCGGTCAGTCTCAGCATAGGAATTTCAACAATTGCATCATATAAGGAACGGGACAGGATATTATTTGAAGCTGATACGGCATTGTATAAATCAAAAGCAGATGGACGGGACAGGGTTACTGTTTATTCTCCTGAATTTCATCCCGGAAATGAGGCGATATCCAGCGTTTTATTATAACCTTCCATAATTCATGCATTAAACATTAAGGACACACCCATGGAAAGGACCTGTCAGAATGAAAAGGACCTTCAGGTGGGATTTGAAAATGCTACCTCAGGTAATGTGCCAGGGTCTGATATTCTCTGATGACCGGATAGGCCCTGACCGAAAAATAGAGGGCGGCGGCGTGGAGGCCGGCTCCGGCGATGATAAAGACATGGAAAACGCCATGAAAGCCGATAACCCCCGGCTTGGGATCGGGCCGTTTCAGGGCGTACACGGCCCCACCGGCGGCATAGGTAACGAGGCCTGCGACCAGGAGCCCCTTGAGGAAGGGGATGGGGACCGCCCGGAGGGGAATGGCATCGACCGATGTCCAGAGAAGGGCCATGGGCACGATGGATATAATGGCCAGGGGCGCGTAGATGGCCACGTTCACCCAGTTGGGCGCTATAAGATACCGGAGCTTGAGAATGATCCCCAGGAGAGCGAAGAGGCATACCGCCCCCAGCACGGCCCACCGCATTTCGGCCGGGGCATAGATATAAAGGGGTCCCACGTACGAGCCGGCTATCATAACGAAAATCGCGCAGTGGTCCAGCTTGAGCCAGAGGCTCTGTTCCTCGTCGTCGATCTTGTTCGCGTGATAGAGTGAGCTTGAAACGAAGAGAAAGACGTAGGAAAGGGCCGTGAAGCACACCGCCAGCGTGAGGGTCCTGTCAAATTCAATTGCGGCAGCGTAGAAGACCACGGTCAGGATAACGCCGGCTGCTGCGCCGGCGCAGTGGGACAGTGAATTGAATATCTCATGTTTCTGAATGGCCATGCCCGGCATACTCCTGTCAACGGCACCGGGATGCCCGGGGGCACACCTCCGGTAAAACTGACATATCAGTTTTATATTCGTAGATTTCAAACGCCCTGTCCAGCACTTTTTGCCCTGCAATTGCGTTTCGATAGTCCATTGATTGTTCACATAAAGATCGTCCGGTCGTTTAGGAAGCAACCCATGAATATACATTTCCCTGTGCAGTAACCGTCACCGGGACCGCGATCAAATAATGCTTGACGTGATCGCTTTCGCAGAGGGTAACTTATTCACACAATACATTCAGAGAGGTTCCCGCAATGAACGAACCGCACCGCACCGGAATAAAATGGGCGCTATCGTGCCTCGCCGTGCTGATGACCCTTGCCGGAGCATCCTTCCTTGCTCATGGCGCGGACCAGGGCGGCGATATCAAGCAGATGGCGGACCACCTCGCATTCATGGGCTACAAGTGCACAATCGAGGAGGAGGGGAAAAAGCTCCAGTGCACCACGGACAAGCCGACGCCGAACTTCACGGTCCGTCAGCAAAACCTCGGCTTTCTCATCGCGGCCATCTTCAAGGGGAACGACTACGCGAAGGAGCAGCGCCCCGCCTTCCTGAACCTCGTGAACGAATTCAATATCATGTCCATAGCGACCCGCTACTATGTCGACAAGGACACCGATCTCGCCCTCGAGGTATGGCTTCCGGGTGTCTACCGGAGAGACGATTTCACCAACGCCGTCGACAATTTCAATAATGACTGGTCGAGGGTGGTGTCGAAACACGAAACCGAGTTGAAAAAGTTCATAAAATAAACTCCGTTTCGGATGGGTGGTTGTGGTCTTGACGGTGCCTCATGCCATTCCCGGGTAAGGGCCATTTCCTGTCTGGCACATTACTCTTGACTGAACGACTCATGTTCAGTGCCATTTATTCAGATCATCGGCAGCAAAGCGTAATCTGTCAGGAATGCCCCATGGAAAGAACGGTTCATACATCATACAGCTTTGAAAAAGCGGAAGAATGGAACATTGGATGATGCATGTATACTAGGAGGGGGAAATGTACTACATTAAAACTACCGAAAAAGAATTTATTCAAGCATGCGCAGATCTCGAGAATGCCGTGAAAAACAACGGATTTGGAGTTCTTACTATTCACGATCTTGGCGAGACTCTTAGAAAGAGGGGAATTGATTTTAAAGAACAGTGCAGAATATTTGAAGTCTGCAACCCGCAACAGGCAAACAAAGTAGTTTCAAAAGAGATGAAACTTAACATGGCGCTCCCATGCCGCATTTCGGTCTATTCTGAGAAAGGACATATCTATATCGGATTCCTCAAGCCGGCTCAAATGCTTGCTGCACTTTCTCAGGACGATGAACTTGAAAAAGTTGCCGCCGAAGTTGAAGAAACTATCACAAAAATTGTTGCGGAAACGGTATAAACTATCGAACGTGCCTCAAGCCGGAAACATCCGTTCTGGCAGTGGGTCTTTTCCTGGATATTGATGAACAGAGACAGGATTATTAGAATCGCCTCCATAACCAGCGTGCTCGGAAACGCCCTGCTCGCGGTTATGAAAATAGCGGCCGGCTTAATGGCCGGGAGCCTATCCGTGCTGGGGGACGGCATGGACAGCCTCGCCGACGTATTCATATCCCTGATAACCCTGGCCATCTCTATTGTTATTATTAAACCTCCGGACAAGGAACACCCTTACGGCCATTACAGGGCTGAAACGATCGCCACCTCCGTTCTGGCATTCATAATATTTTTCATGGGGGGCCAGCTGGCCGTATCGACGGCGGGCAAGCTCCTTCATCACGAGCCAAACCTGGTGCCGGAAATGATGTCCGTGTACGTGACGGTTTTTTCTATCATCGGGAAATTGATCCTTTCCTTGATCCAGTACAAACTCGGACGAAAAGCCGGGAGCCAGATGATCATCGCGAACGGCAAAAACATGCGCAACGACATCGTTACGTCGATCAGCGTGCTCGTAGGCCTGGCGTGCGTCTATTTCTTTAACGCGCCGGTCATCGACAAAATACTCGCCATCATCATAGGCGTGTGGATCATGATATCCGCCGTTCGTATTTTCAGGGGCACCGTCACGGAACTCATGGAAGGAGAATCGGATATCGTCTTATATAATACAGTATTCGAGGAGGCGAGGAAAATCGACGGTATATCCAATCCGCATCGCGTACGGATCCGGAAAATCGGCGTTTACTATTTGATTTAAATGGATGTCGAAGTCGACGGAAACGCCAGGGTTAATGATGCGCATGCCAGAATAAAGCTCCTTGAAAACAGAATCCGGGAGTCCATTCCCTATCTCTATGATATCGTTATCCACATGGAGCCTCTGGGAAATGTAGAGGAACAGGAATGCTGGGGACTTAATGAGAAAAACGCATGTTAAATTTCCGGCCGGTCGCTTGAACAAGAGTTCCAATGGCCCCCGTCCCGCATTTCTGCCTTGCCATGTCCCTGGCTGATGCCGATAGGGTCCATTGCATTGTCGGGCCCCATCCCGTGCAAGGGTCGTTTCCCTCTATGATGTTACAAGCCTGATCAATCATCTGAGAGTATAGGGCCGCAAATCAGCACAGTGATATACTAAAAAAACACTGTCATGGCCAAAGACCCATAAGTCCCAGGATGGTGCCGCTGTAGAGGGCGCCATCCAGGCCGATTTCTGTAGCCGCATAGGCACTGTTATAGAGCGGGAGTATACCCATATCCTTGAAGTAAAGGGACTCTCCTGTGTCCCAATCCAGTGCTTCAAAACCCCAAACACCCATGCGCTGGCCCACATCATATACCATGTTTGACGCTGCGCTCATGGTGGGGATGCCATTGGGATAACTGACATTACGATTAACCCAGGCGGTAGTGAGTGTTTTTGAATCAGGGTCCCACTGAAATTTCTCAGCCCCGTAAGGGGCAAGCCAGTAAAGCCCTCCCATGAGCAGGTCAATTATGCGGTTATCAGTAGAAACTTTCATGAGATTGTTCACCACCAGTGCGCCGTATCCTCGGACACAGACTGACTGTTCTGACATTGAGCTTTCTGCAGCCCTGTCTCCGAAAGTGATGGGAACCTGGGCGGCAATACGCCTGTCTTTTGTCCCGGGGATCTGGTGCCAGTTTCCTGGAATTGCGTCGCGCCAGAAGAGAACCAGGTTCATAAGCTCACTACCGTCGGTAATCACAACAAATCTATCTTGCGAACCTGTTCCCATTAGCGTAGGCGTGGAACCGGACCCGGCACCAAGCCTGATACTGGAACCTCCCTCACCGGTTTCATAATCTGCTGCCCAGCCTCCCTTTGCAGGATCAATTGTCAGCTCTTTACCCGTCCACTGGACCCTGTACATTTTTCTGCTGGTGACAACATATATACCGCCATTCTCATCACAGGCAATGGAGTTGGATATTTCATCATCGGGACCGAAACTGTAATAAATGGCTCTGCTGAAGTCTCGGGAAAGAACCGCCACGAGGCCTCCTGCGGTGACGAATGCCAGCATGCCGTCATGAGTGATGTTCAGGCCTACAATACGGTTGCCTTCATTGTAATATTTTGCAGGGATCTCATATACCCCCTTTACCTCGATACCCGACAGTGCATCACCGTTTTGTTTGTCTCCATAGGCAAAAATTTTATTGAAACGGGGCACGAAAAATATTCCTTTGCAGTCAACCAGGGTGTAGGCGCCGGAGAGTGCATCATCAGTTGATATAAGCGACGGCAGGGTGACATCCTCCTTGAGCTTCATGTCTATACACCTGAAGCCGCTGCCGGTATCACTGGCCTTGAAAACATATCCAGTGGAGCTGCCCCAGAGGACCCGTGACCCGTTGCGGTATTTACCTGATACGGCAATGGTGATAATGCCGGGCAGACTGATATCAAAATCCTTGGCGAGACCTTTTATTTTGGATGGCCCTGCATATGGTGAGGATGCCTGGGCGTAGGGATTCCTGTGGCTCATGGGCCAGGGTGAGTTTGCCAGGAAAGGATTATTTGGCGGTTCATTGCCATCATCAACAATGGACGGTGTGGTAGTGTCACAGGCCATAGTGAAAACAACTACTAGAAGCAGTAAAAGCGTGAAAAATGTTTTTGGGAAAATTAAACAAACAACATCTAAATGGCTATGTTTTTTCATATGTTCCACCAAGAATACCAATTTTATATCATTATTGATAGTATATGAACAATGTCAAGTAAAAACTGACATGTCAGTCTATTTCTATCCAAAATTTCCATCCTTGTCGGGCACCAGCCAAGGGGAAACAATGTGTGTTAACGAAACCCCCGCCTTTTGTTTGGCCGAGCATCGCAGGCAGACGCGGAACAAAGGCGAGGACTGTTTAAGTCTGCCGTTGGCAGGCGAGTTCCGCAGCCCCCGCGTCTGTCGAGACGCGCAGGGGAGATTTTAACAGCAAAATTCCCCCTTGCAACCCCCCGCCCCGGGTGGGGCGACCAACCCCTCGATACGCCGCTATGCGGCTACTCGTGGCCAGATCCCCTCAGCAGGGGGGAGGGGGGAGGATCCCCCCGTAAAAAAACAGTTGCGCAGCAATCACGTTTCCCCACCATGCCCTCCATGAACGGTGAAACGAGAAAAGAGGAGATCGCGAACAGCATCACCCACGGCATCGGCGCGGCCCTGAGCATCGCCGCCCTCAGCATACTGGTGGTCTTCGCCGGCCTCCGGGGCGACGCCTGGAGGGTGGTGAGCTTTTCCATCTACGGCGCCACCCTGGTGCTCCTCTACCTGGCCTCGACTTTTTACCATGTTTTCTCCAACCCGCGCGTCAAGCGGGTGTTCCATGTTTTCGACCATTCCGCGATCTTCCTGCTCATAGCCGGCTCCTACACGCCTTTCTGCCTGGTGACGATCCGGGGGGGATGGGGGTGGAGCCTCTTCGGCGTGGTCTGGGGCATCGCGATCTTCGGCATCGTGTTCAAGGCCTTTTCCACCGGGCGGTACAACGTCGTGTCCACGGTGCTCTACATCGCCATGGGCTGGATCGCCGTGATCGCGATCAAGCCCCTGGTTTCTCAGCTCCCCCCGGGGGCCTTCGCATGGATTCTCCTCGGGGGGCTCTCCTACACCGCGGGGGTCATCTTCTACGCCTGGGAGCGCCTGCCTTACGGCCACGCCATATGGCATCTCTTCGTTCTCGGCGGGAGCACCCTCCATTTCTTCGCCGTGCTCTTCTACGTCCTCCCCATGGCCTGACCGGGGAAGCGGGGAGCCTGGCTCCGTAACGGGAATGATGCGCGGTATATTCCACCAGGGAGAAGCATGATGATGAAAAAACATTTGGTATTCCTGATGCTCTCACTTTCCGTGGGTTTCTTCATGTCCCACACCGCCGCTCGTCCGGCCGCAACGAGTACGGAAAAATCCGAAATGAAAGGCGTGAACGTCGAGGGCTTCGGAATACTGAAAAGAATTCCCGGCCTGTGGCACGGCCCGGTCTTTTCCTCCACGCCGGCGGGGAGTTTTGACGATTGGCACGTGGATTTTCGCCCGGTCTCCCCCGGGCAGGTGTCGCAGTATTCCACCCTCGACGCCGATACCCTGAACTACATCAGCTTCTTCATCGTGAAACATGGCGGCCGCCTCAAGGTCGCCATGCGCACCGAGGGCGTGTTCCAGAACAAGGGATGCGTCACCTACGAGGTCATTGACAGGGCGAGGGAAGCGGAGGGATACTACCGGTTTTCCGATTTCCAGGCGGGTCCCCGGCGGGCCTACACTGAATTCAGGTTCAGGGGGGACGGCTTCGTCATGGAGGTGTACACGAGCAGGTTCAACAGGGATTTCCCCCTGACCCTTCATTCTCGATGGACGGCGAAGCTCGGCGACCGCGGCGCCGCGTCCGGGGCGATCGGGCATTTCAATTTTCCCCGCCCCGTCATGGTGAAGGATTTTTCCGACGTGTTCGCCGGCATGAAGGAAAGCATATACTTTACCTTCGAGAAGGACCCGTATAGCTCGGCCTCCCAGCCCTACGTGGGAAGCGTCAACGTGCGTATCTCACGTCAGGGAGGGCCCGGGGTTGCGCGAGGAGAGAAAACGCTCCTCCTCCTAACCGTGAAGCCGCTCTTTGAGGGTATCAAGTATATTAAGGAAAACATGAGGTACCTTTCCCGGTACGCGTTCGTCCCCGCGGGGGCGACGCGCCATACCTTCCGCAACGTGCATCCCGGCACCTACTACCTCTACGCGTTCAGCGACGTGAACAACGACGGAAAGCACCTCACGGGGGACTACATGAGCTCCAACGTTAACAATGTCATTGCCGTCGCGCCCGGCTCAGCGGCAGGGGCGGACGCGGTGATTGATTTCATCATGCCGTAGCGCCGCGTCCCGTGCGCCCCTGCCGGAATAATCGCTTTCCCTGGGCATACTCTGCTTGACTTCGCCGCTCCCCTGTGCTTTCATGCTGCCAAGGAAATTGTCTCGGGGGACGCGCGGAGGATGGCGCACGATTACACATCATCGGGGTACGCCCTCTTCGCCGGGAGGCTCAACCTGATGCCCCAGGGGGCGCCGCCCGGGGAGCTGCTCTTTTCCATCCTGAAAATCCTCATGAGCGAGGAGGAGGCGCGCCTTCTCTCCCTCGCGCCGGTGAAGCCCTTCACCGCGGAAAAAATGGCCCGGATATGGAAGATGGAGGAGCCCGCGGCGCGGCGCCTTCTCGAGGAGCTCGCCGGGCGGGCCCTCCTCCTCGATTCCGACGGGACCTACGTCCTGCCGCCGCCCATGGCGGGGTTCTTCGAGTTCTCCATGATGCGCTACCGCGAGGACATCGACCAGGAGGCCCTGGGACGCCTCTTCTACCGGTACCTGAACGTGGAGGAGGATTTCGTGAGGGAGCTCTTCACGGAGGGCGAGACGCAGATCGGCCGGGTCTTCGTCAACGAGCCGGCGCTCACTGAAAGGAACGCCTTCCAGGTCCTCGACTACGAGCGGGCCTCCCACGTGATCCGGACGGCGACGCATATCGGCGTGGGGGTCTGTTACTGCCGCCATAAGATGAAGATCATGGGCCGGGAATGCGGCGCCCCCATGGATATCTGCATGACCTTCAACACTTCGGCGGCCTCCCTGACGAAGCATGGCCACGCCAGGGCCGTGGGGGTCACGGAGTGCATGGGGCTCTTGGAAAAGGCCTGCGACCATGGCCTGGTCCAGTTCGGCGACAACGTGCGGAACGGCGTGAACTTCATCTGCAACTGCTGCGGGTGCTGCTGCGAGGGTATGATCGCCGCGCGCCGCTTCGGCATGCTGAACCCCGTGCTGACCACGGCCTTCATTCCGGTCGTCGACGAGGCGCTATGCAACGGCTGCGGGAAGTGCGTCGACGCCTGCCCCGTGGGGGCCATGTCCCTGGTGTCGGCGAATGACCCGCGGGGGCCGAAGCTCAGGAAGGCACTCCTGGACCGGAACGCATGCCTGGGGTGCGGGGTCTGCGTCAGGGCCTGCGCGCGGGGGGCCCTGGAGCTCGAATCCCGGGAGGTGAGAACCGTGACGCCGGTTAACTCCGTGCACCGCGTGGTTCTCATGGCGATCGAGCGGGGAAAGCTCCAGAACCTGGTCTTTGACAACCGGGCCCTCCTGAGCCACCGCGCCATGGCGGCGGTACTGGGGGCAATCCTGAAACTCCCGCCGGTTAAGCGTATCATGGCGGCTGAACAGATGAGGTCGCGCTACCTCGTGAAGCTCATCGAGGGATTGAACATATAAAGAGAGCGGGGGCGCGGCACGCCGGGCTCCCGCAAAGGCACGGCTGAATACACAGACAAGGAGGATATGCAGATGATGCGGGGAAGAGAAGATTGCCCCGGGGAGGGGAAACGCCGGGCGGTGCCGCCGGCCCGGGTAATGACGGGGGCGCTGCGACTGGTCGGTATGCTTCTGATAATGGCGACCATGGGCGACGCGGGCCTTCAGGCCCGGGAGGAGCGGGGAGGGACCGTCGCGCCCCCTGGCATGGTGACGGCGGAAGATGCGGGATCTGTCGTCGGGCAGGCGGGAGCAGGTGAAGCGGATGAGGAAATCGCGGGTGAGTCTGCGGCGCTGATTCGGAAGCCGCTGCCCCTCTTCGGTGTGAAACGGGGGATCATCCAGCCCCTCATCGGCGCCGCCTTCGTCACGCCCTGGATCGTGCACCTCGCCGTGAGCGGGGACAGGTCGAAGAAATTCTTTAAAAGGGCCGACGAGCTTGCGCTCTACCTGGCCACGCCCCTGGCGATGTCCCTTTCGGTGACAATGGCCGGGTGGCTCATCGATTACCGCACCTATAATTTTTTCGCAGGGTTCGGCATATCGACGGGCCTGGGTTATTTCCTGGGGGGAATGGGACAACTCTTTACCGCCATTTTCCTGATAGCCCCGGGGTGGTGGGATGGCCGGAGCATGAGGACCTACTACATCGTTGCAACGGCCTTTTCCGGCTGGATAACCATAGTCGCCACCATCGGGGGTGATATCCTGGGAAAGATGCTTTCGCGAAAGAGGGCGCGCCTCCAGGCGGCCCTTGTCCAGGGTGGACGCGACGGCCTTTCGATGGGGGTGCCGCTTCCCCTGGTGGCCCCGGGGGGACGTGACGGCGGGGTCATTGTCTCGCTTCCGCTTCTTTACTACAGGTTTTAGCCCGGCGACGCCGCGTGGTTCGCCGTTCACTATAGCACGAAACACAGGGAGGTCAGTCATGAATTGTATGGTCCGTAGTATCCTCGTCGCGACGGCCTGTGTCGTCGCACTCTCGTCACCCCTCCGCGCCGAGAATGACCAGGCGGGGGGGGAAGGGGACGCGTTGTTCCGTCCGAGCGCGAGTCTTGGATTCAACCTGCTCTATACCTGGTGGCGGCCCATGCTGCCCCTGGTTTCGCAGGCCGATCTCGCCCTCGGCACCGCCCTGCTGCTCCAGGGAAATCCCGCGGGGATCGTCCTGGCCACGGACATGAAAGACACAAGGGTCACGTTATCGGGCCCGATCTACGGGCCCACCATCATGGTGAAGGTGGCGCCCCGATGGACCATTTCCGGGAATGTACTCTATGGAAGCTTCGATTATGAATATGGATTTCTCAAAATCGTCGGGATTCACAAGCTCGAGGCGGACCTGATCGCGAGCTACCAGATCCTTGACTGGCTGCGCTTCTACTGGGGGGGGAAATATTTCGGGATGATCCATTCCCTCGTGGGTAACCACAAGGGGGGGATGGGCCTCGGGTTTGCCTTTAACATCCACCTCTACCGGGGCCTCTATCTGCTGCCGAACGTGTCGGGCCTGGGCCTCGCCGACAAGGACTGGCTCACCGCCGGGGTGAACGGGACCCTCTCCCTGGCCTACTATTTCGAAAAGATACGCCTCACCGTCGCGGTGGGCGCCAGGTGCCAGTACCTGAAGGACGTCTACCAGCACAGGAATGAACGTGCCCTCATGCTGGTGAACCGGGGCAGGGGAGACAGGGACGACCTGTTTTACGGGCCCTCGGTATCCCTGGTCTACACGTTCTGAGGGCGACGATGAGCACGTTATATCACCATGAAACGCAGGGAGGACTGCCATGAAATTCGCAACACGATTCGCTGTCGCCGCGCTGGCCTGCGCGCTTACCCTGGCCGCGCCGGTATGGGGGGAACCCGCCCCGGGGGAGGAGGGCGGCGCGGCCCCTGCCGGCTTTACGCCCCGGGTGAGTCTCGGCTTCAGCCTTATCTATACCTGGTGGAGGCCGATGATTCCCGAAACCACCAAGCAGGGCTTAGCCCTCGCCATAGCTTCGTTTGCGGCGAGTAATCCCGCCTGGATCTTAGCCCTTTACAGTCAGGAGGTGCGGCCCCACTCTTCATCCGCCCCGGTGTTCGGTCCTTCCCTCCTGGTAAAGGCTGCCCCGCGGTGGACCATATCCATGAACGCCCTGTACGGGAAATTCGAGTTCGAGAGCCTCGATGATAAGACGATTCACAAGCTCGAGCTGGATCTCATCGCGAGCTTTGCCGTCGTCGATTGGTTCCGCGTGTACGGGGGCGCCAAGTATTTCGGGAGGATCAACCCGGGGGCGAAAAACCACAAGGGGGGGCTGGGCCTCGGGGCCGCCTTCAACGTCAACCTCTACCGGGGGCTCTACCTTCTTCCGAACGTCTCGGGGCTGATCCTCGGCGACAGGGAATTTATCACCGCCGGGGTAAACGGGACCCTCTCCCTGGCCTACTATTTCGAGAAGATCCGTCTCACTGTCTCCCTGGGGGGGAGGTGCCAGTATATGAAGGATGTCCATGCCTTTGACGAGTCGGTGAGGATTATGCGGGACGATCTTTTCTTCGGGCCCTATCTTTCCCTGGTGTATACGTTCTGAAGCAGCGGGGGTGGGATCAGGCGTCGTCGCCGGCGACGCTGCCGTTGAGGATCTCGATCCGCCGGTAGAGCATGGCGAGGATGCGGGAGAGGCGGCCGGCCCCGACCTTCACCCGCTCCATGACGGCGTTGAGGCGCTCCACCGCGCCGGTGACCGCCTCCGCCGATTCCTTCTCCTCACGGGCGGAGCGGGAAATTTCGGACGAGCCCGCGACGATGAGGCCCATGCTCTTCTCGATTTCGCCGGTGAGGCGCTCCTGGGAGATGCAGAGGTCCAGGATGATGTCGATGCCGCGGTTCACGTCGTTGACCGCGGTTTCTATCTCGCCGATCGATTCCGTGGAATTGCCGATGAGCTCCCGTTCCTCCTCGATTTCCCGCACCGTGCGCGCCACGTTCTCCTGGATGAGCTTCGCCTGGCGCATGGAGTTCTCCGCCAGCTTGCCGATCTCGTCGGCCACGACGGCGAAGCCCCTCCCGGAATCCCCGGCACGCGCCGCCTCGATGGCGGCGTTGAGGGAGAGGAGGTTCGTCTTTTCCGCCATGTCGTTGATGATCTCGGTGATGGCGTTGATGGCCCTGGATGACTCCTTGATCTTCTCCATCCCCTCAATGACCGCCTGGAGCCTGGTCCTGCTCTCCGAGGTCTGGGTCTGGCTCCGGTAGCTCAGGTGGGCCGCCTCCTTTGCCGCCCCGGTGATCTTCGTGAGGGACTCGAGGTACTCTACAAGAAGCCCGCGGCCGCTCCGCATCGCCTCGTCCTGGCGCGTCGCGTGGTCCGCGATCGATTCAATCGAGGTGAGCATCTCGCCGATGGCCGATGAGGTCCTGCCGAGGTGCTCCTCCTGTTCTCCCATGTTCGTCCCCAGGTCGGAGGCCGTTCCCTGGAGCTCCCGGGAGAGGCCGTCAAGCTCCGCCGTGGACTCCCTCACGCTCTCCAGTATACCCGAGAGACGCAGGTTCTTGTCCTCGATCTCGCGTCCCGTGAGTGCGAGCTTTCTCGCGATGACCCCGGTGCGCTGCACCAGGAGTATCCCGAAGGCGATGATCAGGGAGGGATAGGCGAAGTTGATCCAGAACACCTCGAAGGGGATGATGTTCGATATGGCAAGCGCGTCGTGGACGATGCAGATCATGAAAAAGACGTAAAAGGCCAGTATCACCCGCGCCTCGCGGCTGCGCTTCGCAAGGGCCGAGACGATGATGTAGCCGAAGAGGACCTGTATCACCAGCATGAGCCCGCCGATGGCGTTGAAGCGCCACCCGGTCACCGGGTCTTCCGGCGTCGCCGTCATCGAGAGCACGCCCGCCGCCGCGGCCCCCAGCCAGATAATCATGTCGATGCGCCGGCTCCTGACGTCCAGCGTCATTCCCAGGAGGGTCACCAGGAGGGCGATCTCTATCCCGGCCAGGGTGTAGTAGAGCTTGTCCTGGGTGTTGAAGTCGATGACGACGAAGTCGGGAAGGTAGAAATGGAGCGAGAGGAGGCTCCAGAGAAGGGACGTCGCCGCAAGGAGGAGGACGGTTTTCGAGCGGCGGTCCAGGAAAAACTGCGCCAGGGCGAAGAGCCCGACGAAGAGGGTGATGAAGCCCAGCCCCATGGGCACGTGTTCCGCCTTGAGGCGCTGGAGGAAGCTGAAGGCCCGCACGTCCTCGCGATGGGCGATGAAGGGGGCGCCGTTGAAGAGGGCGTGCTGGTTGGTGAACACCCGTATGGCCACGGTGTTGGTCCCGCGGGGCCTCGCGCACTCCGGGGGAACCAGGTAGTGACGGTCGTAGAACCAGGCGGAGTTGAAGTCGGGGTAGTCCCTCCCCGAGGCCCCGATGAGGGCGCCGTTGAAGTAGACGCGGTCGGTGTCCCAGATTTTTCCCACCTGGAGGGCGAGCTCCGAGCCGCGTAAATGTTCCGGTATCGTGAATGTTTTCCTGAGCCAGAACACCTGCCTCTTTTTTTCCATTGACATCATGCCGGGGAGGTCGATCGATCTCCAGCTCGAATCGTCGAAGCGAGGGTCCCGGAAGATTTCACGGTCCCCATTGATCACTTTCCAGTCCCGGGAGAGGTCGAGGCGGTCCTTCACGGCGCAGGCCGGGAGGGCGACGGCGGCGATGATCGCGGCGGCAAGGCCGAGGGCCCGGCCGGCGGCACGGCGTCGGTCTTGAACGGGCTGGGTTGTTCGCATAACGTTGCAATTATAAACCAGGGCCGCTGGTGTAGCAACGCTTTTTTATATCCCTCCCCGCCGGCCGCGGGAAGTGCCTCAGTTCCGCGCGAAGTTAACGAGACCGGTCGCCATGAAATAGAACTCGTGATCGTGGTTAACGAAATAGAAGTTTCCCCCCGCCGAGAGGAAAAGTGCGAACGATCCGCCGGGGATCACCCCCGCGAGGCCCAGGTAGGCCCCGGGCGCCCAGGGGCCGGGGATCGTCTCACGGTCGAACCATGCGTGCCTGGGCGTTCTGACGCGGTACGCCGAGAGGATGCCCGTTTCGAGCCCCACGAAGAAGATCATGGCCTGGACTCCCGCCCTGGCGTTGACACTTTTACTAATGAAGCGGTACCCCCCGTCGGCGCTGAAGAAGACCGAGAATATGTGGCTGAATCCCAGGCGGTAGCTCGCGTAGAGGCCGAGGTCGGTGAAGTCCCTGCCCGCGGAAACATCGAATGATCCCCCCATGGCGTTTACCTTCAGGATGCGGTTCATGCCGTTTGCCAGGGCGTGTTCCTGTATCAGGCCCATCGTCAACGCCCCGGCGAGGAGTAGCATCGCGAGTGTCTTTTTCACCATCGTCTCCTCTGGGCATTCAGCGCCATTTACCTGAAGTTGCCGGGCGCCTCCCTGCCGCCTTCCCCGGAATACCCCGGCCATGGGATCATACCCCGCCATCCGTGACGCGATCAAGAAGAAACCGCGGGTCGGGGAAAAAACCGCGGGTTATATGAATCTGGATTCCAGGGCTTTCCCCGGGATGGTGCCGGGGGAAACCGCCCACCATCGGCGGGACCGCTCTCCCGGACCCTTCCCGCCGGTTTTATTATTGCCTTACGCGGGATGCAGGGGTAGGGTGGCCATCAATGCGGAGCGGCACCGCCGCGGAGCAAGAAGACGCAATGAAGGAGCGGAGGAATGGGTGTGCGAGCATCGCTTTTCGGAATCATCATCGCCCTGGCGGCGACATCATGCGTGTCGACCCCGCCCTTCAGGGACAAGGAAGGCAAACCGATCGAGGGGAGCATCGCCGTCATGGAGAAGATCCCCGTCGGGGGCATCGACCAGTGGCTCTTCATCCGTGGCGCGGATTCCTCTCGTCCGGTGCTCCTCTTCCTCCACGGCGGCCCCGGGAGCCCGGAGACGCCCCTCGTGAGGGCCTTCTGCCCTGACCTCGAGCGGCTCTTCACGGTGGTACACTGGGAGCAGCGGATGTCGGGAAAGAGCTATTCGGGGAACACCCCTGAGGAATCGATCACCGTCGAGCAATACGTGCGCGATACCCTGGAGGTCACGGAGTATCTCCGGAAACGCTTCGAGAGGGAGAGGATCTACCTCATGGGGCATTCCTGGGGATCGATCCTCGGCGTGCTCACGGTGAAGCGCGACCCGCGGCCCTACCACGCATTCATCGGCACCGGCCAGGTGGTGCACCAGATCGAGGGCGAGGAGATATCATACGATTTCGTCATGTCGAAGGCGAAGGAGAATAATGATAAAAGGGCGATACGCCGCCTTGAGAAGATCGGCCGTCCCCCCTATCCGAGGGAGCGGATCGTTTCCTCCCTCTGGAAGGAGCGAAAGCTGGTCGTCAAGTACGGCGGCGCCTTTTATTCCGGGGAGAACCGGAAAAAGATCATGCGGGCGCGCCATATCCTCTGCCAGGAGGAATACAACTTCTGCGACAAGATCAACTGGATACGAGGGCAGGTCTACCTCTGCAGAAACCTTTTCGATGAAATACTCGGCATCGATCTCCGGGAGGCGGCGCCGCGCATCGAGGTGCCCGTCTACTTCTTCCAGGGAGCGCACGATTACCAGACCCCGGCGGCGCTGGTGAAGGACTATTTCGGCATGCTCAAGGCGCCTCGGAAGGATCTCTTTCTTTTCGAGAACTCTGCCCACTCGCCCATCTTCGAGGAGCCGGAACGGTTCATCGAGCTTGTGAGGGAAAAGGTCCTGGAGGGGCGGTAGACCCCGGCAGGACAGCAGTCCCCGGGACAGCGCCGTCATCCCTGGCGGCGCGTACCCGGAGGCTCGGGAACCGATTGGGGAAACAGGGGAGGTCTTTCGTTGATCTGACCAGCCTCCCGTTCCATGCTTATATCTGCGTCTGGAGCGACACCACGACATTGAACCTGTTGTTCTCGTCCGATCGAAGGACCATGTAGCTGCCCAGGATGGCGAGGTTGAGCCGGTCCACGATGGTCGGGAAGACCAGTATGGGGCCCGCGAAGGCGTTGTATTTTTTTCCCACGTAATGGTCGGTTTTATCGAGCGACATCTTTACCGTTCCCCCGCCCTGGACACCGAAGAGAAAGTGCCGCGAGAAGGGTACCAGGGCCGTGAGGGTCGGCGACCAGACGAAGGACTTTTTCACGAGCATGTTGTGGATCGGGTGAAAGATCATGTTTCGGAAAAAGTAGAAGGTCATCCTGTTTTCCAGGGTGAGGATCCCTCCGAGGGAAAGCACGGGATTGATCGTGATGCCCGGGCTTCCCTCCATTTCGCCGAGTCCGGGATTGATGATGGGCGCCGCTTTTTCCATGTCCGAAACCTTTCTCTTCCTGAAGGCGAACCTGTCCTGAACCGATCGCGCGTAGCCCAGGTAATAGAAGGGCGTCACCTCCAGGGAAAAGAGGGGGAGGGGATTGAAGGCCACCGTGGCGCCGCAGTTGAAAAAGAGACCGCTTGGCTGCGCGAACACCGAAAAATCGACATGGGGCCCGTAGGTCCGCTCAGTACCGAGTCCGAGCTTGTAATGACCCGAGATATCCGCATAGGGATACATGAGGAAATCCGTCGCGACGTATGAGATCCTGGCGTTGAAGTAGAACGAATCCCGGTCCACCGGCGGGAAGCCGTTAAAGGTGGCCATGTCGAAGAGGTTTCCTCCCCTGCTCACGGCGGTCATTTTTCCCGGGGCATTTTCAAGAGTCACTTTTTCGGCGCCGCCGCGCGCGGTGTCGATCCGGTATTCCTTTACCATCCCGCCCCCCACCGTTACCCGCCATGTGCCCTTTTCAAGGTCGTATACACCGGAAAAAAGCGTACCGAAGCCGTTCTCATGGTATTTCCAGAAGACTCCGTCAGGGCGCTCGCTGGCAAGAATACGCGCGACATCGTCCGGCCCGATCTTTTCTTCCTTCTTTCCAAGGAGCCTGCGGAGAATGTGGAGCCGTTCGAAGGAGTTCGGCATGATTACCGCGTTTCTCCGCGCCGTGTCCCGGTTCTGGAAGTGGTTCGTGGAGGTCAGGACGCCCGCGGCGTCGTCCTCAAGGCGCCGGATGGAGTGGGGCCTCCCCGGTATCACCTCGACCACGGCGGCGTTCCCCGATCGGTCGGCAATACAATAATTGATGCCGTCGGAATGGGGCGCCTTCCCAAGTATAGCGATAGCCTCGTCCAGATTTTTCGCTTTGTCGAGGACCGCCCGTACAATAATCGGGAACAGGAAGCCGTCCCGCTGTTTCCGTATGGATATGCTCGCCATGATCCCGATGAAGAGGCCGTGCTCGTTCATCCCGTCAAGCCTTCCCACGAAGTGGTGGGAGGATCCCATGGAGGAGTAACCTCCGGCGGGATGCGTGATCACGGCGTTCATGTCGCAGTAGCGCACGTACCACTCGTAGCTCCTTCCCACCAGGGGCGTCCCCGTGGCGCTTCTCTCCCTGCCCACGGTGAAGATGCTGCAGTTGCCGAAAAGCCTCCCCCGCGTTCCGGTCCCGGCGCCATAGAGGGTGAGGTACCGCACGGCGTCATCGCGGTCTATTCCGGCGGCCTCGGCGAATCCGTCGATCTCTTCGAGGATTTCGGGAAAAAAGCCCTTTGCCAGTTCCTTAATATGGCCCAGATCGGACTTTCGTGAGGAGTGGTCCGCCGGCAGAAGAGCCCCCGCAACACGGTTGAAGTTGTTCATGAAATCGGGATCTGTCTTTAAAAGGAACCGCGCGTGGGATCGTCCGATTTCACGGTACGTGCCCCCATGGGATGATTCCCTGAATGTCGCCTCGATGGTTTTTTTCCCCTTAACGGGCCTGATGATCTCATCATATATTTTTTTCGATACGCCGATGAGGCGTGCCTCGGAGATGAACTCGCCCCGTGCCGGGATTGTTGACGCGATGATGAATAGTAGAAGGAATCCGAGTTTTTTTTCTGGTGCCATGGAAATACTCCTTGCAAAAAATTAATGTATTATTATTATGATAACATGAATGTTAAGAAAATAATAATTAATTAATTTGTCAAAATAATTTCAAAGAAAAATTAAAAATATTTTAATAAAAAATAAACAATAATAAATATTTGTATTATTATAAAGAATTAATGGAAAATTTTGGTTATAAAATCAAGGAATTGAGAAAAAATGCCGGAATCTCCCAGAAAGAGCTGGCGGGGAGGATCGGCATAACCCCTCCCAACCTTTCCCAGTGGGAGGGCATGGCCATACCGCCCCTTGAGGGGATCATGAAGGTGTGCCATGAACTCGGGATCCCGCTCTGGAGT
>CAZKPR010000007.1:27158-44046 GCA_964554685.1 uncultured Leptospirales bacterium | reverse complement strand
CGTTTGGTATCGCCTATCATAACGGGGTTCTCGAACCTGACGGAATCCATGCCGTAATTGGCGATGTAGGACTTCGGCAGCGTGACGTACTGTCCCAGCCTGAATATCAGCGCGCTTCCCACGCAGAGGGTAAGCATGCCGTGGGCTATGCGGCCCCCGAAGGGGGTCTTTTTCGCGAATTCCACGTCGGTATGCACGGGATGCCAGTCCCCGGTGAGGGAGGCGAAGGCGTGTATGTCCGATTCGGTGATGGTGCGCGCCGGCGACACGAATTTTTCACCGACGTGATAATCTTCGAAATAGCTCTTTTCCATGACTCGTCATCCCCATTCGTGTCTACATGCACTCGTCGCTGATAGAAATGGCGCTCGTGTCTTCAAGCTCCACGGCTTTATACCGCCCGAAAATATTCGGCAGTATATTCATGATGAAAAAGCGCGCCGTCGCGATCTTTCCACTGTAAAAATGATGGTCCGGATGATCTCCGGGAAGTCCCTCGAGTTTTCGTCCCGCGATGACCGCCTGTTCGGCCAGGAGGTGCGCGATCGCCAGCTCCCCGCAGCAGTCGAGGAATCTCACGCAGGAAAGCGGGACGAGATCCGGGTTCCGGCCCTTGAACTCACTTTCATATTTCTTCGCGAAAACAAGCACGATCCCCAGGGCCTCGCTCATGACGGCGGATTCCTTTTCCATTTCAGGATTCACCCGCGCCTTGTCCAGGAACGCCTTGATGTCTTCAATCCACCGGCGGAAGGCGCTCCCCTCGGAAAACTTCAGTTTCCTGCCCACAAGGTCTATTGACTGGATGTAGGTGGTACCGTCCCATATCGAGAGAATCTTGCAGTCCCGGGCATACTGTTCGATGGGGTACTCGGAGCAATACCCGTACCCGCCGAGTATCTGGATGCCCATGGCGGATATCTCCCATATCCGCTCGGAGCAGTAGCCCTTAATGATGGGCGTAAAGAATTCCAGGCTCTCCTCCGCCAGTTTCCTCCGGCCCTCGTCGACTTCCGCACGGGCGATATCCTCGTAGAGATAACCCTTGTAGGTGAGCACGCGCATTCCTTCGGCGAATGATTTAATGGTCATCAGCAGGCGCCGCACCTCCTGGTGCTCGATGATGGGAATCCGCGAGCCGCTCCTGTCTCCGAAACGAGTACCCTGCACGCGCTGCCTGGCGTACTCGAGGGCATTGGCGTAAATATTCGCCGCGAACGCGGCTGATTCGAGGCCCACGGCCATCCGGGCGACATTCACCATCTGGAACATATAGGCAAGCCCCATTCCCGGATCGCCTATGAGATGGCCACGGCACCCGCCGTTGTCTCCATAGCTTATCTGGCACGTCGCCGAGCCGTGAAGGCCCATCTTGTGCTCGATTCCCACGCAGGCGACGTCATTCGGCTCACCCATGGAGCCATCCTCGTTGACCCATATCTTGGGAACCGCGAAGAGCGAAACGCCCTTGGCCCCCGGAGGCGCCCCCTCGATCCTCGCCAGCACCATGTGGATGATGTTCTCGGTCAGGTCATGCTCGCCCGAGGTGATGAAAACCTTGGACCCGGTTACACGGTAATAGTCGCCGTCCTTCACGGCCCGTGCGGATACGAGGTGGGCGTCCGAACCCACATCGGGTTCGGTAAGCGCCATGGCGCCTCCCCAGGTGCCGTCGTAGAGTTTCTGGCAGAACAGGTTCCGCTGGGCGTCGTTGCCGAATTTTTCGATCATGGCGCCCTGCCCGGGTCCCATGCCGGAATAGGTACCGAAGGCGAAGTTGGCGCTCATGAAAAACTCCGTGGCCGCCTCAGCGACGACCAGGGGGAGCCCCTGGCCCCCGTAGTCAGGACTCTGGGTCAGGGCGAACCAGCTCCCCTCCTTGAAGAGGTCCCACAGGGAATGGAAACACCGGGGGGCCATGACCGAACCGTTTTCGAACCGGGCGCAATCGTCCCTGTCGGTGTCCTGGAACGTCGGGGCCATCTGCTCTTTCGCGATTTTATCAGCCAGTTCGAGGATCATATTGAAATCGTCAATGGAAAAGTGGGCGAACTGCTCGTATTCCAGGAGCGCATCGATATTCAGATGCTCTTTCAGGACGAAATGAACGTCCCTGCTGTCACGCTTATAATAATTATTCCCCATTGTCACGCCCTCGCTCTTTTCACCGCAGCCGGATTTCGTACGCTTGACCGTGTCTTCACGGCAGGAAAACCGGCGGCCGCCGTTTCATCAGCTTTTAATAATATCGAAATGAAGAATATCATTGATATTTCCCTGCATCTCGTCCGTGGCCCGGAAAACCGCCTTGACCTTATCCCCAACCCTGATTTTATTAACATCAGTCTCGTTGATGATATGTGAAAAAATATTATCGGCCCCATCGAGCTTTATGTATCCATAGGTGTACGGGATGGGTCGCTGTGTCCCCGTCGCGGGGTCTAAAAAGGGATAGTTGACCACGGAAAAGGCGACAATCGTGCCGGTATCGGTCAGGGGCACCAGATCGGAAAGCTCCTCGAAGCAGGGCCCGCAGACGCGGCGCGGGGGCACGTACACGTTATTGCACCGGTGGCACCGGATGCCCAAAAACCGGCCGTTCTCCCGTATCTCTTTGAAGAAGGCGCTTCCATATTTCCCGATGGACCATTCGTACGGCATCGGTTCGGTGAAGCTTACCGTAAGGTATTCGTTGTATTGGCGTTCTGTCGCCATGGCTATTCTCCGCTGTTTTATTACGGCTTATCAATACCGAGGATAACGACATCAGACCAGAAACATCCGCCGAAACCCGTCGCGAGAGCATTGCGCACGCAGGGGACCTGACGCGCATCGCCTTTTCCCATCACCTGTATCGCGGCTTCGGCGACACGGAGCAGCGCCGTGGCGCCGATGCAGTTGGTGCTGATGACTCCGCCGGAGGGATTCACCGGTACGCGCCCGTCCATGTGCGTGTTCCCCTCGCGCACGAACTTCGCCCCCTCGCCGGGACCGCAGAAATTCAGGTCCTCGATCCACTTGATTCCCGCCCATGTGTAGGGTAGATACAGCTCGGCCACGTCGATCTCATTTGACGGCTCGGTGATCCCGGCGTGGGCGTACGCTTCCCTGGACGCCCTCTGCAGTGACACGAGCCCCCTGTCATAGTCTGTCGAATCACCGAACCACGTGTAGGAATGCCGCACGGAAGCGGCCTTCACCCAGGCGGGGCGCCGAGTTATCTTCTGGGCCACGCCATCTGCGGCAAACACTACCGCGCAGGCCCCGTCGCTTCTCGGGCATATATCGCCGAGCTTGATGGGATAGGCCAGCATGGGGGATTCCATCACTTCGCGCACGGTGAGGGGTTTCTGAAGGTGCGCGTAGGGATTGTTGAGCGCGTTGGCCCGGTCCCGCTCGGCAATCATCGCCGCGTCTTCCTGCCTGGCCCCGTATTTTTCCATGTAGGCCGTCGCCTCGGTGGCGAGGCTCGGGATGGCCCCCGAATAGGAGAACCGGTCCCATATCGGGTCACTGCAGGTGATGATCGCCGCCGTGGTATCGCTCTCCGAGTTCTTTTCCCATCCGATCGCAAGGACCCTGTCAAACAGCCCCGACGCCACGTGGTAGTAGGCGGCGATGGCGATTGACGCCCCCGTGGTGCCGCCCGTGGTCACCTTCATGATCGGCTTCATGAACGCCCCTGAACCCTCGACGCTCCATGCGTCGACGTAATTAATCGATTCAAAATGGTCCATGTTGCCTATCACGATTGCATCGATGTCCCCGATAGCAAGCTCGCAATCCGCGAGGGCCCTGGTCACGGCCTCATGTATCATCTCCCTCTGGTTCACGTCCGGGCGATGACTTTTATGATACGTCTGTCCCGTTCCAACGATCGCAACGCTGCGTGCCATTGTCTACCCAACCTCACATTATATTGCTCAGGACCCACACACAGTGACTCTGGCCGCACGGTCCGTTGATTCCATGGGCGACCGCGTTCTGTGCGCCTTCAACCTGGCGTGCCCCCGCCTCGCCGCGAAGCTGCAGAACGGACTCGACAATGCGCGCAAGCCCCGCCACGAGAAGCGCGTGCGAGGAAATAACGCCGCCGGAGGGATTCACCGGCATGCTGCCCCCCATGGTGGATATTTCCCGCTCAAGCAGGGAAGGTCCCTTCCCGGGATCGGCAAAACCGAGGCCCTCGAGCCAGAGCGGCTCCATGTACGAAAACGCGTCGTACAGTTCAACAAGGTCGATTTCTTTCCGGGGGTCCCTGATCCCGGCCATCTCGTACGCCCTCCCCGCGGCCTGCATGAGCGCCGAAGGAGTGGACAGGTCCCGGTCACCCAGCATGTAATCCTCGCAGCAGTGCGCCACGCCCCTGATCCTCACCGGAAGGGTTCGTGATTTTTTCATTATCTCCTCGCCGGCGATGATGATGGCGGCGGCGCCGTCGCTCACAGGGCTGCAGTCAAGGAGCTTCAGCGGGTCGGCAAGCTTTCTCGATTGCATCACGTCCTTCACGGTGATGTCCATGGGCAGGTGCGCCAGCGGGTTGTTCCGCGCGTTGCCGTGGTTCTTCACCGATACCGCGGCGAACTGCTCCTCCGACAGCCCGTACCGGTCCAGGTAGCAGCGCGCCTGCAGCGCCGAGGAACTGATCGACTCGAGCCCGAGCAGGCGCTGGTACACCGGGTCGAACATCCCGTTCGTGATGTACCTGATATCGCCTTCACTGCCCTTTGAGTGCGCCACCACGATTGTCGCGCCGTATCCCGAGAGGACGCGCATGAGCCCGTAATAGGCGCCGAAGGTGCCGTCCCCCTCTACCGTGGATATGTTTTTATCCTGGCCCCCGGAAGCGTCGCCCACGGCCATGCCAGAGATGGTTCTCCCGTCATTGAAATCATTCGATATCGTCACCACGCTGTCGATATCGTCGATCGACAGCCCGGCATCGTCAAGCGCGCCCTTCACGACGTCGAAGACCAGGTCAGCATATATCGTGTCCGCTTTCCGCCGTTCGTACCCGGTCTGGCTCACGCCCACGATGGCGGCATTTCCTATTGTGCCCATATGCCCTTCCTCATATAATTTCAAAGCAGTCAATATCGAGAATGTGCCCGCTGCGATCTTCCCTGAACCGCGCCCTTACCCGCGCGCCCGTCGCCACCCTGTCCAGTTCCTCTTTTATGATATGCACGATGCTGACATCGGCTCCATCGAGCTTGATGAGGGCATACGCGAAGGGAGGCGCGCAGGGCTGGACCTTGAAGGGAAAACACACCACGGAGTGGGACACGATCTCACCCTCGGGCCGCAATTCTATCCACTCCTCGATCTCTGTGAAGCAGCGGCCGCAATTCTTTCGCGGAGGGACGTACACCCTGTTGCAGGTGGCGCACCGGTTCCCCATAATTTTCTTTTCATCTCGCAGGGAGATAAGAAAGCGGCTCCCCGTTGATCCGACCCACCAGGTATAGGGTACCGCGATCTGTCCTTTAAGGGTCAGCGTTTCCACATTTTCTTTCCAGTCTGACATCATCGTTCCTCTAGAATTAATGTATGCCTCGCTCCTGTCGCCCGGCTCCCACCACCGGATGTTTTTTCATTCCGCCGAAAGTAGGGCGCGGCAGTCATCATTCCACCCTGAGCATCAGCGCTTCGCCCTGGGAAAGACCCCCGCATATTGCCGCGACACCCACGCCGCCTCCGCGGCGAAGCAGTTCATACATGAGCGTCATGGTGATCCGCGCGCCGCTCGCTCCGACGGGGTGGCCGATGGCGATGGCGCCGCCGTTCACGTTGGTCTTCTCCTGGAGCTTGCGCCAGTTCTTTTCGTCGCTGTCCGCGAGCATCATGAGCGACACGAGGGTTACCGCCGCGAAGGCCTCGTTGATCTCGATCAGGTCCATCTGGTCGATGGTCATCCCGGCCCTATCGAGCAATTTCATTATGGCGAGTGCCGGAACGCACGCCATGTATTTCGGCGTGCCGGCGGCCGCCTGGGTGTATTCCACCGTTCCCAGGATGGCAAGGCCCTTTGCCTCGGCCTTCTCACGCGACATGAGCACCACCGCCGACGCCCCGGAGTTCATGCCCGGTGCATTTCCGGCGGTCACGGTGGGGCTCCCGTACACAGGCTTGAGCTTGGCCAGCTTTTCCATGCTGCTGTCTTTTCTCGGGGACTCGTCCTGCGCCATGTCCAGGGCCTCTCCCTTCGCCTGGGGCACCGTAAGGGACATCAGTTCCTCGCCCACCTTGAACCTGCCCGCCTCGAAGGCCTGGAACCACCGCTGGTGGCTCTGCGCGGCCCACCGGTCCTGCTCCTCCCTGCTCACGCCATATTCCAGCGCCACGTGGCCCGAATCGGTCGCCACGGGGGCAAACCCCCGGCGCCCGTATCCCAGCTCGAAGAGCACATCCTCCAGGGCGATGGGCCCGAGGCGGTTGCCCCAGCGGGCCTTGGCCGCCTGGGCGATAAGGGGCACGTTGCCCATGTTCTCGGCCCCGGAAGCGATCACGATATCGGCATTCCCGGAGCTAATCGATTGATACGCCAGGCGTATCGCCGTCATTGAAGAGCAGCACGCCCGGTCAATGGTAAGGGAGATATTGTCGTCCGGGAACCCGGCCCCCAGGGTGACCTGCCGTGCCGGAACATTCGTGTAGATGGCGTATTCCGCGGGAATACAGGTCCCGTAGTACACTTCATCAACTTCTTCGGGAGGAAGGGCGATCCTGTTCGTCACTTCCTTGAGGGCCTCGATGGCCAGATCAAAGCTGAGGACGGTCTTCAAAACGCCGTCGAACCTCCCGAAGGGAGTCCGCACGGCGCTGACGATTACCACGTCTCGTGAATTTTTTTCGTTTTTCATTTCATTTCTCCGCGTCGAATTGCTCCATTAGTCTGTTACCGTATGCCGAAATCTTTCTGCAGAATCTCGCCCGCGCATATGATGCCCGAAGCGATCGCGCAGTCCATGGCTACGCCGTAGCCCTTGGCCGTGTCACCGGCGAAAAAGAGTCCTTCCACGTGGGGGGATCTGACCGGCACCTTCTGGGTTCCCGCCTGGGATATGCTCTTGGCCACCCCCTCGAGTTTCCAGCACACCAGGTCAAGCCTCCAGTCAATGGATTGCTTAAAGCCCGGGTAAATCTCTTCCATGAAATCGGGTAACCGGTTGACGATTTTCCCTACCAGGTTCCTGTCCAGGGATTCTTTCTCGGTCAGGGGCAGGTAGGCGGTGTAGAGATACTTCCCCGCCGGCGCCACCGAGGGGTCCAGTGCCGATTGTATGTTCCAGCAGATGTAGACGTCGTAGTCGAAACCTTCGGACCTGGGAAGTACGCAGGTATTCTTGAGGCCCATCTTCGCCTCTTCCTCGGGCATCACCAGGGAGTTAAGGCCCATGTACGGCACATAGCTGCCGTATCCGTACATATGCTCGACCCTGTCGACCCATTCCTTTGGGAAAAGGGAGCGGTCTATGTATTGAAACGTGTGCTGGGCGGGTATATTGCTGATCACACGCCCGGCCCGGTAGCGGACCTGTCCCCCGTCTCCCTCGACCACGAGACCGGCGACATGCCCGTTTTCGACCATTATCTCCTTCACCCTGGTATTGAGGGCAAGGGTTCCCCCCAGGGACTTGAATTTATCCGCCACCGCCCTGGACCATTCCATGGTGCCATTCTCGACGAATCCCCCGACGTACCCGAGGACACCGCGCCGGAGCTTCGGACCGAAGGCATGCTTGAAATAGCGGAAGATATCGCCTATGGAAATATCCTCCGGGTTATTGATGGTTGAAAAGAGCGTGCTCACCGTATGTAGATGATTGTAGATGACGTCATTCTTCGTTATCCCTTTCTCTTCGGCCCATTTCTTGAACGAGACTTTCTCGAGGCGGTCGATCTCCTCGTCGGAGAGCTTGTAGGCATCGGTATAATAATCGAGGTAGGGAATATTCCCCTCCTTGGAAAGAACCCTCAGCGACGGATCCACCGACATGCCCGCGACGTCGCGGTAAATCTTTCCTTTGTAATGGGACCCGTACATCGCCCCGTGACGCACCACGCCGTCCAGTCCCCCGATGAGATCCTCGAAATCCAGCATGTACCCCGCACCGTTTGCGCTGAGGGCGTGGTACCCGACATCAAGGGTATAGCCGTTGAGAAGCTTATTTTCGATGATCTGCTCCATGGAGGGCTCAGAACCGGCGATGTAGGTATACTGGGTCCTCAGGAGGTTTCTGTACCACTGGAGGCCCTTCTCAGTTATTTCGTCCCCCTTCACCGAAAGCGCCCTTCCGCCTACGCGGTCGTTCTGCTCGACAATAAGGGTCTTCATCCCCTCCTTCGCAAGAAGGGTGCCGACCGACAGGCCCCCTACCCCGGCCCCGATGATGATCGCGTCAAACTGTTCAGCCATGATTCTCTCCTCTACCCGGCCTCTGAATCGCCGGGAAACATGATAACATATTCATGAAGCATTTCTCCCCGCGCTCGTCCGCCTTCCCCGTCGATCTCGACATCAAGGGTGAAATCAGCAAGAAAGCGGAAATAGTACTGGTCCCACGGCATTACCTTCGGAAGCGCCATCTGCTCCACCACCCGCGTGGTTCGTATGGCGAGCTTCATTTTCACTCCGCTGGTGTCCGTTTTGACGACAAGATGCCGGGGATAACGCTGTCCCAGTTTCTCGTCAACAGTGAAGTCCTCGGTGGTCACCTCAAGCATGTCGGTGGACAGGACAATCTCGCCGGGCCTGGCAAGCAAAAGCGGCGAGACGATGGGCATTCGATCGTCCCTCGGCAGCACCCATCCCCAGTCGATGGCGTACCGGTCCGTATGCACCCTCCCCCAGTACCAACCGCGAAACACATCCGAGGTATGAAAATTCCCCCAGTTGTGATCATGGTATCCGTAGCCCTCTACGGAGATTTTTTCATTTTTTAAGGTGATCGTCCCCTCCACGCTCGCGGCAGGCATCGGCACCACCCACCCCGCAACCCTGCGGGATTCCTCGTTCTTGTAATTGAAACCGGTGCCCGGCTTCCACGGGGGCACCGTGTTTCTGAACACCAGGTCAAATCCGTATTTATTGATATCCATCACCAGGCGGTAGTGATCGCCACAATCCCTGACCCAGCTTTTTCCCATCTTCACATCGCAATAGTTGGGGTCCGCGTAGGTCTCCTCCGGCTTGCAGAGCTCGTACCGGTCAATGCGCGTGCCGTCCGGCAGGTAGAGAAAAAACTGGAGCGAGGGGGGCATGTTCGGAAGAAAAAAGTTCCGGTAGTGATACGTGATGACGATATGGTAGCCGTTCGAAAACGAGGCGTCGAAATACCACCATTCGGAATAGTCCTTTTCGTTATGAAAGATGTGGGAGGCATCGTCACGACGTTGATAGTTCACGGGATTGCGCACCGCGCCACGGGACCCCTCGAAATAGGCGAGATAATTCCTGCGTTCCTTCTCAATGCTTTCCATTCAGATTACCCCTTCATGATCCTTCATCCGGCCCTTCTCAGTCACGCACCGGCCTGAAATGCGCGATGTCCAGTATGGTCCCCTTTCTTTCTTCGGCGAAGACCGGCTCCACGCGCATCCCGCATGCGACATCAGCCGGTTCCACCCCGTCCAGGAAATGGGTGATGCCCGTATCGGCGCCGTCCAGCGTAATCACGGCGTAATAAAACGGCGCTTTCCTCGGCATTACCGGGCTGTCATATTCCACCCTGGTGAAGCTCACGACCGTCCCCCGGGGACCGATCTCCAGCATGTCGTTCTCCGTCATGTCCCGGAAGCATGGCCCGCACGTCTGGCGGGGAGGCCAGTAGACCTTGTTGCACCCTGGACATCTTGTCCCGAAGATCTTCCCGTTGTCTCTCAGCTCACGGTAAAACCTGCTTCCGATTTTTCCCGCATAGTACCTGCTCAACGCGGTGATATGCTGATCGACGATGAAGGGTGTGTACAGTGTTTCAGCCATGCCGTTCCTCCCGGGGTCTCATGATGCCCGCCATTATTTCGCATCCTGCACGGGATCGAAATACAGGATGTCGCTCAGATCGCCCCTACGCTCCGCCTGGGGGCGCAGGACGGCCCTGAATCTCATCCCCACCTTGATCTTGTTCATATTCGGCTAGATATTCAGGAAATGATCGAGGGGCGCGTCGCATCCGTCAAGCTTCACGGATCCATAGGCGAAGGGGGGATCATGGGGCTTGCCCGTAGTCGGGTCGGTCATGGGAAAATACATGATGGTGAAGGCGGCAAGCGTCCCTTCACTGCCGAGTTTCACCCATTCCCCGCTCCTGACATGGCACCGGGCGCACACAACGCGCGGCGGTATCATCACCCTTTTGCACCTGGGGCACCGCACGCCGTAAAACGTCCCGTTGTTCTTTATCTCGAGGAGAAACCGGGTCATGAAGGTGCCGGCCGCAAATGAATACGGCACATCCACCAGTATGGGAATGTGTATCAGTTCCTGCTCATGGGCTTCCTGGCTCATGCAATCCTCCTTCAATCGTCAAGACTGTCTGAAAGCGAGGTTATCACCGTCCAGCAGGTGCCGCCGTAGGCGGTGGCCAGGGCGCGGTGCACTTCCCTCGGTATCTGGTGGTCGCCGGCGTCGCCCCTGATCTGGATGGCGGCTTCCCATACCCGCAGCATTGCGGATGCGCCGATGGCGTTGGTGGAGAGCACGCCGCCGGAAGGATTGACCGGCATTGTTCCGTCTATGTTCGTCAGGCCTTCCTCGATGAGCCGCGCGGCATCGCCGCGCTTGCAGAGGTGCAGGTCCTCGTACCACATGATCTCCGCCCATGTCGCGGGCTCGTACACCTCGAAACAATCGTAGTACCTGGCGGGGTTCTTGACCCCGAGCTTTTTATAGACGCGGGTGGCACAGACCTCGGAGAATCGGGGCGCCTTCGAGGCGGTATCGCGCCATTCCAGCACGAACTGCTCGTTATGCGCGGTATCCATGGCCCGTATCCAGACCGGTTTCTGCTTTTTGGAGCGCGCCTTTGCGGTTTTTTCATCCGCGAGGATAACCGCGCAGGCGCCGTTGGACGCGGGGCACATTTCGAGAAGACGAATGGGGTAGGCGAGCATGCGCGAATTGAGGACATCGTCAACGCCGAGTTTCAGCTTCAGATGCGCGTGCTTGTTCTTCCTGGCGTTCTCGGCGGCCTTCACGCGTACCATTGCCGAGTGCCGGTCGCTTGCGCCGTAATTCGCGATATAGGACGTCGCCAGCATGGCGAAAAAACCTATCGCGGCACCGGCCATGGATCTCCCGAAGAGGGGATGCGCCACCCCGCTCAGGATCGCGTTGGAATCGCCCTCCTCCTGCTTTTCGAATCCCACGCAGAGCACCCTGTCAAAAAGGCCGCTGGCCACGTGGTGGGCACCGGCATGCACGATAGTGGCCCCGACCGTCCCACCTGTAGTGATTTTGAGCCCCGGCCTTCCGAAGGCCCCGATGCTGTCAGCCAGCCAGCAGTCCGTGAAGTGCTGTCCCTCGAAGAACTCCATGTTGCCCAGGAGCACCGCGTCGATTTCATCAATGGTCATCTGGGCGTCGTTGAGCGCCGCCATGACCGCCTCGTGGACCATCTCCGGCTGACTCACGTCATGCCGGCGCGCGGCATGGTAGGTCTGTCCTCCACCGATAATCGCAACGTTTCTTTTCATGGTCCCTCCTAGTCCCTTCCCAGGACGAGAACGCAGTGGTGCTGGCCGCAGAATCCCGAGTGGCCCTGGACCACGGCGGTCCTCACGCCGTCCACCTGGTGGTCTTCCGCCATACCCCTGAGCTGAAGTACCGCTTCCGCGACGCTGTTGAGCCCCATCACGTTTGCGGGCACGCCGCCCAGTGCCCCGCCCGAGGGGTTCACGGGCAATGAGCCGCCAAACCATGTCGCGCCGGATTCGACGAGCTCTCCGCCCTTGCCCGGTTCGCACAAACCCAGTCCCTCGGTCCAGAGAAGTTCCTGGTAGGAAAACTCATCTCCCAGCTCCACGAGGTGCACGTCCTTACGGGGTTTGCGTATGCCCGCCATTTTATAGGCCCGGGACGACGCCTTGACAAGGGACTCACAGCATGCAAGGTCCCTGTCGCCGGGGTAATAGGAATCATAGCTCGTGCCGATGCCCTTTATCCACACCGGCTTCTTTGCCAGGGTCTTCGCCCTTTTTTCCGAGGCTATGATCATGGCGACCGCTCCGTCAGTATCGGGAGCGACTTCCATGGAGCGGATCGGCGAAGCAAGCACCGGCGACCCGAGCACGTCCTCAACGGCAAACCGCCCGAAGTTGTGGGCCTTCCTGTTCCGGTACGCGTTCCCAAGATTTTTTACCGCGGCCAGGGCAACCTGGCGATCAGTGATGCCGTAACGCTCCATGTAGCGCCGGCACTGGAGCGCGGCCGCCGAGGTGAAATCCATTCCCAGCATCCTGGTATAGATGGGCTCGAAGGCGTCGTTGCTCACCACGTGCCGGTTCGTCTGGGACATCTTCGTGTGCGCGATGAGAAGGGTGCATTCAAACTCGCCGGACAATATTCCGATTGCTCCGTAATACACCGCCGTGGAGCCATCCATGGCCATTTTCTCCTCGTTGCGCAAATGGCCGCCCGCCACGTCGGTGATGCCAATGTTCGATATGGTCTGGCCGTCCCATATATCATGGGAACAGCTTATCGTATTGTCAATGCCCGTCTTCATTTTAAGGCCCGTCTCATGGAGGACCTTCTCTATCACCTCGTATGCAAGCTCGCCCACGTTGGTATCGGCCCGTTTGGGGCTGAAGCGTGTCTGCGCGACTGCCACGATGCCTGCCCTGTCAGCCATGGAAGCCTCCTATGCCTCGATGCGTTCGAATATGGTGGCGATACCCTGTCCGCCGCCGATACAGAGAGTGGCCAGGCCGTAACGCCCATTGATGCGGTGCAGCTCGTTCACCACGGCGATGGCGAGACGTCCACCCGACATTCCGTTGGGGTGCCCGAAGGCGATCGCTCCGCCATGGGGGTTCCATCGCTCGGGCAGTACCCTGTGCCCGTTCTTTTCCAGGAGTCTCATGACCGCAAGGGTCTGCGATGCAAAGGCCTCATTGCACTCCACCACGTCCATATCCTCGAGCTTGAGCCCGGCACTCTTCAGCGCCTTTTCGCACGCGATGACCGGGGCGATGCCCATGTACTTCGGCTCCCGTGCGCCCAGCGCCGAGGTGATAAATCGCGCCCTCGGCGTGACCTTCAATTCCGCAGCACGGTCAGCTGACATCAGGAGCACTGCCACGCCGCCGTCGTTCATTCCCGACGAACTCCCGGCGGTCACGGTGCCGTCTTTCTTGAAAGCCGGTTTCAGCTGCCCCAGCTTCTCAATCGTGGTTTCCCTGGGATGTTCATCCGTGTCGAAGATGACGGGAGATCCTTTCTTCTGGGGCACCTCGACGGGAACAATCTCATCCTTGAACAGGCCCTCCCGTATCGCCTGAAGCGCCAGATCCTGGCTGCGAAGGCCGAAGGCATCCTGTTCCTGCCGGGTGATGTTGAATTCCTCCGCCAGGATCTCGGCTATAATGCCCATGGAAATATTCGTTTCGTCATCCGGGCCCGTCTGACGGGTAATCCAGGAGGGAGGGGCGAGGGAATAGGGGCTCTCCTGACGCTCCATCATGTAGGGCTGCCGGCTCCATGACTCGCATCCCGCCGCGATATATACATCGCCGAAACCGGAGAGTATATACGCCGCCGCGGTATTAATCGTCTGCAGCGCGGAACCGCACTGGCGCTCCACGGTCTGAGCCGGGACTGATTGCGGAAAACCCGCCTTCAGGCTTGCCCATCGGCCGATGTTGACCGCCGCATTATTGGTGCACGCGTGTCCGACGAGGATATCTTCAACAAGGGCATGATCGAACTTCATGCGGTCCTTCAATCCGCGAAGAGCAAATGCCGCGAGCTCCTCGGGCCTGAACCGGGCAAGCGCCCCCCCCATCCTGCCAATGGGGGTACGAACTCCGTCTACCACCACTACTTCTTTCATTGTTTCACCCCGCACATGGTTTTTCATCTCAATCCATCACAGCCGTCATCCGCAACGGGATCATCTCCCCTTGAACTGGGGCTTCCGCTTTTCGAGGAAGGCGGTCATCCCCTCTGTTTTATCTTCGCTGCCCATGGTCAGGCTGAAGCAGAGCGCCTCCAGGGAAATGGCGGTCTTCAGGTCAGTGTTGATCCCGTTGTTGATGGCCGTTTTCGCAATGTAAAGGGCGAAGGGGCTCTTGGAGGCCAGTTTCTCCGCCATCTTCTGAACGGCATCGTCGAGTTCCTCCGGGGGAACCACTTGGTTTACCAGCCCGATCCGCAACGCCTCCTCGGCCGGTATATGATCACCGGTCATGATGAGCTCCTTGGCCTTGCCCACTCCCACCAGGCGGGGCAGGCGCTGAGTTCCGCCGTACCCGGGTATGATGCCGAGCCTGATTTCGGGAAGGCCCATCTTCGCGTTTGAGGAAGCGATACGGATATCGCACGACAGGGCGACCTCCGTGCCCCCGCCCAGGGCGAGGCCGTTAATACGCGCTATGACCGGCTTGGGGAAATTCTCGATTTCCGCGCAGATTGCCTGGCCGTTTGGTATCTCGTAGGCCGTCTCAACAAAACCGGTGCCCTTGTTCATGATCGATATATCACCGCCTGATATGAACGCCTTGTCCCCCGCGCCGGTAATGACCAGGACCAGGATGTTATCGTCCTTTACGATGTCGTTCCTCAGCGCATCCTGGATCTCCAGCATGGTCTGGTGCCGTATGGCATTGACCACCTTCGGCCTGTCGATTGTTATGGTCGCCACCTTTCCTTTTTTCTCAACCAGTATATCCTCATATTTCATATTCGCCACCTTTTCTTTTCGCCGTAATTACACTCATTAAAACAGCGTGAAGGGGGTCTTGGTGCCGTCAGGGTGATAATCGTAAAAACCCTTTCCGTTTTTCCTGCCAAGACGGCCCGCCTCGATCATCTTCCGGTAGAGGATGTTGACCGCGTCCCGTTCTTTGTGGGTATAATCGTACACTCCGTCCCCCGCGTTCGCGATAATATCGAAACCCCCGAAATCAGCCAGCTCGCAGGGCCCCATGGGGTGACCGGCCCCGAGCTTCATGGCCGTATCCACTTCCTCGGCCGTCGCCGTCCCTTCCAGGACTATCTGGGCGGCTTCCTGGTACAGAAGCCCGAGAAGCCTGTTGACGATGAATCCGGGAACGTCCTTCACCGTCACGGGAACCTTGCCGATGCTCTTGCAGAACTCGATCGCCGTTTCCAGGGTTTCGGCGCTTACCCCTATTGGTTTTACCACCTCGACGAGCTTCATCACCGACGCGGGGTTGAAAAAGTGAAGACCGAGGCACTTGTCGGGACGCTTCGTCGCGCCCGAGATCGCCGTAACCGGAAGAACGGAGGTATTCGACGCCAGTATCGTGTGCTTCGGGCAGTACCCGTCAAGCCTGGCAAAGACCTCCTTCTTCAGCTCGAGCTTCTCGGGAATGGCCTCGATGACGATGTCGGCTTCCTTGGCCGCCTCCTCAAGGCTGGTCGTGGTTTTGATGCGGGAGATGACAGCCTCCCCCTCTTCCTTGGTTATCTTGCCCTTCGCAACGAAATGCTTCTCAATACTGCCACGAACGGCGGCGTCGGCCTTCTCGAGCATTCCCTTGTCAATGTCATACAGATACACCTGGTATCCCTTATGGGCGGAAATCTGGGCAATGCCATGGCCCATTGTCCCCGAACCCAGGACGGCGACATTTTTAATTTTCATATCATCCTCCAGAACATGATTGGATTGGTATTCTCACCTTCGTATGCCATGAAATAAAACACCCGTGGTTTGATTGATAATGCTCCCTATGGCAATGTTTTCCCATTCGAAATACGAATTATACACGTACTGCCTGATTATCGAGTCGACAACCCCGAGCAGTATATGCGACACAACCATCGGTGACATGTCGTCCTTAAAGATCGATTTCTGCTGTCCATCACCGATGATGTTCGCGATATGCATGAACACGCTGTTGTACAGCTCCTGGTTTTCCCTGTTGTAGAATTTGTCGCTCCTCGGTATGTCCATTATCAGGATTTTCATGAGCTCCATGTTGTTCTTGAAGCTTTTAAACATGAACTCCATGACCGCTTCGATTTTTCCAAGGGGATCGCCCTTTCCCTGCTCGATTGAATTCACGTATTCAAGAAGGTTGTTCCAGGCGCTCTGAAAAATGTACAGGAGCACGTCCTCCTTGCTTGAAAAGTAATGATAGATGAGGCCGTGAGCGACCCTGGCCTCCCGGGCGATATCCGATATCCTGCAGTGATAATACCCGCTCTTGGCGAAGGATTTTATCGCCGCGTTCTTGATCATCTCCTTTTTTGATGTTACTTCACCCGCCATGCCGCGTCCATTATGTGATTGATTAGTCAATCAATTACAAGGCTAATGCACTCCCCATGTTCGTCAAGAATATTTTTACACCATCTTCCGAATTCTGAAAAAGGAAATGCTTTCCATTAATTCCGAGGCCCGCAGGGCGAGTTTCATCGAGAAATCACTGAGATAATTAGACACGCCGGCGATGTTCTGGGTCGACTCGGAAGTTCTCATGAGCGTCTTGATGAACTCCTGCTGGGTGTTCGCCTGCTCAATGGTCGAGTTCAGGTTGTCCGAAGTCATGGTAATGACCGCGTTGAAATTCTGCCCGATGTCGGAGCTCATTTCCGCCTGTTTCCTGGTGTCCCCGGTAATGTCCTTCAGGATCAACGATGTTTCCTTCACCGAAGTGATAATGTCCCCGAATGACCGGGAGGTTTTATCCATGTAGG
>CAZKPR010000007.1:0-27148 GCA_964554685.1 uncultured Leptospirales bacterium | reverse complement strand
CTCTCGTTGACGGTGCAGATCGTCTCCGCGAGTCTCTGTGTTATCTCTTCCGCGTTGGCCTGGGTGCTGTCGGCGAGCTTCGAGATCTCCTGCGCGACGACGCTGAATCCCTTCCCGAAGTCCCCGGCCCGCGCGGCCTCGATCGAGGCGTTGAGGGAAAGGAGGTTCACCTTGTCGGCGATGTCCTTTATCAGGGCAACGGAATCGCTGATCGCCTCCGTGCCGGTTTTTATCCCCTGGATACGCGCAACGGTATCGCGAAGAATCCTGTCACCCGCCATGACCTTATCAACGGCGGAATCAGCAATGTCCGACGCACCGGAGGCCTTCTCCGAAACGTCCGCGACGCCCGCGTTAAGGCTTTGAAACACGTCATAAATCTGCTCTGTCCTGGCATGCTGGTCTTTTGAATTTGACGCGATATTCTCGCTTGTTGAACCGAGCTCTTCCAGCGCCGCCGACATTTCTTCAAGTGATGAAGCCACCTCCCTGCTGGTATCCGTGAATTTGAGCATCTCCCGGGTGAGCATGCCGGAATCCGTCCTGAGGTTCTCCGCTTCGGCATAAATTTTGGTGATGGAATCGCCCAGTGATCCTATGAGCATATTCAGGTGCGATGACATGTCGCCAATTTCATCGGAGGTCACCAGGGGTATTCGCACCCTGAGATTGCCAACAGAAAGGGCATCGACGCCCTTTTTCGTTTCATTCAATGTCGCCTTGAGCGAGCTCGCCAGGAGATAGGATATGACCAGCATGATTATCGTCATCATGATGAATATGGCGGCCAGGTGATATTCAATGTGCACGAACTCAATGATCTGCTTGTTCATTTCATAGGTTATCATGCCGAACATGACGAGGGGGTACCACATGATGACAAATAGCGAAAGGGAGATCTTCCTGAACACGGAAAACCGCACGATGCCGTCAAACTGGATGCTCGATATTTTTTCATCCTTTAAAATGGGCGCGAGACACTTCTCCGCGAGAAAATAGGCGTAGACGTATCCCGAAGGCATGGTGATCATCATGATCACCGGCATCGTTATCATCTGGATGGTGTTAAGGGGAGAAATCAGGTGGGCTATTATCGCGGCAATGGAAACGGCGAAGAACCACGCGAGCATTATTGCCATGGCCTGTCGCCGCGGCTCGCCCAGCAGGATCATTTTCATTTTGAGCAATTCCGCGGGGTCCGGGGAATCGGCATAGTAATGATTCAACAGCGGCACCAGACGGCGAAAGGAGCGGAGAATTCGCACAGGCGTCACCATCGAAGCGGCAATCAGCACGCCCGTCAGCAGGGCCGCCAGGGTCTCACCATGAAATCCACCGCAAAAAATCACGAAATACACCGCCAGGGGGACCGCAATTGCATACGAGACCCCCTCTATCCTGGCGATGAGTCCCATGAAGTGAATAACGCTTTTCCTTTCCATGGCCGCCTGACCATCCATTTCTTGACTGATTAGTCAGTCAACATTATAACACCTTCCCGGTATTGTCAATCGCAAAATATGATTTTTTTCCGGCTGACCGGTTTTTTTATCATAAAAACCGGTCAGCCGGTTTTTATGATTGACATATCAGTCAATACCTGCGAGAACGATCATGTCGCACGCCATACAACAATAATTGCTACAAGGAGACCACTAATGAGACAACGAGCACTGTTTCTGATTCTCGGGCTTTTTTTATCAGTTTCCCTCATGGCATCCAGGGCGCTCGCGGTAAACTACGTCACGACAACGAACACCCCATTCTTCAGCAATCCTGAAAAGACACAGGTCTTTATTTCAACCAAGACCAGCGTGCCGAAAGGAACCGTCGTCATTCTTCACGGCATGATCCTGGTTAATTTTGAGATCTATGCCGACCTTATCATCGATCTCACCGGCAAGGGATATGACGTCATCTTCCCGCAGTACCAGGAGGCGGGCTTCAATATCCTTTCCAGCATGGGAGTGCTGGCCCTCCTGGGGGGCGACAGCCCCAGCCATGTCGAATGGACGCAAAACGCCATCGGGGGGATCAACTGGGCCCTGAACAAAAGAATGACCTACCCGCGTTCGCTGTTCAAGTGGGTAACGCGCACGCCAAGCCAGAACCTCTACATATTCGCCCATTCGGTCGGGGGGGCCATTGGCTATAATATCCCCTACCTGAGCTCGACCCTCGGCGGCAGGGTGAAGGGGATCGTCCTCGCGAATTCCGTCCTCGATCCGTCGGTGCTTGCCCAGCAGACGATGCCCGCGGGGATTTCAATGCCTGAAGTTGAGCTGATCGATGTTGTATCCGCGGGCCAATACGTGACCATGCCCCTCCTGTTTCTCACCGGCAGCGAGGACGAATGGGGAACGCTGGACCAGGGCGCCCTTTTTTACGTGCATGCGGCAACGGCTGACAAGAAGATGCTGACCGCGATCGGGGACAAGGCCAACCACATGGCGCCGGCCACAAACCAGGGCCCCCTCTTCGATTTACTGAGCCTTACGGGACTCACGAAAACGATGCTGGGCGGCGACGCGGAATGGAACTACCTCGATACGAATTATTACGAAGCGGCCATTCTTCACCTGATACAGAACAAGCGTGCGGTTGATTTCAATCCTGCTATTCAGTGGCAGTAGGACACCCATCAATATAGCAAGGTCTGGTTCATATGCGCCAGCATATGGACCAGGCCTTACTTTTTTCCCGCAGAGATACAGACATGACGGACACCCATCCTGCTGCTCAGACCCGGTCCCGGATCCATCAGTGAGGTTCCGGTAAAGGGGGGAGCCGCATGGCATTCACCGGGAGAAAAAAAGCTTTACCAGCAGTGCGCAATCTTGCATGCTCGTTATCCCAATGAAACACCCGTGAGACCCCGCCATGCCGAAGGATTTCATCGCAGTAATCGGGCTGATCATGCTGGTCATATCGGCCATACACCTGGCCATCATTCTGTACGAATGGCGTCGCGACATGAACCTGCTGCGCACGGGAAGGGAGGCCACGGGGATTATTACCGACGCTGCCACCTACCCGGAGATTGAGAACGTGAACTCCGGCCAATACCGCTTTTACGCCGATTTCACCGTGGACGGCGTCACCTATTGCGCGAGCTCCCGTTTTGCCAGCAGAAGGAAGAACGACTTCATGGACAGGGAAGTGACGGTCGTCTACGACCCGGCAGACCCGGGGCGGTCGCGCTTTAAGGATGATATCAGCGTGCTCCGTGACGGCCTGGACTATATCATCCTTTTAATTATCGGCCTTGCCCTCTCCGCCTGGGGGTTGCTATTCTGATCGACACCGCCGGCGGCAAAAAACGATTTGACAAAAACCGATCCAGAAAAAATCATTTTCCCGAATAAGTGATTATACAGAAAGATCATTGCCATGACACGACAAACACCCTCCTTCGGACCCTCCTGCCTGGTGACGGGGGGATCGGGATTCCTGGGCCGCGCCCTCGCGAAGGCGCTGGTCGAGCGCGGCTGCGCCGTGCGCTCCCTGGACATCCGCCCCGATGAGAACCCTCTCCCCGGCGTCGCCTATTGTACCGGGGACATCAGGGATTATCGCGCGGTTCGCGCCGCGAGCGAGGGCTGCACCACGGTATTCCACTGCGCCGCGGTGATGAACTTCCTCGGCATCGCCCGTCCCTCCGTGCGCCGCGAGGTGTATGGCATCAACGTCACGGGGACGGAAAACGTGGTCAGGGCCTGCCGGGAAGCCGGCGTGAAGGCCCTGGTGTACACGAGCTCCCACTGCGTCTGCTTCGACACCAGGCCGGTCCTCGGCGGCGATGAAACGAAACCCTACGCGAAGCGCTACCTCGACCTGTACGGGGAGACGAAGAGCGCCGCCGAGAGGATCGTCCTTGACGCGGACGGGAAAGGCGGCCTGCGGACCGCGGCCATCCGCCCCGGCGGGGTCTGGGGCTCATCCGACGACTGCTACATGTTCGCCAAGTTCATCCAGCAGCTGGTAAAGGGGAAGCTTGTCGCCACCATCGGCCCCCCCGACGCCATCATTGACAACACCCACGTGGACAACCTGGTCCTGTCGGAGATCCTCGCCGCCGAGGCCCTGGTGACAAAGCCGGAGGTCGCCGGCGGGCAGGCCTATTTCATCATCGACGACGAGCCGATGAACCTGATGGAATGGCTGCGGCCCCTCATCGAGGGACTCGGGTACCGGGTACCGACGCGCTCCATCCCCGCCCTGCCGATGTATTTCCTCGGGTTCCTCGCGGAATGCCTGCATTACATCGGGGGACCGCGCCCCTTCATGACGCGACTTGAGGTCCACAACCTCACGGCGAAATTCACGTTCCGGCAGGACAAGGCGCGGCGCGATCTCGGCTTCACGCCGATCACCGGCAGGGGGAAGGGGATGAAGGAATGCGTCGAGTTCTACGGCAAACACCTCATGAACTGAGGCGCGAACGCCACGGGATTTCCCGCGTAATCGACGCGGAAACCCCGTTGATCACGCGGCCCTCCGGCAGGACCGTGAAGCCCCGTGCGAAGAGGAGAAATTCATCGTGAACGTGAAAAAGCCGCAGCAGGAAGTGCCGGCCTGGGACGAGGAATTCGACGTGGTCGTGGTCGGTTTCGGCGGCGCCGGCGCCTGCGCCGCCATCGAGGCGGCGGAACGCGGGGCCAGGGTCCTTGCCATCGACCGATTCGCCGGCGGGGGCGCCACGAAGATGAGCGGGGGCGTGATCTACTCCGGCGGCGGGACGAGGCACCAGAAGGCCGCCGGGTTCAGGGACACGCCGGAGCGGATGTACCGCTACATGATGCGCGAAATGGGGAGCAACCCGCCCTCATCTCCCCTTGAAAGGATCGATCCCGCGGCCATGAAGGCATTCTGCGAAAAGAGCGCGGGCAACATCGAGTGGCTCGAAGGACTGGGGCTCGTAATCCCCGAAACCTATTTCCCGGGAAAGACCAACCAGCCCCCGGGCGGATTCGGCCTTTATTTTTCCGGAAACGAAAGGCAGTTCGCCGGCAACGATCCCCACGTCCCCCGGGGCCACGTTCCCATGGGAAAGGGGATGTCGGGGGGGTTCCTTTATTCAACCCTCCACGACGCCGCCCTGGAACGCGGCGTCACCCTGCGCCGCCGGTGCCGGGCGGAGCGGATCATCACCGACGAAGGCGGCGCCGTTACCGGCATCGAGGTCCGGGAATTGAGCCCCTCCCCTCCCGTCAGGGCGCTGCATCTGCTGTTATACAACCTCGGCTTCGTAAGCAATAAAAGCAGGCGACTCCTATCACTCGTGGAAAAGAAATTCGGCAGGACTCTCCGCGTCAGGGCGAAGGGGGGCGTGATACTCTCCACGGGCGGTTTCGTGTATAACAAGCGGAAATTCAACGAATACGCCCCGGCCTACCGCGGCTGCCTCCCCCTGGGAACCGCCGGAGACGACGGGAGCGGGCTGGACCTCGGTCTGGACGCAGGGGGGGTCACGAGCTCCGTCGACGTGTGCGCCGCCTCGCGGTTTCTCTATCCCCCCGTGGCCTTTGTCTCGGGAGTGCTCGTGAACATGGAGGGACGGCGATTCTGCGACGAGAGCCTCTACGGGGCGAGCATCAGCCGCGCGGTGACGCTGCAGCCCGAGCGCCGCGCCTACCTGGTCATTGATTCCGCGATGCACGGTGACGGACGCCTCCAGACGAAGCGCGAGGAACAGCTCGGCACTTCTCTCGTCAGCATCCTGAAGGGCGAGATGAACCATATCATCTACCGCAAGCTCACCACCTTCGTGAACCTTCACCTGAACCGGAAGAAGGCCCGTACCATCGAAGCCCTGGCGCGACAATGCGGCATCCCCGCGGACGCCCTGGTGCGCACCGTCGCTTCCTACAATGGACAGTGCGGCGCCGGGGAAGACCGCGAATTCGCCAAGCCCTCCGAGTATCTACGAAGAATCGAGAGGCCGTCCTTCTACGCCATCGACTGCCGGATCGAGTCCATGATGTACCCGAGCACCTGCCTCACCATGGGGGGGCTGAAGGTGAAAGGGCTCACCTCCCAGGCCGTGAGGGCCGACGGGTCGGTCATCCCGGGTCTCTACGCGGCCGGGAGGAGCGCCGCGGGCATATGCTCCCGCTCCTACGTGAGCGGGTTCTCCCTCGCGGACTGCGTTTTTTCCGGAAGAAACGCCGGGGCCCATGCTTCCGCCCGGGCGCTGAAAAAAGAGAAGGCGCCCGGGGGCGTGCGAAGGAGGCGCCCGTGAAACTGGAAGGAAGGGTCGTGCTGATCACCGGCGCCTCCACGGGCATCGGAAAGGAGGCGGCCCTCGCCTTCGACCGGGCGGGGGCCCGGGTGGCGATCGCGGCGCGGCGCAGGAAGCTCCTCGACGAAATCGCGAAAGGGATGCGGGACCCCCTGGTCCTCAAAACGGACCTGGCCGATGAAAAGCAGGCCAGGGCCATGGTGGACAAAACCGTGCGGTATTTCGGCAGGATCGACATCCTGATAAACAACGCGGTGCTGAGCATCGTCGAAAGCTCCGACCGCGTAACGCGCGGGGACCTCGCCCGGGCCTTCGCGGTGAACCTCCTCGGGCCCGTCGCCTCGTCCCAGCAGGCCTACGGCCACATGAAACAACAGGGGGGCGGGCACATCATCAACATCGGCACCCCCGGGTTCATGATCGGCGTGCCCTATTACGCAACCTACGCGTGCTCCAAGGCGGCCTTCTCCGCGTGGACGAGGACCATCCAGGGCGAGTGGGCGGAGGCGGGAATTGTCGTGAGCGAGTACTTCCCCGGTTACACTGAGACCGGCGCCGTGGCCGAATCCGCCTACGGACCGATACCGATGGACCTCGTGATGAACAGGGGCGGTGGCTTTCTCGCCCGGTATTTTTCCGGCGCGCGGAACGGCGGGGACATCGCCCGCGACCTGGTGAAGCTCGCGGAGAACCCGCGACCCCTCGTGTTCTCGACCTTCATGGAACGCATGGCCGCCTGGGTGGCCAACATCCCGGCCATACGCATCCCCGTGGCGAAGCGCATGGCCGCCACGGCCAGGAGAAAGATGGAGGAAAAGCATGTGTGATCTCTGCATGAAGCACGGCGCCGGGGGGAAATGGTACCTGAACGCCGAACACTACTCCAATGAAATCGTGGAAAAGTACAACCTTCGCGACTTTCTCATGGAACAGTACATGAATTTCGAGCAGATGTCCGTGCGCAAGATCCACGGCTTCAACGCCGTGGGGCTGGGCTACAAGCTGCGCATCCCCCTCATCGGGCGGATCATCAGGCGCACGGCGGAAAAAATGCTCCACAGCACCAATCCCCCGACGAACCCCTTCAAGGCGGAGGGGCATATCGGGCAGGTGATCCCCCTGGAGGACGCCATCGCGATCCTCGAGACCTGCGCCGCCGAGCCGATCATCGAGAAGAACTGCATGTGCCGCTACATGTCACGCGGGGAAAAAGAGGCCTGCTGCATCAACTTCGGGGTCATGTCCGAGATAGTCGACAAGCTGCCGCGCTTCATCCCGGAGAAGGACAAATATTTCCTCACCAGGAAGCAGGCCGTTGATCGCTTCAGGGAGCACAACCGAAAAGGGTATATCGGAACCATCTGGTTCGGGCCCTACCCCTACATCAATAACCTCTGCTCCTGCGCGAGTCCCGAGTGCGCGGGCCTCAGGCCCCGCGTGGATTACGGCATCAAGTCGATCTACAAGGCGGAATACATCGTCCACTACCACGAAGGGGACTGCACGGGGTGCGGCGCCTGCGTCAAGGCCTGCCAGTTCGGCGCCATCACGCTCGATCCCGTAAGGAAAAAGGTCGCCATCGATCTCGAAAAATGCTACGGCTGCGGCGTCTGCAGGCACGCCTGCAGGCAGAACGCCCTGCATCTCGTGCCGCGCGACGAGGTCCCCGGGTTTGAACATGATTACTGACGGGTTGCGGTAATGAACGCGATAAAAGGAAAAACAAAGATAACGATCGATTACGCCCGGTGCGGCGACGGCGCGGGCGTGGATCCGCGTGAATGCTGCGCCTGCCTCAGGGCGTGCGAACCCGCGGTCTTCCTCCTGCACCAGACCATAGGCGCCGTCGAGGAAGATCCCTTTGACCCGAAAAAATGGCGCGTCACCGCCCTCTGGCCCGATCTCTGCACCCGGTGCATGAAGTGCGCCGAGGCGTGCCCCGCCGGGGCCGTTGCGGTGACCTGGCGGTAGCGGTCCGCCACGAGCCCCTTCGCCGCGCGTTCCATCCCCCCGGTTCGCGGGATCCACGACCGGCTTCGAACCCCTGCCCCGCGTTGCCACAAAAAAACTTGCCAGTCAGCTTCATCTGCCCCATACTGTCATGCATGATGAGAACTTTTCTTCCATGGCTCCTCGCGGCGGCACTGGCATGTCTCCCCGGGTGCGGCAACAACGGCGGAGATGCAGGTTGGATAATCGGCCTCTTGCTGGGAAACTCCCACGCACCGGCTAAAGTGGGAGAAATTGACCTCTGCTGCCATGGCATCTTCGGCTCCCCGGTGGTGGACGATGATTCAAACGTGTACATCGGGTCGATACGCTCCGCTGAAATTACCACTATATGCGCGGCCTTCCTGGACCCGACCGCGGGCGCGTCGGGCCTGCTCCATGGACTCGATTCCGGCGGTTCGCCCCTGGCGGGATTCCCTTACGATTCAGGCAGGGGAAGCGTCATGGCCACGGCGATCGAGTGCGCGCCCCTGCTCCTGGACGACGGGAGAATCGTCTTCGGCAAGGACGACGGCTACATGTATTGCCTGGAAGCTGACGGCAGCCTTGACTGGGAGTCTCCCGCCGATGATTATTTTAACCCGGCATTTCCCACTGACGACAACGAGCAGATGATCCCCTCGCCGCTCCTCGGATCGGCGGACACGGTCTACTTTCTCAGCCACTTTGCCGACGTGTACGGCCCCGGCCCGGTCAAAGACGCGGTCGAGTATGCGTGTCCCGCGGTTGGTTGTTTCAAGGGCACGGCAACTCCCTGGTACTCGAAGCTCTACGCCCTGGACGTCTCTGATGGATCGCGCCGCTGGGTCTTCGATCCCGAAGTTGACGACATCCCCGCTTCCGGGGAACAGCCGATGGTGGGATGGGGCTCCCCGGCCCTGGGGAGCGACGGCTCCTGCGTTATCGGCCTCATGCACACCGCGCTTGCAGGGGATCACTACGTGCCGATGACGGGGCGGGTCTTCGCCATCGGCCCCGGCGGGACGCGGCAATGGGTCTTTCCCGCCGATGTAGACCCGCCTCTTGACTACTCGATCTGGGCGTCCCCGGTCATCTCACCCCCGGGGAACATCTATATCGGGGCGAGCGACTATACCTACGCGGGAGGCGCCCGGCTCTACTCCCTCACCGCCGGGGGCGTCGAGCGCTGGCACTACGATTTTCCCGAAAACACCATCGCGGCCACGCCGGCCCTTCTTTCAGACGGCACCATCATCGTGGCAACGCAGAACCGCCATCTGAGCGACGCGAACCAGCGCTTCGGAGCGGTCTACGCGCTGGAAGACCAGGGCGACCATGCCGTACTGGACTGGAGATACCCGGCTTCGGGAAATGTCGCATGCGGGTTCTATTCGTCTCCGCTGGTCGACGACTCCGACCGCGTGTACGTCGCGAACGAGCCCTTCCCCTCAGGGACCGGCACGGGCCTTCTCCTGGGACTTGACAGCGGGGGAAACCTGCTCTTCAGCATCCCCCTGGCAGGCTATGTACACGGCAACCTGGCCCTGGGGCCCGACGGGACCCTCTACATTCCCCTGCACAGGCCCGCGCGACTTCTCATGTACAGGTGAGAGAGGGCGCGGTTCCCCGCGCCCTCCGCAAGCGGGACGGGGTCAGTTCGCCAGGTACCACCTGCCGTCGATCTTTTTGAACAGCAGGGGCTTCCGCCAGGATGGCCCGGAATACTTCACCGCGCCGGAATCGTCCACCGTGGGCTCCATGGCGGCGGCCATCCTGAGGTGCTTTAAAAGGTCCTGCTCCTTGTCGTGCTTGAAGCCGTTCACCGCCTCCTCGAACATCCCGCTTTTTTTCATTTCACTGACGAAGTCCGGCAGCGCGTACTTCTCCATGAAGTCGCGGTACTTCCCCGCCTCGAGGAGGATGATCATGTCGGCGACTGCCGCCTTGACCTCCTTGATGGATTCGTCGTTGCCGCGTACCGCCGTGAAGCCTGAAACAAGGACCAGGGCAAGGGAAAGACAGAGGATCGTTCTCATTGTGCACCTCGATTCAATGGGTTACGGCGGTGCCCCGCCGCGTGAAGGCATGCGTGCCGTTCCGTAGTCTTGTATACGCGCAGGTGATTAATCGCAAGCCATATTTCTGCGGCGCGCGGCGGCGCGGGGGTTCACCACCCGATATGCCGCCGCACCGCGTCGATGATCTCCCCGGGGCGGTCTCGGACGAAACCATGGTCGCCCCCCGGAACAACGGCAAGCCGCGCGTCGGGGATGAGTCCCGCCAGGGCTTCCCCCACCGCCACGGGGCATATCGGATCGGCGCCGCCCCAGAGGAGCAGCGTGGGCTGGGTGACGCGGCGAAGGTCGTTGGGATAAACAAGGCCCGGGTCCGATATCCATTGCGCCGCCCGGGGATGGTCGCGGCGGTAGTCGGGCCGCCAGTCGCGGGCCCCGCAGTCCGCGGCGTTGACGCCGCCGGCCGTCGTGGCCGCGAGGACCAGGCGACGCACCCTTCCCGGACAGGTGATCGCGATGCGCGCCCCCACGAGACCCCCCATGGACTGAGCGAAGAGGTCCACGGGGGAATCGCCGAGGGCCCCTTCCACGATCCGCACCAGGTCATCAAAGGAATTGACGTCGGGGCGCGCCTCCTGGTCTCCAAGGCCGGGCCACGCGAAGTATGTCTTCTCCCATTCGCCGGGCAGCATGTCCCCCAGTGGACGCCAGAAACCGGGATCACCCCCCGCTCCGGGAAGGAAGAGGAGCCTGGGCGTCATTTCACTCCCCGCTTTTTCCGCGCATCCGTGAAGGCCCACCAGGGAAGGGGATCGCCGCCGTTCATGAAGTGGACCGCCGCCATGAACACGTCAATGACGCAGGGGTCCTGGACTCTTCCCGTTCTCGAGCAGAGGGCACTATACATCGCGAAGGGATCGGCGCCGATGAGCCCCTCCGGGTGGTCGATTCCGATGAGACGGAGATCGCGCGCCATGGCCTTCCCGATGTTGGGAAGCTCCTCAAGGCGCGAAACGGTTTTCCTGTCAGGGTTTTTCATGTATGCTCGCCATTCCTGTAGTTATTCAGGATACCGGCGGCGTACCCGCTGCCACTGAACGGCTGATTCATTATAGTTTCAGCGGTTATGGGGGCAAGATATTTTTATCGCACCATCTCATCATCCCTTCCAGATTCCGAGAAAAAAAAGCTAAAAAACTATTGAATCGAGATTATTTTGCTTGAATATATTATTGATACATATTATATTTATACATATGAAATCCAGAGCCCCACGATTCGATTTGTCAGACACGAACAACTGTCCCTATTATCTGATAACCAGGGCGTCGCTTTCCATTACCGCTGAGATCAGGAAGGCCTTCGCTGCCGCCGGCATGGGTCATGTACGCCCGGCGTATCTGGGCGTTCTCATGTGCCTCTGGAGGGAAGACGGTCTTGACGAGACCCTGGGAAAGCTCGGCAGCCACGCGGGTATGAAGACCGCCGACCTGGGCAGGTGCGCCGGGCTCGAACCTTCCACCATGACCGGCGTGATCGACCGCATGGAGCGCGACGGCCTGGTGCGTCGCGAGGATGACCCGGTTGACCGCCGGGCCCAGAGAATCATTCTCACCGATGAGGGGTTTCGCGTACGGGAGCATTTGATTGCCGCGGTGGATTCTTCCCTCGGGGCGGTCTTCGCCGGCGTAGAGACCGACAGGATCGAGGAACTGAAGAACGTGCTGCGGACGGTCCTCGCCAATACCGAGAGGGGCACCGTCGACTGAAGGGACTGTAACTTTCCGGACACCGAGGCGCATCATGAATAACGAAGATCATTACAGGAAACTGGAGAACATGATGCATTCCGCGCCCATCGTGCGCCTCGCCGGTGCCAGGGTCGAGATCGGGGAGGGCCGCGCGGAGCTTTCCCTCCCCGTGAAGCCGGAGCTCCATCACGCCGCCGGGGCATTGCATGGCGCGATGTATTTTCTCGCCCTGGACAACGCCGCGTTTTTCGCGGTGAATTCCCTCGTTGAGGACGTATTCGTGCTCACGACGAAGTTCGACATCCGCCTGCTCCGACCGGTCTCGACCGGCACCGTGAAGGCAATCGGGAAGGTGGTGGGCGGTTCCGGAAGCCGTTTCACCGCGGAATCGATCCTCTACGACGGAGAAGGGAGGGAAATCGCCCGGGGCAGCGGGGTTTTCGTGAAGAGCCGGATCGCCCTGGGGCGGGAGATCGGATACGCCTGAGGGCCGGTTTCTCCCGATGAAACAACGCACCAAGGAGCCATGACGATGGAACATGCGCTGGAAACCATAACCCTTGAAAACGGGTTTACCTTCGACTACGCGGCCGTCACCGGCGGCACCTACATCGAGTACAACGGCATACGCCTCCTGGAGATCGGGAAGGGACACGCCCGGGGAAGGCTCGCGATCAAGCCGGAGCTTCTCAATCCCAACAAGATCCTCCACGGCGGGGTACTGGGGACCCTGGCCGACACCGTGGCGATCTTCGGATGCATATACGTCTATGAAGTAGCAAGCGTCTCCACCGTTGGCCTGAACCTGTCGTATTGCAAATCTGTCAAATCCGGATCGGTCACCGCATCGGCCAGGATGCTCTCACGGGGAAAAACCATATCCCACTGGCAGGTTGACATAACGGATGATGACGATCAACTGCTCGCGGCGGCCTTCGTGTCGTACGCCATCAAACGCTGATCACGCATCACGGGGGCCTTCCGCCCGCCGCAGGCCTCATTTTATCGACTTGAAGAATTCCCATATCACGTCGCACGCCGTGATATCCCGGCTCACCCTTCCCACGATCCGCTCGGAAAGGTAGGGCGTGCCGCCGGGCCAGGTATGCCCGCCTCCGGCGATGCGATAGAGAATCACCGAGGTCCCCTCACCGCAGCCGCGGTACGCGATCCGGTCGACGCGCGTCCCGTCGCCGGGGTCCGCGTCGGGAAGCGTTTCCCTCAGGGGCGCGGAGGGGCACGCGTTGGCCTTTGCCCAGAACGCGACCGTCTCCTCCGTGGAGACGATGGCCCCCCGTTTCCTGTTCAGGACGGTGACATGCCCGCCCTGGTAGGGCACCAGGGGGTCCTCCGTGCCGTTCAGTATCATGACGGAAACGGGCCGGCAGGGACGGCACCGCTCCTTCGCCGCCGCGGGATGGTTCGCCGTGACCGCCGCGACCCCCCGGATCCGGTCCCCGAGCTCGCAGGCGAGGCGGTAGCACATGAACCCGCCGTTCGAGATGCCCGTGGCGAAGACCCGTTTTTCGTCAACGGGATGGCGCGCCGCGATGTAATCGACCAGGGCCCGTATGAATCCGACGTCGTCGACGTTCTTCCGGTGGGTGTAATCGATGGGATCGTCCCTGAGATCGTTCCAGTGGCGTCCGATTCCGTCGGGATACGCGACGAGGAACCCGTCCCGTTCGGCGAGGTCGTTGAAACGCCCACGGGTGAGGGAGATCATCCCGCGGCCCTTGCCGCCGCCGCCGTGCAGCACGATGAGGAGCGGCGCCCCGCCCGCCAGGGGCCTTGCGGGCACGTACAGGAGGGCGCCGCGCTCCCTTCCGCCATGGACCACCTCGATGGCGCGGCACTTCCCTGATGGAGCGCCCTTCATCGAGGGCAGGATGACAAGGGCGCAGAGGAGAAGGACGCGCGGTTTCGTCGGTATCATCATGGTGCCTCCGTGATAAATCGTGGTTCGAGGGCGGGCGCCCCTATACCTCGATCCCTGCATACGTCCTCACGGCGAAGCCGATCCCGAATGAGATCGCGGCGACGCCGAGGCTGATGGCCGCCATCTCCAGGAAGCGCTTCCCGAAGGGGAGGTCTTTCGCCACGGAAATATAGAAGTTAAAGAAGAGTATGATGAGTATCGCCATGGCCATGGTGACGCCCAGGGAAACCAGGTAGCTCTCAAGGGCCAGGAAGGGCGCGATAAGAACGAGCACCGTGGCCACGTAGGTGATACCGGTATAGACCGCCGATTTCAGGGGGTGTTCTCCCCCTTCGTGCTTAGTGGAGAGGTACTCCGAGGCCGCCATTGAAAGGGAGGCGGCGATACCGGTGATGAAGCCCGCCATGGCCACGAGGCCCGTGTTCTGAAGGGCGAAGGAAAGCCCCGCCAGGGTCCCCGTGAGCTCCACCAGGGCGTCGTTGAGCCCCAGGACGATGGAACCCATGTAGCGGAGGCGCTCCTCGTCGAGCATGGCGATCAGCTTCTCCTCGTGCTCGTCCTCCTCCCGCGCGATGGCCGCGGCGCCGGGCACCTCGGCGTCCACCGCGCCGTAGGCGGCACCCGCCGCCTCCTCTCCGCGCTCCATGAGTTTGATGCCGAAGGTGATGCCCAGGATCCGCGCGGTCCAGTAATAAAAGGCGGCGCGGAGACGGGAGGGCCTCACGTCGCGCCCCGTGTGGCCCTTCCAGAATCCGTAGTGGCGAAACTCGTCTTCCGCGATGGCGCGCAGCACTTCCGCGTTGCGGGGGTCCTTCACCGCCTCCGCCAGGCGGCGGTAGATGCGATGCTCGGTGATCTCGTTGCGCTGGAACGAAAGAAGCGCGGCGAGGGTTTTCTTCGTAAGCGACGGCTGGTTCATCGTGCCCTCCGGGAGTATCACGATCATGGTACGCCTCGGTCCGGCTGCAGGCAAGGAATTTTTCCGTTCAGCGCCATTGGCATGAACGGGCCTCCCCGCCAGGAAGACGTTTCATTTTTCCAGGAATACCATGACCAGTGAATCATTCACCTTTTCTTCTCTGAAAACAGCGTATCCCAGTTTTCTATAGAGGTATAGGTTCTTGTGGTCCTCATGTCCGGTGAAGAGTTCATACCGGTCGGCATCCACGAACCTGCCCTCGATTTCATTCATCAGCCGCGCCCCCAGTCCCCTGTTCTGGCAATCGGGGTGTACGATCAACTTGCCGACAAAGCAGGTGGCATTCCTGCAATACCCCCGCACGCTCCCGATTATTTCGCCATTGTCCTCAACAATGAGCAACACCATATTTCGGAATTCTTCTGTAATCTCTTCAAGGGTCTGACGCAGGGGCTGAATAGTGAAGTCATTATAGCGGCGGGCGTTCTCACCGTAGCAGAGTCTTTGCAACTGAAGAATCTTTTCCAGGTCTTCCATGGCTGCATCGCGTATTTCCATCTCGGTAAAAAATCCTCCCGGAACAAACGGCCGACGTGAGGCGGCCCTGATTCGAGGCATGGCCCTCTACTGACCTCAGTATAAATCACCGATCGTTCTTCTTTTCAAACAAATTTTTCCACGTACCGCTCTTCCGTTTGACAATTCAGGCCTCCGGCCGCCTATGGTCATGAAATAACGAACGGTAACGAAACCATGTCGGAATCAGCACGCCACTCAACCCGCTCCCGCGATTTCATGCTTTTCATCGTGGCGGTTGCCCTCTTCAGCTTCTCTCAGAGCATCGTCAACACCGTGTTCAATAATTTTCTCAAGGAAACCTTCCATATCACCAGCATGCAGAGGGGCATACTGGAACTCCCCAGGGAGCTCCCCGGTTTCCTGGTCGTCTTCGTGTCGGTCGTCCTCTTTTTCGCCGGGCCGCGACGCATGGCCTCCCTGGCGAACATCCTGGCCGCGGTCGGAGTATTCTGCCTCGGGCTCTTCTCGACCGGTTTTGCGCCCATGCTCGGGTGGCTCTTCATTTTAAGCATTGGCCAGCACCTGATGCTTCCCCTGAATCAGAGCCTGGGCATGGAATTCGCCCGCGACGACAACGCGGGCCGGCGCCTGGGCCGCCAGACCGGCGCCATGAATTTCGCGGCGATCGCCGGAAGTCTCATGATTTTCGTTGGATTCACCTGGCTCAACTTCACCTTTACCGTCTCGTTCCTCATCGCCTCCGTGGGGTTCGTGGCCGCTGCGTGGCTTCTGGGCTCCATGGCGCCGGGTAAACCGGAACCCATGAGCAAGAAACTTATACTCAGGAAGGAATACGGACTTTTCTACTGGCTCAGCATCCTCTTCGGGACCCGCAAGCAGATATTCCTTACCTTCGCGCCCTGGGTCCTGGTCATCATTTTCAACCAGAAGACCGAGGTCGTCGCGATCCTCCTCTTCATCGGGGGAATAATCGGCATCGGATTCAATCCCGTGCTGGGCGCCGCCATCGACCGGCTGGGCGAACGCTTTGTTCTCATGGTGGAGGCGGCACTTCTCATCGTCGTCTGTCTGGCCTACGGTTTCTCACGGCGCCTGTTCCCTGAAACGGTCGCCCTCTACGTCACCTGCGCCTGCTTCATCATGGACCAGATTCTGATGTGGGTGAGCATGGCCAGGGCCACCTACATCAAGAAGATCGCCCGCCACCCGGGCGAGGTGGCCTCCACGCTGGCCATGGGGACCTCAATCGATCACGTGTTCTCCATCGGCATCGCCCTGGGAAGCAGCGTGATATGGGACCGCCTCGGCTACGAGTACGTCTTTCTCCTCGGCGCCGCCATCGCCATCGTCAATCTATTTTCCGCATCGCGCATCGTGATCCCGCGGCGTGCAGCTGCGGTAACCCACGACGAGGTCCTGCCTTCCGACGATTGATCGTGATCAGCCCCCTCGGAAAAACAGGTACAGGTACGAGGCGACGACGGCCAGGAACGCACCGATGAGAAAATAGTAGAGGAGGACGGGAAGGCGTCCACGCTTTTCCGTATCCGGCCCGTCCGCGCCGTCCCGCAGCGGCTCCCCCGTCTTCATGTTCGCCATGCAGTTCCAGCAGTAGTCGAACATGTCGCAGACCGTTTCCCCGCAGTTTTTGCAGCGCCCCATGGTTATCTTCGACAGGTCGATGGACGACGCCTCTTTCACAAGGGCCGCAGCCTCGGGAAGCCTCTCCTCCGGAACCAGGATCCGCACCTGGGCGTCCTTGGCCGATACCATACCGAAGAGGGGATTCATGGTCTCGTTCTCCACTGCCGCCGCGATGCCGTGATGCTCCAGGAGAAAGCGGATCACGTGGGCCTCCGTGATATTGAGCGTGGAGTGGAGGATGGCGTATCCTTCTTTCATGACTATTGCCGCCGGGCGACAGCGCACGCCGCACATGCGCTATACTGCTTGTATTTCGTTTCGGCCTCCGCGCGGCGCGCCGGACGCTCGCCACTTTACTGGCAACGGGGAACAGCTGGCCGGCCGGGACGCGTTGCGCGCGGCCTTTCAGGCCCCCCTAGCCCTGCAGGTACTTCAATTCCGTATTGAAGAGCTCCATGATCTTCTCTTTCGTGGGAAATTCCCTGGCCATGAACGCGATGAAGGCGAAACAGGAAATCGTGTTGATCCAGTACAATGGATGCTCCGCCATGACGCCTGTCTGTATCGCCATGAAGCAGACGACGAGACCGAAAAAGGCCGGGGCCTCCATAACCGCCGCGGTGATGATTTTCACCGTGCGTATCATGGCGATGTAATCAACGGCGACCGATGCGGCCCCTTCGCCCGATGCCGGACCGTGGATCGATTCGACCCGCTCCCTCGAAAGGAGCTTCTTTTTTAACAGGTTCGCCGCCACCAGGGACGCGATCAGGAAGAAGCCATGAATGATCGAGAGCCTGTCAACCATCGCGACGTCCTGCTCCGTGGCTATCGCTTCACCAGGCCCGGTCATGTAGACAAAGACAATGACAAATAAAAAACCCGTGACCCCGGCAAAGAGGGCGAAGTAAATGATCTGCATCGCCCGCACTGTCTCCGGGGTGAGCGCATTCCTGATTTCCGTCTGCGACACCATTCTCATACCCGTACCTCCCCCTCTGAAATCTGATGGTCCTACACGTCCGCCCCGCCCTCGCGGGACGGCGGAAAGAAAAATGACGCCAGGTCATCCACGGTCGGGCAGAGATGCGTGGGCCCCGCCTCCCGCAGCTCCTCGCGGCTCCCGTATCCGTATTCCACCCCGATGGAATCAATGCCGTTGGCCCTTGCCCCGGCTATGTCGTGCCAGCGGTCCCCCACCATGACCGTGGCATTCCGGTGAAGAGAATGGCCCTCCACGAGGCTCCCGATAAGCTCGGCCTTTTCCATCATGGTCCCGTCCAGGTTGCTTCCCCTAACGGTCCGGAAATATTTTCCCAGGTTGAAATGCTCAACGATCCTCCCGGCGTAGATTCCCGGCTTCGTCGTGGCGATCATCATGGCGGCGCCGCGGTCCCAAAGCTTCTCCAGAAGCGCGACGATGCCCGGGTAGAGCTCGTTTTCGTAGATCCCCTTTTCGGCGAAGTACTCCCGGTAGTGGGCCACGGCGCGCCGCGCGTCCCGGTCGGAAAAACCGTATTGTTTCCGAAAGCTTTCGTTGAGTGGGGGGCCGATGAAGGCGACCAGGGCTTTCGTGTCAGCCTCGTCGATGCCGAAGCGCGACAGGGCGAAGCGCAGGGAGTTGACAATGCCCTTCTGCGAATCGGTCAGGGTCCCGTCGAGGTCGAAGATAACGGTTTCGTAGCCCGGCATGGGCCCACCATGCAGTATGGAAACCGGCGTGACAAGCAGTTTACCGCCGGGGCGGGGTTTTTCGCCGCCCCGGTCGCCGCGGCGGCCTAAAGGGAAAGCCTCTGATGGCCGTGGTAGATCCGGTCCCGGATATCCCTGATCTCACCGCTTTCGATGTATTCGTCGAAGGTCATGGCGCGGTCGATGATTCCCGAGGGAGTCAGTTCGATCACGCGGTTGGCGAGGGACGCGACGAGCTGGTGGTCCTGGGACGCGAAAAGGATCACCCCGGGATACGCCAGGAGACCGTTGTTGAGGGCCGTGATCGCTTCGAGGTCAAGATGGTTGGTGGGCTCGTCGAGCACCAGGACGTTCGCCCCGGAGAGCATGAGCCGGGCGAGCATGCAGCGCACGCGCTCCCCCCCGGAGAGCACCCGCACCCTCTTGAGGGACTCTTCCCCGGAGAAGAGCATCCTGCCGAGAAAGCCACGCACGTAGGTCTCATCCTTCTCCTCGGAATACTGGCGGAGCCAGTCGACAAGGTTCATGTCCGATTCGAAATATTCACCGTGTTCCTTCGGGAAGTATGTCGTGGTAATGGTCTCCCCCCAGCGGAAGTCCCCCGCGTCGGGCTTCACCTCCCCCATGAGTATCCGGAAGAGAAGGGTCCGGGCCAGGCTGTTCTGACCCACGAAGGTGATCCTGTCTCCCCGGTTGACCGTCATCGTGAAGTTCTCAATAAGGGCGGCCCCGTCAAGGTTCTTGCAGAGGTCCATCGCCTCCAGGACCATCTTTCCGCACTCCCGCTCAGGCTTGAAAGCGATGTAGGGAAACCGGCGCGTCGTCGTGGGAATCTCATCAAGGCTCATCTTCTCTAAAAGTTTCTTCCTCGATGTTGCCTGCCTCGCCTTCGAGGCGTTGGAGCTGAAGCGCTCGATGAAGGCCCTGAGCTCCCGGGCCTTCTCCTCCTTTTTCTTGTTCTCCTCACGCTTCTGCTTCAGGGCGAGCTGGCTCGCCTCCGCCCAGAAGTCGTAGTTCCCCGCGTAGACCGATATCTTCCCGAAATCGATGTCCGCGATATGGGTGCATACCTTGTTGATGAAATGCCGGTCGTGGGACACCACGATGACGGTGTTGTCGAAGTTGTACAGGAAGTTCTCGAGCCAGGTGACGGACTCGAGGTCGAGGTTGTTCGTCGGCTCGTCAAGGAGGAGTATGTCGGGATTGCCGAAAAGGGCCTGGGCCAGGAGGACGCGCACCTTCTGGTTCCCGTCGAGCTCCGCCATCATCTTCCCGTGGAGCTCCGTGGCGATCCCCAGGCCGCCCAGGAGGGACGCGGCGTCCGACTCGGCCTCGTAGCCGCTCATGGAATCGAGGAGCTCCTCCAGTTCCGCGGCGCGGTGGCCGTCCTCGTCGGAGAACTCCTCCCTGGCGTAGAGCTCCTCCCGCTCCTTCAACACGTCGTAGAGCGCCCGGTGACCCATGATGACCGCGTCCAGGACCGTGCAGTCGTCAAAGGCCGACTGGTCCTGGCGGAGCATGGCGATCCTCTCCTTCGGGTTGGTGACGACGGATCCGGTGTTCGGCTCGAGGTCTCCCGAAAGAATTTTCAGAAACGTGGATTTTCCCGAGCCGTTGGCACCGATAAGGCCATAGCAGTTCCCGGGAAGGAAATTTATGTTCACATCCTTGAAGAGGACCCTCTTGCCGAAAGCGAGGGTCACATCGCACGCGTTGAGCATCGCCGGTCCGCCCTGTCCTGAAATTGTCTCCTGGCACGCCGGAGACCGGGACATCTTCCATGACGGCGTTTCTACGTCAAGGCTTCTTCGAAAAAGAGAGTGATGCGGGACAGTATCTGCGTCGGCCCTTTCTTCTTTCCCGGAAACGCCGCGTTTTCGACTTTACAATCAACGAAAAAAAATATTTTTTCGTTGCGACGATGCCCCATATCGGGAATAATGTCCTCAACATCGAGCACCAGTCATACAGCCGGCCGCGCACAATCCGTCAGCAGTTTTCCCGAAATTACCGCAACCACGGCGTCCGGCTGTACCATGTTCGCAAAAAATCCGACACGGGGGTCGCTATTGACAGGCAGCGAAGCTGATAGTCGCACCGATACAACAGAATTCAGATCACCCCGCCTTGAAGACGGCGCAGATGTACACAGGCTCATTCGCGCCACCGAGCCGCTTGACGTGAACTCACAATATTGTTATCTTATTATATGCGACCATTTCAGTGATACATCAATCGTCGCCCTTCAGGGCGGACGTGTCGTGGGATTCATATCCGCGTATATCCTCCCGAAGAGGCCCGATACTCTTTTCATCTGGCAGGTGGCGGTCGATTCATCGATGAGGCGGCGGGGGCTCGCCGTAAGAATGGCGGAAGGCATACTCGGGCGCGGAAACGCGGCGGCCCTACGCTTTATTGAAACGACCGTCTCGCCCTCGAACACGGCCTCATCGCGCTTTTTCGAAACACTTTCCTCGCGCCTCGGTACCGCGATCGCCAAAGAAACGTACATCACGGAATCGATGTTCGGCGGTGAACATCACGAGGCCGAGACTCTGTACCGCATCGGCCCCTTCGAGACATCGAAGCGGGCCTGAGCGGAAACGACACGCCGCTGGCCACGGCGGGGCGGCGCAATCCCAGGCCACTTCAACAGGAGAGGTGACAGCAATGAGAATATTCGATCAGCTTGAATCACAGGTGAGAAGCTACGTGCGCTCCTTCCCCACGGTCTTTTCCAGGGCGAAGGGCGCCATGCTCTACGACGAGCAGGGAAAAGAATACATCGATTTCTTCGCCGGGGCGGGGGTGCTCAACTACGGGCACAACAATCCCCTGGTGAGCGAGGCCCTCATCCGCTACATCCAGGATGACGGGGTGATCCACAGCCTCGACACGGCCACGAGCGCGAAGAAGCGCTTCCTCGAAGCGTTTTACGATACCATCCTCGCGCCGCGGCACATGGACTACAAGGTGCAGTTCACGGGGCCCACGGGAACGAACGCAGTGGAAACGGCCCTCAAGCTCGCCCGGATGGTGAAGTGCCGCTCGAACATTATCGCCTTCACCAACGCCTTCCACGGCCTCACCATGGGCTCCATGGCGGTCACGGGCAACTCCTTCTACAGGGACGAGGCCTTCATCAACAGGTCGAACGTGGCCTTCATGCCCTACGACGGCTATTTCGGCGAGGGGATGAACACCGCTGAGTACCTGAGAAAATTCATTTCCGACCGGAGCAGCGGAGTGGACATCCCCGCGGCGATCATTCTCGAGACCATCCAGGCGGAGGGAGGCATCAACGTCGCCTCGGACGAGTGGCTCCGGGAGATCGAGCAGATCTGCCGTGATTTCGACATCCTCCTCATCGTGGACGACATCCAGGTGGGCAACGGTCGCACGGGTAAATTCTTCAGTTTCGAGTACTCGGGCCTGAATCCCGACATCGTCACCCTCTCGAAGTCGATCGGCGGCGGCCTTCCCCTCTCGGTCATCCTGATCAAGTCGGAGCTTGACCAGTGGAAACCCGGGGAGCACACCGGGACCTTCCGGGGCAACAACCTCGCATTCATCGCCTCGGCGGAGCTCATGGAATACTGGAAAAACGACAACCTCTCCGAGGCGGTGCTTAACAAGGAGACCATTATCCGCGGCGAGCTCGAGAGGATCGCAAAAAAGTATACCGACTTCGACGCCGTCGTCAGGGGACGGGGGATGATCTACGGACTCCACGTACCGGAGCTGAACTTCTGCAGCGAGGTCTCCGCCGAGGCCTTCTCCCGGGGACTCATCATCGAGCTCGCCGGGGCCACCAACGACGTGCTCAAGTTTCTCCCTCCCCTGGTGATCGAGGAGGAACACCTGAGAAGGGGGCTTGAAATAATCGATGAATCGATCGAGGCCGTGATGGAACGAAAGATGGCCATGATCAACGGGTAGGCCATGCTGGTACGCCATATCGACGATATCAAGAGCTCGGCACATGAGGTTCACGCCCCGAACGGGAACTGGACGAGCCGGCGCATGCTCCTTGCGTCGGACGGCATGGGGTTTTCCTTCCATGAAACGATCATCCGCGAAGGCACCGAGACCCTGATCTGGTACAAGAACCACCTGGAGGCGGTTTACTGCGTCGAGGGTGAGGGGGAAATCGAGACGACGGTAAACGGGAAGGTCTACGCCATCACCCCGGGTACCATGTACGCCCTGGACGACCATGATCGGCACCTTCTCCGGGCCTCGAAGACGATGCGGCTCATCTGCGTCTTCAACCCGGCCCTCACGGGGGGTGAGACGCACGACGCGGACGGCTCCTACCCCCCGCCCGCGCCGTGAAACGGGTCATCATTGAAAACACTCCTGAAACGGAACCTGCTGCCACCCATGCCTCGGCAGTGAAATCAAGATGCGTACCGGCCGGGACCCCCTCGATCTCCACCCGGCCGCGAGGCGTCCCGCCACTGCCGGGAAGAAGGGCCGCCTCATCCTCGGGACCGCCACCCGGACGGGTAAACATCGGAACCCGGGAATTTATGCTGGACATCCGCGGAAGACTGATCTACTGATAAGATAAAAATAACCGCGCGACAGGGTAACGCAATCAGCATGGAAGGAGGTTTGAACGCGACATGGAAAAAATCAATCTGTTAACTCGACGCGCCGCGGCCATCGCCGTGATCACCGGCATCCTCACCTTCATCTCCCTCGGGACGATCATGGCGGTTTCCGGCGGCATCGTGAAACCGGCGACCTACCCCAACGAGGCGGGCTTCACCCAGGCCATCTTCTGGTTCGAGATGGCGGAGAACGCCGGGGATGTCATGGCAGCCCTGGGGGATCCCGCCACGGAAACGGGACAGCGCATCCGCGCCGCCATGGACGCGACACACCACGTCGACTTTTTCTTCATGGCCTGTTACAACGCCTTCATCGCCGCCCTTTTTCTTCTCATTTTTCGGCTCTCCGCGGGGGCGGGCACGCCCCTGCCGCGGGGCGTATTCCCTGCGGGCGTCGTCTTCTGCCTGGCGGCCCTCGTGGGGGATATACTCGAAACCAGGAAGCTCCTCGAGCTCTCCGCCCTCGCGGATCCAGTGGCCATTGACGCGACCGTTCCGGCGCTCATGGCCTGGACGAGGGTGAAAAGCGGGGCCCTCTCCGCCGCGGGCATGCTCCTCGCCTTCTCCTACGGGAGGTATTTCAGGATCCGCCTCCCGGGGGCCCTGATCCCCCTCCTTTTCGGTGCCGGGGCGATCATCGGGGGTATTGCCATTTCCATCCGGGGCATGCGCTTCCTGATTGAACCGGCCGGCACACTCGGCATGGTGGCGTGGCTCATGGCCTTGATTCACGCGGCGATACTCTGGCGCCGGGGCCCGCGTTCCTGAGGCGTGGCCCTCACGCGCGGCCTGCATTCCTGAGAACGTAATAGATGGAGCGGAACGAGCCGGGATCGAGGCGGTACGCCTCGATCTCCCTGAGCTCGATCTCGAAGAGCGCGTCGTCGCCGATTTTCCTGATCCGCTCCTCCAGGGGGTCAACATACTCCCTCCCCCAGACCTCCTCGTCCAGGGGAAACGACCCGAGGAGTTCCATGCCCCGTGCGCCGAAGAAGGCCCTCTTCCCGGGATCGTCCCTCCACTCGTCGTGGATCATCAGGTAGCCGTTTTTTCTGCAATGCCCCGCCAGGGCATCAAACCCTTTTTCGAAATCCACGGTGTTCAGCAGGCCCTCGGCGAGGACGATGTCGAAGGGGCCCCCGGGGAGAGAGGTTTCGAAGAGGGTGCCGCGGAGTATCGTGATCCTGTCGAGGAGCCCCATGGTCCCGGCCTTCTCCCTCAGCCACTCAAGGGCCGGCCCCTCCGGGTCCACGGCGCAGACCGTTCCGTCGCAGGCCTCAAGGAGGGCCAGGGACGGCACACCGGTTCCGCAGCCCATGTCCAGTATTCTCGGGCGGCTGATCCGCGGGATAAGGGAAAACGCGCGGAGGGTGTAGCCTGCAAGATTGCCCCGGCACCCGTCCCTTACCCGGTAGCGCGTCGCTATTCTCGATGCCGTATCCATATCATGCCGCTCCCGCCGTTTCCCGGGCCGTCTTTGCCGGCGCCCCGTGGGGTAAGGGTGGACCATGGAGACGCATTTTCAACATTTTTTTTCCCAGTGTCACAGGCCCCGGAAGTGTCCGGATCCGCGCGGCCGCGCCTCAGGCGGGGATTTTTCCTTCCCGGCAGGGGGAATCAGGCCGACAATAAAACCGTCCACGGAGAAGAAAATGCAACGATTCGTCCACCTGCTGTTCATTGCCCTGGCGGTCTCCTGCTCCTCGGTGCCGGCGCGCCACGGGTCGCTCCCCGCCCTGGAGACCTTCTTCCGGCGATGCGAGGCGGACCTTGAAAACGCGAAGCGGATCATCATCGAGCGCGACATGGTCAAGACCCTGTCCCACCTGCAGCGCATGGACGGGGGAGGGAGGAAGTACTACCTCCTGGAGCGGGAATCGATCACGGCACTGATCCTTTCCGTGACCGAGGGGGTCTATTCCGATTTCGTGCTGGCCGACGCCCGGGGCAGGATCATCTACACCGGCGCAAATGACGAAATTTTTTCCCGCAGCGTCGCCTCGTTGAAGGATACATCCCTCGCGCCGTCACTGCACCTGCCGGATGACGCCGGTGTCCGCATCACCGGGCCGGGAGAGATCGCCGGCGGCCGCGGCGCGCGCTACCTTGCCGTGTCGTCACCGGTAAGCGGCGGGAACACGATGCCGGGAACCTTCACGCTCCTGGTAAACGCCGAGAGGATTGGCGAGCTGGCGGGAGGCGACACGGCAATCCTGGACAGCCGCGGCTATTACATCACCGGGGGAAAGGGCGACGGCGTCAACACGCGCCATCCGGACTTTGACTCGATCGTCATCGGCTCCCCCGATGGACCGGACAGGGGCCGCATCGTGGGGCCCGACGGCAGGCACGCGCCCTACCGTATATTCAGGTACCGGAATCTTCTCTGGATACTCCTGGGGACGTGACCTCACCGGTCCGCGCCTTTGACTGTTCGCCGGGGCGTTCCGCCACGGCGCGGCAGACCCGTTCATGGATGTCCCCGAAAAGATGGGGCAACTCGAAGGAATCGCTCATCCACCCCGCGAGCTTCTTCGCGCACTCGACCAGCTTCCCGTCGGAGAATGACCTGATGCCCCCCTCGAGGACACCCCTGACAAGGCCCGGAAAGATCGCCGTCAGGCGGTCGTGATCGCCGCGGATAAACTCGCGCACACCCTTCCCCGAAACCAGGTCCTCGGCGGGCTCCTCTTCACCCAGGAGGGAAAGGACGAACTGGCCGGGACGGATGGTCCGGTACTCCTGGGGATCGATCTCCCCCTTCATGATGATGGTGATGTCGGCGTTGCTGAAGATGTTTTCCACCGTGGTGGCGAGGCCCCCGTGGTTTTCAAGATCGAGCATCGCCTTTTCCGCGTGGTCGAAGCCGAGGATCTTCCTGAAACCGGACTTCTCGAGGACCCTGGAAAGACGCACGACGGCCGCGCCGATCCCCACGAACCCAATGGTGGTCTCCTCCGCCCGGAGTCGGTACTTCATCATTATCTTGATGAGGACGGCCATGATGTAGAGCGGAAGATCGTCGTGCTCCAGGGAAAGGACCGGTGTGGTGATCTCGGAATGAATGAGCTCGTAGAGCATGAACGCGGCATCGGCCATGCCGATGATCCGGATCGCCGCGAAACAGGATTCGACCGCCTTGAGCGTCCTGATCACGTCCTCGGGATGATCGAACCGGAGAACGAGGGGATAGCCGTTCATGCCGGCAAAACGGTGAAGGATCACGGCGTCCCTTTCGGCACGCACGTACTCCTCCTGGAACCGCCAGTCGTCGTCGGCGAACCGCAGGCCGCTCACGAGGCCCACGCTCCGCGCGGTGCCGAGGAAAGGCGCTCCCTCGCCGGAGCCTATGCGCTCGCGGATGAAATCCGCGGCGCCCAGGACCGCGGTGTTGAAATCGCTCATCGTTTCCAGGGGCGCCTTTCCGGCGACGTCAAGGAGGCCGCCCCTCACCCTATCCTCGACGGTATTCTTCACCGATATGATGCGGTACTTGTCCCGGGCGCTCTCCAGGGCGCTGACGAATTCATCGAAGCGACGCGCCAGGGGCGCCGCGACGCGCATCGTGTAGCGCGCCCCCTCGTTGACATCCTCCTCGTGCCGCAGGGCTACGATGGCGCACTCCCGCTTGTACAGCTCGTCGACGAGGCTCGGGAAGCTCCTTCCCCTCACGACCAGGACGATTTCGTTGATCAGCCTCATGGGCGGGGCGGCCTCAGCTCTCTTTCAGCCGGGTGAAGATCATCCTTCCCGCCGTCGTCTGGAGCACCGAGGTGACGATGACGTCCACCTCGTCGTTCAGTCGCTTCCTGCCGTTTTC
>CAZKPR010000006.1:12219-49885 GCA_964554685.1 uncultured Leptospirales bacterium | reverse complement strand
TGTGATGGTGAAGCTAGATCAAGTTGTAATGATGCTCCCCCCTCGTCTTTTTCTTCACCAGGACCCCGCGGCAGGACCCCAGCTTCTCGGTCCAGTCAATTTTTTTAAAAAGGGACCTGAAGCGATACCGCACCTCGTCGTAGCCGATATCGACGACTGTTTTTTTGATTCCCAGGTTGACCCCGTGGATGAACACGGCGAGGCCAATGACGAAAAAGGGGATGGCAACGCCGAGCATGCGGGGATCGAACTGCCCGTCGCCGAGGGCCCAGAGCACCGAGGCCAGGGGGAGGAGCGCGAAGATGATCGAGAAAATGACCAGGAACGCCGCCGCTTTCCTGGATTCGGTGCGCTCGACGCGCGCCGGGATGTTCTTGATATCTGCCTCGAATTCCTTCGCGAAGCTGAACAGGATTGATTTCACGGCACGTTCCCCCGTTTGCTGGTGCAGTTAACTGACACGATGGCGATCCGCGGCAACGGACCCCGCGGCGTCACATCTTCTTCCACCGATCGGTGGTATACATCATCTTCATCTGGAGAAGCACGTGGTCGATATTCTGGGGGTTGATGGGCGGCGTCACCATCATCCTGACGAACTGATCGTACCCCTTCACCTGGAGGATCGCCTCCTTGTGGGCGGAGGTGATTTTCTCGCCGAGGACGACGAGCCTGGCGCCCGACGAGATGTACTCTTCGGCGAGCATCCCCGGAAGCGCGACGGCCCGCACGTCCTGGCGGGGAATGAAGTCGGGGGATAGCTCGTATTTCTTCTCTCCCCGCCGCGCCTCCATCGCCTGAACGAGGTCGATTCTTCGCCTGAAGCCGTCTTCGTCCGCGTAGTCCTCCGACCTGATGTCGCCGAAAAGAATGACGCCGTTCTCCGAGCTCCGGACGAAAAACTTCTGGCCGCTGGCGATGAAGATCTTGCTGCTCTTCCACTTCTGGTAGTCAAGGCGGTCGCCGTGGCGGAAGACGATCTCGGTGCCGTCCGATTTTCCGTCGCTCCGGTAGACGTCGCCGACCAGGGAAAGATGGCGCTTCCGCCCGGAGCGGGCGTTCACCTGCTCGAGCTCCTCCAGGTACTGGTCCAGGGCGTAGTAGTCGAGCCAGCGCAGGGGCCTTCGAAACTCCGCCGGGAACTCGTGGCTCAGGTACTCGTAGAAAGTGACATCATACGCAACCTCGATCCGCCTGACGCCGGATTGCGCGAAGAGCTCAATGTCACGATGGGTTATCTCCGATCCCGCCTTGAACTTCCTTCCCCCGGCCACCACGTCCGCCTGGTACCGGCACCGGAACTCCCCGCCGTGCCTTTCGAAGAGCCGGCGGATCCTGTTGACGTCTATCTTCATCTGCCTGCCATGCCCCCTCGCCCGAAACGGGCGAAGGCGCATTCGGGCGGTTCACGCTTGGATATGAACAGTACAACACCGCACACTTCATGACAAGTGATATTTTATTGGACTGCCTCACGGGGGGTAAAATTGTCGCGCACGACCCGAGGCGCGCCGCAGCGATGATTCATGTTCGAAACGCGAGGAAGGGACGAGGCCTAGCCTTCGGAATGATCGTTTTCCTTGCCCTGCGCCTGGAGATACCATTCCTCGTTCCCGTAAAGCTTCTTTTCACATTCCTGGCAGAGGCCATGGCTGAAGTGGGCATCCGTACGGCTTTCTATATAGGTTTCAAGGCGATTCCAGTACCCCTCGTCGTCGCGGATCTTCTTGCAACTGGAGCAGATGGGCAAGAGTCCGCCCATTACCTTTACCTCGGACCTGTACTTCTGCAGTACTATTTCATGGCTGATGAGTATCAACAGCTCGCAGAGCGAAATGACAAGAAACAGCATAATGGTCTTCCTGTCATAGGGGATCGCCACCATCTGTTTGAGCGACAGCAGGAAAATGACCGCGATCGAAAGGAGCTGGACGAGGAAAAGGACCACGCCCCATTTAAGGCCCAGGAAGAAGAAATAGACGATGGGAATGATAAAAAGCCAGTAAATGCCCGTGCGGTGGATACCGCCGCTGATGAAGAGGAAAAGGGACATGATGTAGAAGGTGGTCATTGACATTGCTATCGTGGTAATGAAAGTGATTTTTTTAACGAATAGAAAAAGGGAAACATAGAGGAGGAAAGCGACAATGACCTCCGCGACGCCCACCAGAGTATTTCCGAAAATGAGCTGGTAAATGCCGTAGCCCATCAATATCGAGATAAAAATGAAGTTTATCGCGATAAACATGTTGTGCTTTGTTCGGTCAATGAAGGTCCGCTTCCTGATATCGGGCATCCGTTTCACCTGTCGTTGCGAACTCGCGGTTTTCCGCATACCGTGCGACGTCCATCGTTTTTCGCTTCGGCCACGGAGCGCGGTCCCCGGCAAGAGGTACTGACGCAAAAGCCCACGGCATCCCGCGGGCTTTCATCTCATATCGGAATCGGAAACCGCCTCACATCCGCCTCAGCGCCTTCTCTTGCGGAAATACACATAGGGATTGATGTTTCTGCCGTGCTTGATGATCTCGAAATGGAGATGGGCCCCCGTGGAGCGCCCGGTGTTGCCGCTCTGGGCGATTGTCTGCCCCTGCTTCACGTACTGCCCGCTCCTCACGATGATCCGGGAAAGATGCGCATAGAGGGTCTTGTATCCACCGGGATGGGCGATGATCACCGTCTTGCCGTATCCACCGAGCCATCCCGTGTAGGTGATCTTCCCGTACTTCGACGCCCTGATCCACTGGTACCGCGCGCGGATGTCAATGCCGGCGTGGAACTCACGATACCTCGGGTTGAAGGGGTTCCTCCGCCATCCGTACCCGCAGGTGACGAACCTCCCCGGCGCGGGCCAGATGAAACCCGTAGAGATATTGAGGGGCTTCGCGTCGGGAATGAAAAGGACGGTGTTGGTCGCCACGAAGTCGGGGTTCTTGAGATCATTCTCGTCGATGATCTTCTTGAGCGAAACCTTGTAGCGCTGGGCAATGGCGACAAGGCCCCCCCCCTTGGGCACCTTGTAAAGAATACCGTCCTTGTTCGGTATCTTCAGGACGGCGCCGACCCTGAGAAAGTCCGACGTCAGGTTGTTGGTGCCCCGTATGGTATCGATCGAAACCCCGTATTTCTTCGCGATCCTTTGAAGGCTCTCGCCGGCGACGACCCTGTGCTCGCTGATCACGAGCTTCTGCCGCTCCTCGGGCTTTGAATAGTCGGTCTGCTTTGACTCCACCAGGCTCTTCTTGATGATCTCGTCCTCTTCCTGTACCGGGCCGTCGTCGCCGGCGGGATAGAGGGAGAACAGGAGGGTCACCGACACGATCGCCACCCCGAGGGCGAAGGCGAGCTTCAGGCGGTGCCGGGGCTTTCGGGGTGGGGAAAAAATGCTGATGCGCGGCACGATTGTGGGAGACTTCTTCGGACGGGTCCGCGTACGGCGGCCCTTCAGCATGGCAAGGAGGTTGAGGCGGAAGGTCTTGATGAATATCTTGCGGTCGCCGATGAAGACCACCACGATCTCGTTTGAGAACAACGAGACGGTGAACCTCCCGATCTTGTATGTCCGTGAAAAAATCTGCCTCATGACACCTGGTTGATACCGCCTTCCGGTAGCGCCGAAAAAACAACTCCCTTATATTACCTTCGGCGCATCATCGGATAATATTTAATCGTTTACGGGAAAGAAAACCGCCGTCAGCAAAGGGCTCCCCGCGCCGCGACGGCCTTCCCGCCCCGGCCTATCTTGAACCGATGTTGCGGATGTCCGACACGTCGGAGGTGGAGCCTCCCTGGTAGGATTCCTCGACGATTTTCTTCGCATCCTTCTTGTGGTTGCCGGTTATGTTGAATTGACCCGACACGACGACTCCCTTCTGGAGAAGCACCGTGGGGGCCGTGATGTCGCCCAGTATTTTCCCGGTCTCCATGAGCCGCACTTCGCTTCGCGCGGTGATGTTGCCGATCACCGTGCCGGCGACGACGACGGATTTGGCGTGGATGTCCGTTTTCACCTTCCCGGTTTCACCGACCACGAGTTCCTCGTCGGTTTTTATGTCACCCTCGAACTTGCCATCTATACGTAGGGAACCGCTGATATAGAACTTGCCCTCGAATACGGACCCTTCCCCGATGGTGCTGTTCATGCCGTCGCTTTTAGACGCCATATCGCCTCTCCGAATGATTATAGTGCCGGGCACGATGGCCCGCGCCCCCGTGAAGACCGGCTTATTTATGCCCGCGGGCTTTTTTTAAGTAAAGCAAAAAACGGTTTCAGGAGAAAAAATTCGGCCGGAAACGCGCCGTTACCAGGCGAGAGGCGCGTCGGGAACCCGCCCCTCCGGGAGGCTTCCCACGGTCACCACCGTGAGCTTCCTTGAACCGAAGACGCGATGGCATACCCGCATCACATCATCGAGAGTGACCCGGTTGATCATGTCGACGATCTCGCCGAAACTGAAGCTTCTTCTGAACGTTATGGCGTCCTTGGCGAGCTGCCCCATCCTCACCTCCACGCTTTCAAGGCTGAGGGCGAGGTTGCCCTTGAGGAAATCCTTGGTGTCCTGGAGCTCCTCGGCGGTCACGCCCTTCCCGGCGATGTCGCGGCACTCCTTCGCCATCATGTCGATGACCCGGTCGAAATTTTCTGGCAGGGTCGCGCAGTAGATGCCGAAGATGCCCGTGTCGCTGTAGGAGGAGTGAAACGAGTAGACCGAATAGCTGAGCCCCTCCTTCTCCCGGATGTTCTGGAAGAGACGGGACGACATGCTCCCCCCCAGGACCGTGCTCATGATGTAGAGGGGCCAGCGGTCGTCATCGTCGCGTCGCATCCCGCCGGCGCCGAGACATACGTGAACCTGCTCGAGGTCCTTCTCGATATGCCGGCAATCATCCCTCCGGGGCTCCGGCGCCGGCGGCGTCGGGGCGCCCTGCTTCCCGTTGACGCGGCCGAAGAATGTCCCGATAAGCTCCTCGGCACGCTTTCTCTCGAAATTCCCCGCGATGGCGATCACGGCGTTGTCGTTACGGTACTGCATGCTGAAAAAATCGACGAGGCTCTCCCTGGTGATGCCGCCTATGCTTTCCCCCGTTCCGAGGATGGAATGGCCGAGGGGATGGCCTTTCAGCATCGACTCCATGAACACGTCGTGGATGAGCTCGTCGGGCGTGTCCTCGTACATCCGGATCTCTTCCATGACGACGTTCTTTTCCTTCTCGAGCTCACCCCGGTCGAAGAGTGAATCGTAGTAGGTCTCGGCGATGAGCGCGAGGGCCAGATCGAGATGGTCGGAGATCACGTTGATGTAGTAGCAGGTATACTCGCGGTTCGTCGCGGCGTTGTGCTGTCCGCCGACGCGGTCTATCATGGCGGCGATTTCCTTCGCCGTGTGCCCTTCCGTTCCCTTGAAGAGCATGTGCTCTATGAAATGCGCGTAGCCGTGCCTCCCCTCGGGCTCGTTCCGCGACCCTGTCTTCATCCAGAGACCCACGGAAACGGAAACGACCCCGGGGATGGGCTCGAGAACCGCTGAGATACCGTTATCCTGTGCGTAGGTGTATACCATTTACTGCCGGATCAGTCCATCGCGTCCTTTCTGCTCAGGTCGATCCGACCCCGGTCGTCCACCTTGATCACGCGGACCTTCACCCTGTCGCCGATATTGACCACGTCCTCGACGCGGTTCACCCGCTTCGAGTCGAGCTTCGATATGTGGATGAGGCCCTCCTTGCCGGGCATGATCTCCACCATGGCACCGAAATCGAAGATCCTCCGCACCGTTCCCTCGTACACGGAGTCTATCTCGATCTCGTCGGTGAGGCCGCGGATGTACTTCTCCGCGCGCTCCACGGAATCCTGCGAGGGGCCCGTGAGGGTAACGGAGCCGTCGTCCTCGATGTTGATGTCGGCGCCTGTCTCGTCCTGGATGCGCCGGATCATCTTCCCGCCGGGGCCGATCACGTCGCCGATCTTCTCCGGGTTGATCTTGATGGTCTTCATCTTCGGTGCGTAGGGGGAAAGCTCCTTCTCGGGCGCCGGGAGCGCCGTCTTCATGATGCCGAGTATGTGGAGCCGCCCCTCCCTGGCCTGTTCGAGGGCGGCGCGCATGATCTCCGGCGTGATCCCCTGAATCTTGATGTCCAGCTCGAATGCGGTGAAGCCCTCCTCGGTGCCGGCGACCTTGAAGTCCATGTCACCGAGATGGTCCTCGAGACCGAGGATGTCGCTCAGGACCGCGTACTTGTCCCCCTCCATCACGAGCCCCATGGCGATGCCGGCCACCGCCGCCTTCAGGGGCACGCCGGCGTTGAAGAGCGAAAGCGAGGCCGAGCAGACCGAGGCCATGGATGAGGAGCCGTTCGATTCCAGAATCTCGGAGACCTGGCGAATGGTGTAGGGGAACGTCTCGCCATCGGGCACCACGTATTCCAGGGCGCGCTCGGCGAGCATGCCGTGGCCGATCTCACGGCGCCCCACGCCGCCGTGCCGCCCCGTCTCGCCGACCGAGAACGGCGGGAAATGGTAGTGGAGCATGAAGCGCTTCTCCCCCTCGCCATCGATGTTGTCCATCCGCTGGACGTCGGATCCGGACCCGAGGGTGGTGACGCCGAGGCTCTGGGTCTCTCCCCTGGTGAAGACCGCGGACCCGTGGGCGCGCGGCAGTATTCCCAGCATGATGTCGATGTTCCTGATATCCTTGAGGCCGCGGCCGTCGGCCCGCTCCCCATTCTCGAGGATGCGTTTCCTCACGAACTCGCCGTCGATCTCGTCGATGATGCCGCGGGCCTGCCGCACGGTCTCCGGGAAGAGCTCCGCCATTTCCCTGTCCGCGCGCTCCATGATCTCGTTCTTGGCGTTCTCGCGCTCATGCTTCTTCTTGAGCGACGAGAGCTTCTCGACGTCGCCGCGGTACCGCGCGTTGATCTCCGCCACGAGCTTCTCGTCGATCTTCGAGGGAACGTAGCTGATCTGAGGCGCGTTCACCGCGCGCCGCAGCTCCTCCTGGGCCGCGCAGATGCTTCGTATATAACCGTGGGCGAACTCCACGGCGTCGATCATGTCCTTCTCCGAGATATTTTTCGAGGATCCCTCGATCATGGTCACCGCCGTCGCGGTGCCCGCCACGACCAGGTCGATATCGCTCTCGGCGCTCTCGGCGAAGGTCGGGTTCACGATCCAGGTGCCGTTGACGCGCCCCACGCGCACCGCGCCGACGGGTCCGTTGAAGGGCATGCCCGACACGATCAGGGCCGCCGACGCGGCGTTGATGGCCAGGATGTCCTGCTGGTTTGACTGGTCCGCCGACAGCACGTAGATGATGATCTGGACCTCGTTGATGAAGTCCTTCGGGAAAAGGGGCCGTATGGGACGGTCCGCGAGCCTGCTGGTGAGGACCTCCTTGTCGCTCGGCCGCGACTCCCTCTTGATGAAACCGCCGGGGATCTTGCCCGCGGCGTAAAATTTCTCGCGGTAATCCACCATGAGGGGGAAGTAATCCTGCCCCTCCTTCACGCTGCGGGACATGACCGCCGATGCGAACACGATCACCTCGCCGTAGGATACCGCCACGGACCCGTCGGCCTGCCTGGCCAGGTATCCGGTGTTGAATTGTAGCTTGTGTCTTCCGACTTCCGCACTGAACTCGATTGACATGTCTGTCACCTCTGCTGTAAGTTGCCGCCGGCGCCCCGGGAAGATCGGACCGTTTCATCGGCATGCCGGAATGCAGAAGTCAGGGAGCGCCGCAACCGGGGTTGATGCGCTTCCTGGCTCCTATATCCCGGCGGCTGCCCCACGGAACCGACGCCGTCCCGGAGAAGCCGGGGTATCGGAACCCCGCCTATCTCCTGATTCCCAGTTCCTTGATCAGGCCGCGATAGCGGTTGAGATCCTTCTTTTTAAGATAATCGAGAAGCCGTCTCCTCTGCCCGACAAGCTTCAAGAGACCCCTCCGTGAATGGAAATCCTTCGCGTGGGTCTTGAAATGCTCCGTCAGATGATTGATCCGGTCGGTCAGAAGCGCGATCTGCACCTCCGGCGAGCCGGTGTCCTTGTCGTGGGTTCGGAATTTCTCGATGATCCCGTTCTTCTCATTCATTGCTGCTCCAATCCTCCCTGCGGATAATTATTGTCGTCGAATGATGCCGGATGCGGGGGTCCAGGATCCCCGCCCGTCCCCCCCGGATTGCGGGTTGAACACGTTGATATATCGCAGATGCCATTTTTGGATATCCATATCCGCAATTGCAATCAGATTTTCGCCTTCGTCCAGAATAATGAACCTTTTTCCGCCCCTGTCCTCCAGGTGTCGCACACTCCCGGGAGGGAAGGGGCTGCCGTTCATCACGAGTGCCCTGGCCCCGTCGTCGACCATGATCCTCCCGGAGCCGCCCAGGGCCTCCGGAGGCGCGACAAGGAACCTCATGTCCCCGGCATGGCCCGCCGCGCGTTCTCGCAGAAGATCCAGGGTGGCGGCGTCCTCCACCCGGAACCCCCCCGACGAGATCCTCCTGAGTGACTCGAGGTGGGCCCCGGTGCCGAGCATCTCCCCCATGTCCCGCGCCAGGGAGCGGATATATGTGCCCTTGGAACAATGGACCCGGAAGGCGAACCGGCCCGATCCGGGGTCATGACCCTCCACAACGAACTCGTGGACGATGACACGCCGCTCCTTGAGCGCCACGTCCTCCCCCCTTCGCGCGCGGTCCGATGCCCGGCGCCCGCGGATCTTCAGGGCCGAATAGCGGGGCGGCATCTGCATCTGTTCCCCCGTGAGCCTTCCGGCGCAGGCCAGGATGTCGTCCAGACCGACCGAACCCGCGGGGCGCTCGCCTGTCACCTCCCCCTCACGGTCATCGGTGTCCGTGGTGACGCCGAGGCGCACGGTACCGGTGTAGACCTTGTCCTCCTCCAGGAGGAAGCGCGTCAGCCTCGTGTACCTGCCGGTGCAGAGGACCAGGAGCCCCGAGGCGAAGCGGTCAAGGGTCCCGCTGTGCCCCGCCTTGACGGCCCCGGTAATGCGACGCACCTCGGTGACCGTGTCATGGGACGTCATGCCTTCCGGCTTGTCGATCAGCACCACCCCGTTCCTCGCGGCGTCGAAAAGCGGTGCCGCGGGGGAGCGCGTCGCCGCGCTACCCCTCATGGGAGCCGCTCCCCGCATCGTCGTCCCCCTCGTCGTCGCCGGGGAGCTCAAGCCCGTCGATCAGCTCGACCATCCGAACGCCCTCGGCGACCGAGGAGTCGAGGAAGAAGGATACCCTGGGCGTGTTCCTGAGGCTCAGGCTCTTCCCCAGGCGGTGCTGGATGTAGGGGGTGGCCGACCTGATCCCCTCGATGGATTTTCTCACGTCCCGGGGCTCACCCAGGACGGAAATCCCGATCCTCGCTTCCGAATAATCCTTCGAGAGCTCCACGCCGGTAACGGTGGCGAAGCCGATACGGGGATCCTTGATCTCCCTGATCAGCAGCTCCGACACCGTCCTTTTGATCTGCTCTTCGAGTCGTTCTTTCCTGTAGCCCATTATCGCAGCGTGTGATGATTTGATTGATCCGCGTTCGGCCGAAGCGATGGGAGGCACGTTCCGGGGGCGCTACTGTATCGTCTTGGCGATCTCGACGAGCCGGTATGACTCGAAGGCATCGCTTTCCTTGATGTCGTTGAAGCCATCGAGGCCGAAGCCGAACTCCTGCCCCGCGACCACCTCGGAGACGTCGTCCTTGAACCTCTTGAGGGATTTCATCGAGCCGTCGAAGACGACCACACCGTCCCGTATGAGCCGCATTTTCGATGCCCGCTCCACCTTCCCGGACTCGAGGACAGCGCCGGCTATCGAGCCCACCCTGGATATCTTGAATACCTGCTTCACCGAACCGGAACCGGTGACCTCCTCGCGTATCTCCGGCGAGAGCATCCCCTCCATGGCGGCCTTGATGTGGTCAGTCACCTCGAATATGACATTGTAAAACTTGATGGACACGTTTTCGCGCTCCGCGATCTCCGACACCTTCCCCGTGGGCCGCACGTGATAACCGATGATGAGCGCGTTGGACGCCGAGGCAAGCATGACGTCGGACTCGTTGATGCCCCCCGTGCCGGTGTGGATCACCTTCACGCGCACTTCCTCCGTGGAAAGCTTCTCGAGGGACTCCTTGAGGGCCTGGCACGACCCGTCCACGTCCGCCTTGACGATGATCCGTATCTCCTGCATCTCGCCGTCGCGGATCATCTCGTTCAGGGATTCCAGGGTGACCTTCTTCACCTTCTTGGCGGATTCGACGCGCTTGTACTCGAGGCGCTTCTGCGATATCTGCCGCGCGGTCTTGTCGGAATCCACGCCCTCGAAAGGATCGCCGGCGGAGGGCACGCCTGAAATTCCGAGCACCTCCACGGGCGTCGAGGGCCCCGCCTCGGTTATCGGCCGCCCGAGATCGTCGAACATGGCGCGCACCTTCCCGGAAAACACGCCGATGACGAAGGGATCTCCGACCCGGAGCGTCCCGTTCTGAATCAGCACCGTGGACACGGCGCCGCGGCCCATGTCGAGCTTCGATTCGATGACCGTTCCCTTGGCCAAGAGCTTCGGGTTGGCCTTGAATTCCATTATCTCCGACTGTATGAGTATGAGTTCCATGAGGCCGTCAAGGTTCTGGGCGAACTTCGCGCTTATCTCGGCGAAGAGCGTCTGCCCGCCCCAGGACTCCTGGACCAGGTCGTACTTGGCGAGCTCGTGCTTCACCTTCTCGGGATTCGCGTCGGCCAGGTCGACCTTGTTGATGGCGACGATGATCGGCACGCCGGCGTCCTTGGCGTGGTTGATCGCCTCGATGGTCTGGGGCATGACGCCGTCGTTCGCCGCCACGACGAGGACGACGATATCGGTGACCTTCGCCCCCCGGGCCCGCATCGTGGTGAACGCCTCGTGGCCCGGCGTGTCCAGGAAGGTGATCTTTTTCCCGCCCACGGTGACGCTGTAAGCGCCTATGTGCTGGGTGATCCCGCCGAACTCGCGGTCTATTATGTTCGTCTGCCGTATGGCGTCCAGGAGTTTCGTCTTGCCGTGGTCCACGTGACCCATGACCGTCACGACGGGGGGCCTTGAGCTGTAGTCCTCGGGACGGTCGTCCTCGACGTGCTTGATGACGGTCTGGTCGTAGAGGGAGACGACTTTCACGCCGGTCCCGTATTCACCGGCGAGTATCTCCGCGGTCTCCGAGTCGATGATCTGGTTTATCGTGGCCATGACGCCCAGCTTCATCAGCTTGGCGATCACGTCGGCGGCCTTTATGTTCAGCTTCTTGGCGAGTTCCCCCACCGATATGCTTTCCGTTATGTTGATCTCGGAAGGAGCGGTCGCCTCGCGCCGCTTCTCCTCCTGGCCCCTCTTCCTGAGGGTGATCTCCTTCTCCTCGTGCTCCTTCTTGTACTTGCGCTTGTCCTTGTCCTTCTCCTTGGTCTTCTTGCGCTTCTTGTCCTTTCCCTCGACCGCCGCGGCGGGTTTCTCGGCACCGGGCTTCTCCCCATCCCTGCGAGGCGGCCCTTCCCCGCGCCGTGGGCGCTCGCCATCCTTCGCCGCGGGCCTGGCTCCCGGCGCCCTCCTCAGGGGGGCGCGTCCGTCCGCGGGCTTCCTCTCCTCGCCGGGGCGGGGTGCCGTCCTGGGAGCCTGCCGCGCCGGGGCCTTCCGGGGGGCCTCGGCCGCCGGTGCCTCGGCGCCTTCCTTCCCCTCCTTGGGCATGTGCACCTTGCGCTTCAGCTTGATCTTTCTGCCCTTCTTGCTGTCCTCGATCTGCTGGGCCTTGCGCTTCTTTATCGCTTCGATCTTCTTTTCGATCAGGAATATGTCTTTTTCAAGAAGTACGCTCTCCTCGGACTCGCAGGCTATCTCGAGCTCGCGGCATACCTCCATCATGTCGTCCATCGTGACATGATTTCTTCCGGCTATTTCAATGGCTTTCATGTAACGGTCGTTCGTCCTTGGCGAATATCATTCCCGCCGGCCCCGCCGGGTGTCCGGGGCCAGGTCCGGCGATCAATCCTGCTCCTTCGTTTCACTCACTTCATCGACAGTCGCGCTTTCTCCCCCGGCGGCCTCCTCTTCCTTCCCGGCTTTTTCGTCACCTTCCCCGGCGTCTTCCGCGGCGGGTTTCTCCGCGTCGCCCCCTTCTCCGGAGGGCTCTTCATCCTCACCCTCGTAATCATCAAAATCAACACTTTCTTCAATAATCTCAAGTATTTTTTTGGCGGTCTTCTCGCCAATTCCGTCGATCTCCATGAGTTCCTCGAGGGACTTCTCGACGAGGTCCTCGACGGAGAACACGCCGCCGTTCTCGAGGAGCTTGATGACTCGGGGTTCCAGGCCCGGGAGTTCCGAGAGCTGGGTCTCCTCCTCGCTCGGGTTCGAGAAGAGCTGCTCCAGTATGGCGCGCGACTCGCTCGAAGAAAGGAAATCGCGGTACTGGTCCTCGGACTTGATATCGATCTCGAAGCCGCAGAGGCGGGAGGCCAGGCGCACGTTGTGTCCCGCCCTGCCCAGGGCGAGGTGCTTCTGGTCGTTGTCGATGACGGCGATCACGCCGCCGTCGGACTTTTCCACGATCTCCACCACCTTGGCCGGGGTCAGGGCGTTGGCCGCCATTATCTTCCGGTCCTCGAACCATTCCACCACGTCGATTTTCTCGCCCTCGAGCTCGCGCACGATGGACTGGATCCGGATCCCCTTCATGCCCACGCAGGCCCCGACGGAATCCACGTCGTCGCGCTCGCTCGTGACCGCGACCTTGGTCCGCATCCCCGGCTCCCTGACGATCTTCTCGATGCGCACCACGCCGTCGTAAATTTCGGGTATCTCCATCTCGAAAAGCTTCTCGATGAACTTGGGATGCGCCCTGCTCAGGATGATGCTGGGGCCCTTGGAGTTTTTCTGGACCGCGAGAATGAGGGACTTCACCCTGTCGCCGATCTTGTAGTGTTCCAGGGGCGACTGCTCGCGCAGGGGAAGGATCCCCTCCGTGCGCCCCAGGTCAACGTACATGGCGTCCTTGGTCTTCCGCTGCAAGAATCCGTTGATGAGATCGCCTTCCTTGTCCACGAACTCGTCGTAGATGATGTTCTTCTCGGCTTCCTTGATCTTCTGTATGATGACCTGCTTCGCCGTCTGCGCGGCGATCCTCCCGAAGGATTCCAGGGGGTTTTCCTCGACCTCGATGTCCTCCCCCAGCTCGGCGTCGGGCTTGATCCTTGTCGCCTCGGTGTAGGATATCTCCTCCGCCCTGTTGCGGGCGTTCTTCACCACCATCTTTTTCGACACCACCTTGACGGTGTTCCTGTCGCGGTCGAACACCACCTTGACGTTGTCAATCATGCCGTACTGCTTCTTGTACGCCGACAGCATGGCCGACTCGACGATCTGCTCTATGCTCTCCCGTGGGATGCCCTTGTCCTGGGCAATCTCGTGTAATGCTTCAAAAAAATTCTTGCTCATGGCTTCTGCACCTTCGGCATTCAATAATCAAGTTTCGCGCTGGCGATCGCGGCGTATGCGATCGTCGTCTCCCCCGTGTCCCCGGTAACGGTCACGCAGGTGTCGTCCGCCGCGGCGATAACGCCCTGGAGGACCATCCGCTCGTCGCCCACGGTGTACACGATCTTGACGGGCGCGCCGGGAAAGCGCCTGAACTCCTCGGCGCTGCGGAGCGAGCGGTTCAGGCCCGGCGAGGAAACCTCGAGGGAATAATTGGGAAGGTCCTCCTCGCCGTCGAGCGTCTCCGACAGCCCCCGGGAATACTTCTCGCAATCGAGGTGGGTGACCCCGTCGGCACTGTCGATTTTCACGTAAATCCTGGTGTTTTCGCCCTTCAGGAGAAACGACGACTCGTATACAAGGTACCCGAAACGCTCCGCGACGTCCCGTATATGCCGCTGCAGCCTGTCCTTTAACGGTTCCACCCTATTGCCGTGACACCATAGTAAAAGAGAGTGGTCTGACCACTCTCTCGCATCCGCCCGCCACCAAATCAACAATTCATTCAGGATGTCCATCATCGAGCAGGGCGTTTTTTATTTCAAGCATTTTTTCACGCCTCCCCCCGAGGGGGAGCATGTTCACGTCACGCAGTCGATGACAATGCGGTTGCGCCCCGCCTGCTTCGCCATGTAAAGGCGCTCGTCGGCGATCCTGAGGAGTTCCCCCCCGGCGGGGGCATCGGGCGGGACCTCCCCGATCTCGGCAATGCCGCCGCTGAAGGTAACCGTGATGGGGATATCGCGGAAAAGGCAGGGCGTGGCCTCGACGAAGTCCTTGATCCTCTGGAGCACCTCCCCGGACGCTGTTTTGCCGCAATCCTTGAAGATGACCACGAACTCCTCGCCGCCGTACCGCGCCAGGATGTCGTAGGGCCTGATGCGGGTCCTGAGGCAATCCGCGAGTTCCGCGAGCACCCTGTCCCCCGCCTGGTGCCCGTGGCGGTCGTTGACATGCTTGAAGTGATCGATATCGATGAGGGCCAGGGCAAAGACATTCTGCCGGTTTCTCCGCGAGTGCTCGATGTTCTTCTCGAGGGCCTCGAAAAAATAGCGGCGGTTGTAGACCCCCGTGAGGGGATCGATGACGGTCTTCTCCCGCAGTTCGCGCTCCCGCCGCTTCGTCTCCAGGGCCGACCTGAGGCGGGCCCGGAGCTCCTTCTCGGTGAAGGGCTTCTTGATGTAATCGAACCCCCCGGACTCGAAGCCACGCTCCACGTCGCCACCCGTGTCCTTTGACGTGATGAATATTATCGGGATGTCGGCGTAGCGCTCATGCCTCGAAAGCCGCGCCGCCAGTTCAAAGCCGTCGTCGCCGGGAAGCACCACGTCGAGGAAGATGATCGAGGGAATCTCACCCTCGAGGAGCTTCCACATCTCCTCCCCGCTTCCCGCGCTCATCACGCGGAAATCGGAAAGGAGCCGCTTGATGACGGTTGTGTCGAGGTGGGAATCGTCCACCACCAGTATGCTATCGGCCATTGCTTTACCCGCTCGTGAGAATTGACGCCCCGCGGTGCGTCATGGGCGCCGCCGGAGGTTCCCTTCCGGCGCAACCCCTCTCCGATCATACAAAAAGCGGATCGGGCCGCCTGTCAAATGTAAAAAACCACCGGGGGACATAAAAATACGGAATGTATTTTTTTTTCTTGCCACAATGTCGGGCGACCGGCATCCTGCGACGGTCGTTCCCCGGGGGAAACAATGTCGATCACCGCAGACCTTAACGAAAACCAGAAACGCGCCGTCACGCACACCGAGGGGCCCCTCCTGATCCTGGCGGGCGCCGGGTCGGGGAAGACCCGGGTGATCACGCACCGGATAGCCTACCTGATCAGTGAAAAAAGGGTGCCCCCCACGTCGATCTTCGCGGTCACCTTCACCAACAAGGCGACGGAGGAGAAGAAAAACAGCATCGTTTCCCTCATCGGCCCGGCCGGGAAAAGCGTGTTCATCAAGACCTTCCACGCCGCGTCGGTCTACATCCTCCGCCGCCACGGCGAGGCCGCGGGCGTTCTCCCCTCCTTCTCGGTCTACGACGCCTCGGACCAGGAGTCGGTGGTGAAGGATCTTCTACTGGCCATGCGCCTGGATCCCTAGAAGGTACGCCCGGAATCCATCGTGTCGAAGATATCGGAAATAAAGGACCGCGCCGAGCTCGTCGACGGCGTGGACCCGTCGCACTTTTTCCATACGAACCTTCCCTTCGACTTCGGAGAGGTGTACTCCCGCTACCACGAGGAGCTCGCCAGGGCGAACGCCCTTGACTTCAACGATCTCCTGATACGGACCGTTCGGCTCCTCAGGTCGAACCCCGCGGCGACGGAGAGGCTCCAGCGCCAGTGGAGCCATTTCATGATCGACGAATACCAGGACACCAACCACGCCCAGTACCTGATCGCGAAGCACCTGGCCTCCGCCACGCGCAACATCTGCGTGGTGGGCGACGACGACCAGTCTATCTACTCCTGGCGCGGCGCCGATATACGCAACATCCTCGAGTTCGAGAAGGATTACGGCGACGCGAAGGTCATCACCCTTGACAGGAACTACCGGTCAACGCGCCCGATACTCGACGCCGCCTCTGCGGTAATACGCAACAACACGCAGAGGAAGGAAAAGAACCTGGTGGCCCACCGGGACGACGGCGAGGCGGTCGTCTGGTGCCGGGCCAACAACGAGTACGGCGAGGCCGAATTCGTGGTCAGCACGATCGTCTCCCTCAGGCGCCGCGAGGGGATCAAACACCGCGACTGCGCCGTCTTCTATCGTACCAACGCGCAGTCCCGCGTCTTCGAGGACCGCCTCCGGAGGGAGAACACCCCCTACCGGGTGGTGGGGGGCATGAAGTTCTACGACAGGAAGGAGATCAAGGACATACTGGCGTACATGAAATTCATCGCGAACCCCCTTGACCGGGTTTCCCTCCTGAGGATCATCAACACCCCGGCCCGGGGAATCGGGAAGGTCACCATCGAGAAGATACGGGCCGCGTCCTCCTGGGAGAAGGTTACCGAATGGCACGTCATCCGCGACGGCCTCATGGGCGAACGCCCCCCCCGGGGCCTCGAGGAATTCAGGGCGGCCGTCTCCGAAGCGATGGACCTGGCCCGGAAGGTACCAGACCTCAGGCTCTCCGCCTTCGCGGAGCGCCTCCTGGACCTCACGGGCTACCGGAAAGCCCTCGAGGAAGAGGACACGGCGGAGAGCCGCTCCCGCCTCGAAAACCTCGGCGAGCTCATCAACGGCATCTACGACTACGAGACGGCCCTCCCCGACGCCGGCCTCGACCAGTTTTTACAGGACATATCCCTTTATACCTCCGAGGAGAACCCCGGGGAAATCGACGCAACGGGGGGCGCGGTCACCCTGATGACGGTGCACAACGCCAAGGGCCTCGAGTTCCCCGTGGTCTTCCTCACCGGCATGGAGGAAGACACCTTCCCCCACCGACTCTCCTCCGACACCGAGGACGGCCTGGAGGAGGAGCGGCGCCTCTGCTACGTGGGGATCACCAGGGCCAGGGAGCGGGTCTACCTGACCTCGGCGGACCTCCGCCGCTCTTTCAACGAGATATACCAGCGGGAGCCCTCGCGCTTCATCTTCGAACTGCCCCATGAGTCGCTCGAAACCACGAGCTACTTCTCCGAGGGCTACCGGGGGGGCGGGTTCGAGCAGAGAAAGAAAAGCTACAACGAGTCCCACTTCGACGCGCCGGTTGAGGGCGCAACGCCGGCGGAAGGCCCTTCCGCGGACAATGGGTCCGGCGGTCCCGGTGATTCCCGCTTCAGGGTGCGGGACAGCGTGGTCCACCCGAAGTACGGCGTCGGGCGGGTCCTCCAGATCGAGGGTTCGGGAGACAACCTGAAACTGACGATTCTCTTCGGCAGGTCGAGCAAGACCTTCCTCGAAAAGTACACCCCCCTCGAGAAGGCGTAGGATACGTGCCCTCACGCGACACGTCCCGGTGAAAGACCAGGCGGATCGCGGCGCAGGACCGGGCAGGGAGTTTCTTTCGCCATAACGACGTTTCCGGAAACCAGGGCGTCCTGCGCGGCAAATATCGCTTGCCTTTACAGCAAAAGTCCCACACCGTACCACCGTCATTACCGCGACCATCGCCGGGAACGCACGACGCGGAGGTTATGATATGAGCTCCAGCAACGCCCTTCCATGGAACCGCCTCGCCATGAAGGAAAAGGAATGGCGTGACCTCGCCGCTGCCTTCTACGACCTGGCGCACAACGATTTCAGGAGATTCGAGTGTCTTCCCCGCCCCCTCAAGGACCATCCCGCGGGAAAGCTCTGCGCGAAATACATCGAAACCGGCGATCACGAATTCGTCGAAAAGGCGGGACGGGAGCTCACGGGCACCGACGAGTGGTACGTGTACCTCGGGCGGTAATGACCCGCACACCACGAGGAGGCAACGCATGGCCATCAAAACTCACCTGTTAAAATCACTTTTCGCCCTCGCCGCGATCCTCGCCGTCATCGGCATCGCGGCGAGCCGCCTTTCATGCGACGGCATGCCCCGCTCGCTTCCCCTCGGTGCGCCGGAAACATCATTCTCGGCTGAGCGGGCCCTGGCCCACGTGCGCGCCATCGCCGGGACCCCCCGTCCCTCGGGATCGCAGGCGCACCGCCGCGCCAGGGACTACATCCTCGCGCGCCTCACCGAGGCGGGCTGGGAGACACGCCTCCAGAGGACCCCGTCGGTGCGGGCAATGCTTCCCGGCTACCACACCGCCTCCTCCGTGGAAAACATCCTCGCGCGCCTGCGGGGCAGGGGCGCCGGGGACGCGGTCCTCTTCATGGGACACTATGACTCGGTTCCCATGGGACCCGGGGCGAACGATGACGGCACCGCCGTGGCCGCCATGCTGGAATCGGCCCGGGCACTTTCGAAGGGCCCACGCCCCGGGAACGACATCATCCTTCTTTTCACCGACTCCGAAGAGGGGGGCCTCATCGGGGCCCATGCATTCGTGAAGGGCCATCCCTGGAGGAACGACGCGCGCCTCATCGTGAACTTCGAGGCCCGGGGCGTGCGCGGCCCCTCCACTCTCTTCGAGACGGGCCCCGGGAACGGCGGCGTGCTCCCGGGCTACTTCGCCGCGGCACCCTTCGCCACGGGGAATTCCCTTTCCAACGCGATCTACGGATTCCTTCCCAACGACACCGACTTCACGGTGTTCAAGGAGGAGGGATACCCGGGGCTCAATTTCGCCTATATCGGAGGGATGACGCACTATCACACTCCCATCGATTCACTCGAAAACGTCGATCCGCGAAGCCTCCAGCACCATGGATCGCACCTCATGGCCCTGGCGCGGCATTTCGGCAACGCGCCCCTTGGGAATCTCAAGAAAGGAGAGATGGTCTATTTCCCCATGGCCGGGAACCTCATGGCGCGCTATTCCAAGGCCGTGTCGCACATCCTCGCCGCCCTGGCAGCGGCGGCCCTCCTGCTTCTCATCACGGCGGGAATACGCGGAGGCTCCATGGCGCCCCTCCGGATCCTGGCCGGGTGCGGGGCCGTCCTTGCTTCCGCGGCGATCTCCCTCCTCGCCATCCTTGGACTCTGGCGCCTCGTGCTGTGCATTGTCCCGGGTTACCATGCCATGACCATGGGAGAGCCCTACGACGCGGCCTTCTACCGGATCGCCTTCTCCGCCCTCTGCGCGGCCATCGCTCTTTTCATACACCGCGCCGCCGTGCAGCGCCTGGGCCTCGTCAATTACTTCGCAGCGGCCCTGGTTCTCTGGGCGGTCCTCCTGGCCGCGGCCCAGGCGTTCCTTCCCGGCGCGGGATTCGTTTTCCTCTGGGGGATTGTCTTTGCCCTCCCGGTGATGGGCCTTCTCCTCAGAGGAGAAACCCCGGCTCCGTCGTTCCTTGCCACCGTGCTCATCCTGCTTCTCTCAGTGCCCCCCCTTCTCATGATGACCGATCTCCTCTTCAGTCTCTACGAAGGACTCGGCCTTGCCCTCGCCGCCCCGGCGGGTATCCTCATCGCCCTCTACCTGGCCCTCCTGGCCCCCGCGGCGGAGGCGCTCATCCGGAGAACGGGACCGGCACTCCCCGCAATGGTCGCGGCCCTGGGAGCCTTCTTTATTGTTATTGGAATTGCCGGCGCCGGGTTTGATGATACGAACCCCCGCCCGGAATCCCTGGCCTACGGCCTTGACTCAGACAGCGGGGAGTCGCACTGGATATCCTGCAACCGCGACACCGGTCCCTTTACGGAACAGTTCTTCAGGGAAGGGGCGAAGCGGGGGCCCCTCCCTCAGTTCTTCCCCATGACCCCGCAATGCCTCATGCGCTCCTGGGGATTTCTTACCGCCCCGGCGCCGAAGCTCGCCCTGGAGCCGCCCCGCGTCGTCGTGACCGCTGCTCCCCGTGGCCCCGGCAGGCAGGTGCGGGCCCGCATCGTTTCCCCCCGGGGGGCGCGGAGCCTGGTGATCTACCTGCGCCGCGGCTCCCACATCGAAGAGGTGCGCCTCTGCGGGAGGGCACTCGTGGATCCCCCGGCGGAGCGCATCAAGCCCGGCCACAGGCTGGCCATGAAGGGGGTCGATTTCAAGAACTGGCTCACGATAACCTACCAGGCGGTGCCGCGGGAGGGGATCGAGCTTACCCTGGTCGTTTCAAGCGGCGAACCGGTCGAAATGCGCGTCATGGATATTTCAGAGGGGCTCCCCGATCTCGCGCGCCTGGGTTACGGGAAGAGGCCGGCGGATTCGCTCCAGGCCCCGGAGTTCCTCCTCAGGGAATCGGTGATGGCGGCGAGGAGGATCCTGCTCTGAGAGAGGAAACGGCAGCGGCCGGGGTTCCATCAGGAGAGATATCACCCGGGGTCCGCTGAATAAAAAAATTGACATCCCGGGAATGGATCCGAAGATTGATCCCGGCGGAACCGATTCCGGCATCCGTAATCACCGGGGGCGACGAAGCTCCCTTGTAAAGCAGAGGAGAACGAACCATGGTAACGAAAAGCGGCCAGGCCCTCGCAGACGCGATCAAGAAGGCGATTGACGACCACGTGGTGACCAACGCCGAATATGAGGAGATATACAACATAGCCCTCGAGGACGGCAGGATTGACAGCCTCGAGAAGGCGCTTCTCGCCGAATTCAAGGAAATGATCGCCAACAAGACGATCAAGCGGGTGCCGTAAGCGCCGGACTGATCATGCACCGGCGAAAAGACGGTCGGTGCCGCGCGGCGCACCCTGTCGTCCCTTTATCGTCTTGACCCCGCTCCGGCGTCATGTTTGGCCCACGTGTCGGCGCCTTCACCACGGGCGCCGGGCCGGCGTTACGCCGGGAGGGCGCAATATCCGGACCACCGAACCCCTCACGCAGCGGATATCCTCCCCCGTAACCGGCTCTCTCATGATTCTTCTATATTACATTTCTTTTCCCACCCTCTACAATATCCTAATCATCATATTTTTTTAAAAAAACGCACTTTTACCTTGACATTTTGTATGACGATTTTTATATTTTATATGTCATACAGGTAGACATGAATTACGATAATCTGTCATACAAAAGGCGGTACCATGACAAAAGACGACACCAAGGACCGGCGGATCAATATCCGAATCGACGAGGACACGTATTTCGCGATAAAGAAAGTCGTGGAGAAGGACCTTAAAACCGACATCTCCTCCTACTGCCGCTCCCTCCTCTGGATCAGCACCCTCCACGACGCCGCGGTGCGCAGGATCCAGGACGCGGTGAAGCGCTTCGGCCATGACACGGACACGGAAAACATGGAATACATGCTGAAGATCAGGGAGGAGATCCGGTTCGTCTCGCAGTTCCTGGACAAGGCCAGGGAGGACAGGAAAAAGTACGACGAATTCATCGCCATGGTCGAGAAATGGCACGACACGATACGCGGCGAGGCGCGGAAGTATTTCGACCGTTACAACGAGATTATCGATCTCTGGGACAGGGAGGCCCGGGATCTCTACGGCGAGGAGTACGAGACCAATCCCACCATGGACAGGTGGGGGCGAAAGATTGAGCTGTAATCCCATGAACGGGTGCCGCCGTCCTGAAACGAATCATTGCCGGGGACGGCGCCGGGATGAAGCCCGGCATGATGAACAATTACAGGGGGATGGGATCATGAAACAAAAAAAATCAACGCGCCGAGAATTCATTAAATTCGCCACGACCGCCGCCGCCGCCTTTGCCACGGGCTGTATATCAAACGAATTCGTGAACAGGATGGCCGGGGAGGGACGGAAACCGGAGGACTACCCCGTGGTGGTCATCGGGTCCGGCATGGGGGGCCTGGCGAGCGCGCTCTACCTTTCAAAGGCGGGCTTTCCCGTCACGGTCCTCGAGCAGCACCGTATTCCCGGGGGCTACGCCACGGCCTTCAGCAGGGGGGACTTCACCTTCGACGTATCGCTCCATTTTTTCAGCCTCGAGCAGAACCTGTACGATGAGTTGGGGCTCCAGGGGAAGGTCGAGCGCGTGCCGCTGCACATGAGGCGCCGGATAATAAAGAGCGACAGGACCATCGTCATCCCCGACCTGAGCCCGGAGAAGTATATTGAGATGATCTGCGCTACCTTCCCCGGCGAGGAGGAAGGCATACGCGCCTACCACGAATTCTGCCTCGGGCTCTACGACGAGCTGATGCGCTTCTCAGAAAAGGCGGAACGTGGCCACGTGTTTCTCCCCCTCATGCCCTTCCGGTATCCGAAGATGTGGGAAGTGCGGGACATGTCCTACGGGGACCTCCTGGACAGGTATATCAGGGACACGTCGCTGAGGACCACGCTCTCCGCCTACTGCGGCATAGTCGGCCTCCCCCCCTCCACGGCATCGGGCTTCATGATCGCCCTCCTCGTGGGGCACATGATGAGGAACGGGACCTATTACTTCAAATCGAGATCCCAGGACCTGAGCAACGCCATGGCGGGGATCATCAGGGAGAATGGGGGAACCCTGCTCTTCAATAAGAACGCAACAAAGATCCTCACCGAAAACGGCCACGTTACCGGCGTGCAGACCGAAAATGGAACCACCTACCCCGCCCGGATCGTGGTGAGCAACGCCAGCGCCCCGGAAACCTTCGGGAAATTACTGTCGCACGAGGAAAAAGCGACGCGCTACATGGAAAAACTCTCGGCGTATCATCCAAGCATCTCCTGCTTCCTGATCTGGCTCGGGCTCAGGGGCGACGTGCGCGGGATACTCCCCGAGCATTCCGTGACCATCGAGTCGGGGCTGGACGTGGAAGCGGACTTCGAGAACTACCTGAAGTGCGACGCGGAGCGATGCCCCCTGTTCCTGGCCCTCTACGACAACTACTACGAGGGCTATTCGAAGCCGGGCACCTCCACGCTCACCGTCATGATGCTGAGCGGCTACGAGCCGTGGCGGCGCTTCGAAAAGGACTACTTCGCCGGGGACAAGGAAGCCTATAACCGGGAAAAAACGCGCATCGCCCGGACCCTGATCAGGAGGGTCGAGGAAAAGGCGGTCCCGGGGCTCTCCTCGATGATCCGGGTCATGGAGGCGTCCACGCCCCTGACGAACAGGCGCTTCACCAGGAACCCGGAAGGGGCGATATACGGCTACCCGGCCTCGAAGGACAACGCCTACATGAACAGGATCAAGAACTCCACTCCGATCAAGGGCCTCTACCTCTCGAGCGGGTGGGGCAACAATCCCGGCTCATACACGGGGGGCATCCTGAACGGAAGGGACGTGTATCGGCTCGGTATGAAAGAGATGTAAAAGGAGGACGCCATGAATATCGTCATCTTTATGAAGCAGGCTCCCGCGGTGGACCAGAAGATCCGGGTGAAGGAAAACGGCGCCATCCGGGAGAGCGGCCTCGAGTACGTGATCAGCGCCTGCGACGAGTGCGCCATCGAGGAGGCCCTCCGGATCCGGGAGGTGCATCCCGGTTCGGCGATAACCCTGGTCTCCATGGGACCGGCCCGGGCAAAGAAGGCCCTGCGCCGGGGGCTCTCCCTCGGGGCGGACAGCGCCCTCCACATCCTGAACAGGGCGTATGATTCCTGCGACGCCACGGTCAACGCCAGGATATTTGCCGCGGTGCTGAAGACCATCCCCCACGACCTGGTGCTCCTGGGGAAGCAGGCCCAGGACACTGACATGCAGGCCACGGGTGAAATTCTCTCCGAGATGCTGGGGCTCCCCATGGCGTCCAACTGCGTGAAGGTTGAGGCCGGGACCGGCGGGGCCCTGGTGCACCGCCAGGGGGACCGGCAACTTGAGGTGATCGAGATCGCGACGCCCTGCGTCATCACCGTGAACAACGACATCAACAACCCGCGCTATCCGAGCCTCGGGAGCATCATCTCCGCGAGCATGAAGACGATCGCCCTGAAGAAGCCGACGGATTTCGGTCTCAGCGTGGATGAAATCGGCAGGGCGGGATCGCTGGTGGAGCGGGTGACCTGCCGTACCCCGCCGGCGCGGAAGGCGGGGAAACTCTTCGAGGGCGATGCCGCAGAAAACACCACCACCGTCATCGAGCTTCTTGCAAACGAAGCCCGGGTGATAGGATAAGGGGGAAGTCATGGCAAGGATACTGGTCGTTGCGGATATCGACAAGAGCACGGTTGGCCGGTCCACCCTGGAACAGCTCGCCTTCGCGAAACAGAAGGGGATACCGGCGGACGCGGTCCTCATCGGGAGGAACGTGGGTCCCCTTGCCGACATCTGCGCGGGCCACGGCGCCGAAACGGTGTATGTCTGCGACGGCGCCGATGTCGAACATTTTCACAACGCATCGTGGCCCGCGATAATCGTCGGGGCCCGGGAACAGGGCGGCGCCGACATCATCATGATGAAGGCCTCGGAACTCGGCAGGGCCCTGGCCCCGAAGGTGGCGGGAAAACTGGGCGCCGGCGTGGCCAACGACTGCGGCGAGGTGAAGATCGACGGCGACGACGTCACGGTGACGAGGCCGGCCATGGGAACCAGGGTCACTGAAGTAGTACAATTCAAATCTTCCATCAAGGTGATATCGATCAGGGGAGGAATCGCCGAGGCGGACCACGCGGCCCGGCCGAAGACCGCACGGCGGATCGCCATCGCGCCTCCGGCCCCCGACCCGAAGAACCTGCTCAGGGAGATACTTCATACGAAAAGTGAACGGGTTGAACTTGAAGACGCCCGGGTGGTCATTTCCATCGGCAGGGGCGCGGCGAAGCACGTTGACGCCGTCAACCGTCTCGCCGATGACCTGGGCGCCGCCCTGGGGGCGACGCGGCCCGTCATCGACGCCGGGCTCCTGCCCTACAGCCTCCAGGTGGGCCAGACGGGGAGAAGGGTCCGCCCGGACCTCTACATCGCCCTGGGCATCTCGGGATCCATCCTGCACCTGTCGGGCATGGTGGAGTCGAAGTGCATCGTGGCGGTGAACCGCGACCCCCGGGCGCCCATTTTCGCCGTCGCCGACTACGGCATCGTGGGCGACGTCAGGGACGTGCTGCCCGTGCTCCGGGAAAAGCTCGTCCCCTTTTTCAGATAGGGCCCGGCGTGTCGTGTCATCACGCGGCGGCCCCGAAGGGGCCGCACCCCGCCAATGAAGCCGGTTCAGCGGGCGGCTTCGGGCGCCCCCTCGCGCGGCGCCGACCCGTTCAACGCAAGGGCGGGCGCGTCCAGGCGGGCCAGGTTCTTTCGCAGGCGGCGGAGGCGCCGGGGTGCCTCCATGGTCCTCGCCAGGTTCCAGAGGGTCATGAAGAAGAAGCCGCGGCTGAACCCGGTGTGCCGGAACGTCATGCGCGTCTTCCTGAACAGCACCCCCGGGCGGGTCACCTTCGCGTATACCCCGATATATTTTTCCATGAGGCGGCGGGCCGTCATGCCGCGGGGATGAAACACCACGTGCTCGTAGTCATACCGTTCCCAGGCGGTGTCGAAGATGCGCCCCTCGTCGGCCATGCGCTCGTGGAGGCGCGAGTTCGGATAGGGGACCACCAGGTCGATGTATATCCCGCCGATGGTGGACTCCATGAAAAAATCGTAGATGGCGTCGATCGATTCCTCCGTGTCCGTGTCCAGGCCGCACATGAAATTCGCCTGCACCGCGATGCCCCGGTCCGTGGCCCGGGCGATGGCCCGGAGCATCCGCGCGCGAAGGTCCCCCTCGCTCACGCGGCCATGCTTCCGCAGGCCGGTGGAGAGCCCCTCGATCCCCACGGCGATCCACCCCACGCCCCCCTTCACGAAGGCCTCCACCGTCCCGTCGCGGTCCAGCATCCCCACCGTGGTCTCGGCCCAGAACTTCTTGCCCAGGGATGACGTGGCCTCCATGAGGGACGCGAGATGACGCGCGTCAATGCCGAAGCTCGCGTCGGCGATCACGATGGTGCGGTTTTTGATGCTCCTGATCTCGCGCACCACGTCCTCGACGGGGCGCGTGACGTACCGCCCCGGCAGGGTGGGAGTGCAGAACTCGCACCGGTAGGGGCAGCCGATGCTGGTGAAAACGAGGGGGAACTGCAGGCGGCTCTTCCTCCGGTAAAGCTCCTCCATGCCCCCGGGGAAGGTGAAGCGCCCCCCGGTATCGCGTACCACGAGGGCCTCCGGCGAGCCGGGGACGAGGGCGCCCCGTTCAACCCGGTCCAGGATGTCCTCCCACTGCTCCCGGCAGAGGCTGTGCACCACGACGTCGCCGTGCCGCGTTCCCTCGCGTATCGTGGCCTCCCCCTTGAAGTGGGGCCCCCCGAGGATCACGATCTTTCCCCGACGCCGCATTTCCGCGCTCGCGCGGTAGACCGCCCGAGCGTTGTAGGTGTACACGGAGAACACCACCACGGGGGCGCCGGTGTTGTACCGTATCCCCTCCTCGCCGCAGACCCGCACCCTGGCGCGGTGCCCTCTGGACTCGGTCCAGAGGCAGAGCACGTCGAGCATCACGTCGCGCACCATGCGGGTGTGAAAAAAATCGCTCCTGGTCGTGTAATAAATATCCACCCGCATGGGTACCGTCCCGGGGCAGCGGCCTGCCATGGATTCGCGAATATGTAAAAGGTATGCCTCCATTATCGGAAAGGGGGAACCGATGGTGCAGCAGAATACGGCGCATGGAAATTCTTCGCGCCCGGGGTCAATTGAACGGCCCGCCATGTCGATAATGAACCATCGCACGCAATCTCCCCGGGGGTACATCCCATGGACAGGCTTACAAACGCCCTGCTCTTTACGGTCATCTACTGCTTTTTCGCGCTCTTCGCGCTTCCCTGGCGCTGCGCTGAACTCCTGGCCTCGGGGACAGGATGGCTTGTAAAAAAGCTCACGCGCATGGTAACGCGGTGCCCACTCGTGGGCGAGGTGTCACGAAAGATCATCGGCACACCTGCCGTGATTCCCACGGCGCGGTTCGGGGGGAGGAAGTCCACGCGCTACCCCACTATACTGGAAATCGAGGTCAGCGGCAGCAGCAGGCGGATGGGGGGTATCGGAAAACTGGTGCACGCCACCTACTTTAAAAAGTATCCCCGCCTCCTCTTCAACGTCTGCTACTCATGCGGAAAGCCGGGCCTTCTCCGCGGCGGGGTGTACGGCGACCCCCTCTCCATCTGGTTCAACGTCTTTTTCGGATACTGGGAGGTGGACGTACTGGCCTCGGAACTGGGACGCCCCTTCGGGTACGGCAGGCTGGTTACGTGCCGCCGGGCCGTGAAGGCCGACGAGGTGCTCCGCGTGGTGAAGGCGGACTGGAACTATTTTTCCAACCACGTGTACGGCACGCCCGCTTCATCCATCTCCGGCGCCGCCAGGGACCTGGGAAAGGTCGGCTCCCAGGTATTTCCCGCATCGAAGCGGGTCGCCATCGCCGGGCGGCAATGGGACCGGGTGGCCCTCAGGGACGTGGAGGTCGTTACCACCTACCAGCCCGGCAACGGCCCTTCCCTGGCTTTTCAATCCGCCTACACGCCCCTGTGGCGATTCTTCTTCGGCAGGCCCTCGCCCCGGCCCGACTTCAACGCCCTGCCTGCCGGCCCGGGTGCTGCTCCTTTCTGCTTCCCCACGAAGATGTGCGGGGAGCTCTACATGTGCTACACCCTGGAGCATGACGAGGACCTTGGGGGGCTCGCCTACAAAACGTTTTTCTTCGGAGGATCGGCGCACCAGAACTTCCCTGAATTCCTCGCGGGGGGGGATCCCGCCCGGAAGAAGGAACTGGAGGGTGAGAACAGGGCCTTCCTGGACGCCCAGCTTTCGGCCGCGCGGGCGGTCATTGAAACGCGGTATCCCCGCCTGGGATTCACGGAATAGCGCCGGGACTCAGTTCAGGCTCCCCCCCGTGGGCCCTATCCCGATCCCGATAAGGGTGATATCGTCGCTGATCTCCGTGGTGACGTCGTGCCCCATGAAAAGGGTCAGGTCCCTGATGACCGTGTCAACCACGGACTCGATGGTGCGGCCTCCCCCCTCCGCCGCCACGCGCCTCAGCCGGTCCTCCCCGTAGAGACGTTGATCCCGGTCATATTCCTCGTACAGACCGTCGGTGTAGACCAGGAGCCGGTCGCCGGGAAGGATCTTCGTCCGCGCGTTGACGTAGGGCGGCCCCGGCATGAAGCCCACGATGCGGCCGTTGTTTCTCAGGACCATCGCCTCGCCGTCCCGCACCAAAAGCTGGTCCGGGTGCCCCGCCGAACAGTGGAGCAGGATGCCCCCGCGGCAGTCGATATCCATGACGATGCAGCTGAAAATCATGCGCAGGGGGGCGTAGTCGCGGATGATGATCCCGTTCAGGGCGCTCACCAGGTCCGCCGGGTCAGGGCTCGCGTTCTTCAGCTTGTCGTACTCGCCCATGATGATCATGGTGACAAGGGCCGCCTGTACGCCGTGACCCGTGGCGTCGGCGATGAACAGGCGATAGTATCCTTCACGGATTTCCTCCAGGTGGTACACGTCCCCCCCGACCTCGCTCATGGGGAAGTAGCGCACCGCCGCGTCAAGGTGCCGGTACCGGGCGTCGGCCCGCGGCATGATGCTCTCCTGTATCCTCCGGGCCAGGAGCAGATCCTCCTTCATGACGGAGTACGCCCGGCTCACGGATTGGTAGGCGCGCGAGAGCTCGAGGTTCACCCGGTTCAGCTCCCTGGTCCGCTCCTCCACCTTGCGCTCGAGGTCCCGGTACAGGCCGGCGTTCTCAATGGCGATGCCGGCCTGGACCATGAACACCTCCAGTATGCCGCTGTCCTCCGCGTTGAACACGTTGCGCGACAGGGGGTTGTCAAGGTAGCACACGCCGATCACCTCCTCGTGAACGCGGATGGGCGTGCAGAGTATCGACTTCAGGCCGTAGCGTATCACGCTTTCGGCCCCCATGAAGGACCGGTCCTCCTCCGCGTTGGTGGTGATCAGGGGCCTCCCCGAGGCAAACACCTCCTGTACCACGGCGTCGGAATACTCCGGCCGGTCCGACCGCAGGGCGTCCCTCAGAACACGGAGTTCAAGCGCGCCGGAATCGGGGTTCTTGATGAAAAGGTATCCCCTTCGGGCGCCGGTAACCTCCACGGCGCTTCCCATGATGCTCTCCAGGAGCTCATCAAGCTCCAGTATGGAGCTTATGTCCCGGCTCACCGTGATGACGGATGCAAGGCGCGCGGCGTCCACAGGGGAATTCGCCGGCGAATCGCCCCCCGGCTTCGTTTCCATCCAGGGAATTGGCCCCGCCTGCCACCACGAGGGATTGGAATTGATCCCGTGCAGGATGCGCCGGGCCGACTCCTGCTTTATAAGGCCCGCCTTCTCCATGCCGGAACGCCACAGGTGCTTGCCGTATTCGAAAAGTGTCCTTGCCAGCTCATATTTCCTGCCGTGGCGGGAGCAGAGGATCACGCTTTCCGCGAAATACCGCTCCGCCGCCCGCTCGTTTTTCGCCAGTGAATAGTACATGGCCATGACCCGCAGGGCGGCGCCATGGTGATTGGGCCATTTCCGCGTCACCGATACGGCGCGCCGGCAGGCGGCGCGAATTCGCAATAACGCCGCCGCGGCGCCTCTCTCGCCCTGGAGGTACTTCATGATGTATGCCGTCGCCAGCAGCGGATACATCTGCACCATGTAGTCCCTGATGAAATTGTTTCCTTCATCAATCGCGATCGCCCCCTCCAGGTATTTGATCGCGGCGTCGCAATCACCCCGCTCCAGGCTCAGGTAGCCCAGGAGGTAGTGATCGAAGCAGTTGTTGAACATGATCCTGTTCGTAGCCGTGATATCGAGGGACCGCCGGATGTAGATATCCGCATTTTCAAAGTCGCCCTGCTCTATGAGGCATACCGCGATATGCTGGTAGCAGCGGCTCATGCCGTAGAAGTCATTGAGTTTCCTGCAGATTTTTACGTATTCACGGGCCCGGATGATGGAGCCGTCGTAATTCCCGCAATAATAATCGTTGAAGGAAAGCCCTCCAAGCACCATGCCGATTTCCCACATGTCCCCGATCCGGTTGAATATCTCCAGGCTCTGCAGGAAATACTCGTTGCTCGTCCCCGGGTCCCCCATCCAGGAATGGCAGTAGCCGAGCCACTGAAGCGACTGGCCCAGGCCCCAGTCGTCCTTCAGCTCCCGGCGAAGCTCCAGGGACCTCGCGTGATAGCGGAGAGCGCGGGAAAAAAGCGGCAGGGCCATGCACATGCTGGCGTAGCCCCCCAGGGCCATGCCGAGCTCGCGCGAGGTTCCCAGCCTCGATTCGCAGATGTTCAAATTTTTCAGGATGTTCAGGACGAACTTGAACACGTCGCTCAGGATGTACATCCAGTTCAGGTTGTTCTGGACGCTCACGATGAGGTGGTCCGACGCGCGGGGTACGCCCCTTCTCTTCATGAAAAGCCGCGGCGCCAGGACATGGAGGCCATGAACGGCAAGCTGCCACGCGATGCCGGCCGCCACGCCGGCCCTGGAAACCCTGGTGCCGCTCCCCAGGAGCCGCAGGGCTTCACGACCGTTCCCCTCGCAGCTTTCCCAGTCCCCCTTCTTGAAATAGGCCAGGGAGATCTGCCGGTAGATGAGGGCCCTGTCATAGGGTGACTCGCGGTACGCCACCAGGGCGCGGTAAGTTTCGATGGCCTGCTCCGTCTCGCCCATGGTGAGGTGGAGATCCCCCGTCATCTCGCGGGCGCGGATCCACGCCTCGCGCAGGTCCGGCTCCGGGCGTTCCGCCATTTTCTCCTCCAGGGCCCTCGTGGCGACGACAAGGTATTTCAGCGATTCGTCGTTGGCGTTCCGATTCCTCGCCATTTCAGCCGCCGGCAGGGCATACTTGATTATCCCCTCACGATCTTCGCATTCGATGTAGTGGTAGGCCACGTCGTAGACCAGGTCGCCCGCCACGGGACTCGAAAGCGACTCCAGGGAGCGGGCGATATGGCGGTGGATGGCCACCCGCTCGTTCCCGTCAATGTCGCGGTAGAAGGCCTCCCACACGCGGTCGTGGGAGAAGCTGACGACGCCCCTGGCGTTCACGTCCTCCTCGAGGATCTGCATGTCCAGGGCGCGGTCCAGGATGCGCACGACGCGCACGTTGTCGAACCGGTGGGCGCAGAGCTTCAGGAGCGTGTCGATGTCTATCTTCTTCCCTATGACGGCGCAGAAGGCGATCACCTCGCGTTCCGCCGTTTCGAGGCGCCGGGCGCGCGCCATGATGATATCGATTACCCCACCGGGGATTTCGACATCACCGGCTCCGGGGAGCGCGCAGTTCCATTTACCCTGCGAAAAGTTCACGACCCTGTCCGCAACCATCTGCTTCAGGAGTTCCAGGGTGAAGAGGGGGTTGCCCTTCCCCCTTCGGTAGATATGGTCCGCCAGTACCCGCGTGTCGTCGTCCCTCTGGAAAAGAAGGCGCGAGACGAAATCATGGACCACGGCGGCAGTGAAAGGTTGGATCCGTATACGGTGCAGGGGGATGCCCCCGCCGGGCGCCGCCGCCTCCAGCCTCGGGATCCGGTGGCCCTCCCCAATCTCTTCCTCCCGGTACGTGCCGATGATCATCAGGTGAGAATCACCGATCACCCGGGCCAGCTCTTCCAGCAGGAGGAGGCTTCCCTCGTCGGCCCACTGGAGGTCGTCGATCTGGATCACGAGGGACTGTTCGATCTCCGCCAGGAGCCGGAAGAAAGATCCCGCCACGAAAAGGAAGCGCTGGGTGTCGCGCTCCGGGTCGATTGCCACCAGGGGCGGGCAGGGGCCAAGGACCGCGCCCATCTCGTCGTTCAGGCGCAGGATGACCTCACCCAGGTCCCCCAGTTCGCGCCGCATGACGCCGGCCGCCTCGCTGCGCTGGAATTCCGGCTTGCGCTGGAAATATGCGAGGTAGGCGTCCAGGGCGTCGTGGAAGGGGCCGAAGGGAAAGGACGTCATGGCCCGGTAGCACTTGGACTCGATGAAAAGCCCGTTATGGGCATACACGTAATCGCGCAGTTCCTGGGCGAGCCGGGTTTTCCCTGATCCCGCCTCGCCGGAGATAAGGCAGAGGGTGCCGTCTCCTGTCCGCGCGCGGTCAAAGAGCCGCTTCAGGGTGTCGATCTCGCCATCGCGGCCCACGAGGCTCGTGCGGAAGGAGGGCCGCACCACCCTGTCGTACTCCCCCGGCTCAAAGTCAAGGTACCCTTCCCGGTAGCGCGCGATGTCCGTCATCACGCCCAGGGCGCTCTGGTATCGGCGCTCGGGCTCCTTCTCGATGAGCTTCATGACCATCTTTTCGACCACGGGGGGCACCCGGGGCATCCTCGCCCGTATTCCCGCGGGCGTGGCGGCAATGTGCTGGTGAAGCAGGGCGGAGAGGCTCTCCCCCCGGTAGGGGAGTTCGCCCACGAGGAGGCGGTAAAACATGATGCCAAGGGAATAGAGGTCGCTCCGCTCGTCGACGTGGCCCTTCAGGATCCCGCTCTGCTCCGGCGACATGTAGCTGAAGGTGCCGGCGATGACGTCCCCGGAGCCCGCGGCGCTCTCGGCGATGCGGTTGAAATCCTTTACCTGGGCCAGGGCGAAGTCGATCACCTTGAGCGCCTCGATGCCCGATCCCGCCTCACCAGCGGGGAGCATGATGTTGCCCGGCTTCAGGTCACGGTGGATGATGTCCCGTTCATGGATGTAGGCCAGGGCCTCCAGTACCTTCTCCACGACGGCGATGGCCCGGTCCACCTCGAGGGGACCGCCGCGGCACAGGGCTTCCTCGAGGCTCTCTCCCCGGAGATACTCCATGGCGATGAAGTGGAGACCCCCCTGGCTTCCCACGTCGTAAATCGAAAGTATCCGGGGATGCTCCAGGCGGGACACGATGGAGGCCTCGGCGTTGAAGCGGATAATGTCCTCAACGCGGTGGGAGATGGAGCCGTTCTTCAGCACCTTCACGGAACAGCGGGGATGTACGCCGGAGAGGTCCTCTGCCCGGTAGACCGTGCTGATGCCTCCCTCGCCGAGGACTTCGATGAGGCGATACCGGTCCTGGATGACGCTGTTTTCAAGATTCATCTGAATTGTTTCGGTGCGGACGCACCCGAATGCCACCCAGTATGCACCGCCATTACGGCATGTCAACCATTTACCGGGGTGACGGAGGGGATTGAGGCCCCCTCACGCGGCGCCGCCGATGTCCACGCAGATGATGCACACGTCGTCGTCGAAGGAATCGCAGCCCCTGAAGGCGACCAGGGCGTCGTAGAGCCCCGCCACGAAGTCGCGGCTGCTTCCGTGCCGGTTTCTCGCGATGGCCTCCATCATGGCGCCTCCTTCGAAATCGGGAACGTCACCCCCGACGTTGATCGCCTCGGTGAGCCCGTCCGTATAGAGGAGGAGCTTGCTGGCCGGGGACAGGTCCGTCACGTTGTTCCGGTAGCTCTTGCCGGCCTCCCGGAGCGTGCCATTGTCCATTCCCGCGATGGGAAGGGAGCGGAACCCCGCCAGGGGCGCGACGTCGTCGCCGGTAATGATGAAGGGCTGGTTGTGCCCGGCGCTTCCCCAGGTCAGCTCCCGTGACGCGGGGTCCAGGATGCCGTAGAAGGCCGTGATGAAATTGTCCCCCGTCTTCCCGTAGAGGAGGCCGTTGAGGTACTCGAGAAGGGCCGCGGGGTCCCCCCTCCGCGCACCGGCCTGGAGAATGATCGTCTTCACCATGGAGGTGATGAGGGCCGCCGGTATGCCGTGACCCGAGACGTCGCTTATGAATATACCCACCCTTCCCTCTTCCCCGAGGGCGATGAAGTCGTAGAAATCGCCCCCCACCTGGTCCATGGGCCGGTAGAGGGGCGCGATGGCGGCAAGGGGGGCCGAGGTCGGGATGAGCTGCTGCTGGATCTTGCGCGCCATGGCGATCTCGTTCTCGATGATCCGGTTCCTGTCGGCCAGGGAGAGGTTCGCCTCCTTCAGCTCGCGGTTTCTCTCCTGGAGCTCCTCCGTCCGTTCCTGGACCCGCTCCTCCAGGGTGCGGTTCAGCTCCTGGAGGCTCGCCGATTTTTCCTCGAGCTCCCGCGAGTAGACCCTGAGCTTCTCCTGGTTCTCCTCGAACTTGTTGTAGAGGAGCCACCCCATGAGGACCAGGAGGATGAAAAAGCCCCAGTGGTAATGGAGCTGTCGCTGGGGAAAGAGGTTCAGCTTCATCAGCATGTCGCTGGCGGAGTAGAAGGCGAAGATCAACAATCCTATGCTGGTGATACGCGCCCCGCGCCGTCCCCTCCTGATCGCCCTGACCATCTCCGCGAAGGCCGCGGCTGCGGCCAGGAGGAAGAGTGTCGACCTGAGAAGAACGATCATATGATATGATACCGTCACGCCCAGGGCCAGGAACGCCAGGGCGGCCACGGCAAGAAAAAGAAACACCTGCCATGAGCGTCGTATCACCCTGGCGAATCCGGGGCCGATGGTCCGGTCGATGAAGAGAAAGAGGCCCACGGGGAACACTACTATCGACATGAGGACCACGTTGTCGGCCACGGCGGGACAGACGAAGAACATGGTGGCAAGGTCGGAGCTGAACATAACGAAGAGGCCGAAAGTGAGGCTCATGATGAAAAAGGCCAGGACCGCGTAGAGCGCCTTCCTTCTCCGGTAGTACACCCTCAAAAATGCCGCCAGGCAGGCCAGGGAGGTGAAAACAAAAATAAACCCGAGAATGAGACGGTCGGTCTGCTGGAGAACGATCCGGCTGATCACCGCGCGTTCGGAGCCCATAGAGATCCGGTCAGCCAGGCCCACCCGTCCAGGCTGCTCCGCCATGAAGCGAAGGTAGAGGGCGCGGTCACCATAATGGGGAGCGAGGGGGATCATGTGAGGCTCCATGGAGAGGGCGCTGACATGCTGCCGCGCAGTGGCCCGGGAGCTGTATATCCGCCTCCCCTCAAGGAAGGCCTCGAAATCCTGGAAATAACTCCCTCCGGGGATGAACACCACGGTGCTCCGGGCATCCGCGGCGGGAAGGCTGACCCGTATCCAGTAGACCATCTTCCCGGCGGGGTTGATGAGGGGACGATGGACGCTGTACCCGCGCCAGGCCTCTTCCGGGACCCTCTTCCCTTCCATGACGGGAAGGCCCCGGGAATCGAAGGCGAGGTCCCCCGTCAGGTAGCGCATATCGTCGGAGACGTCGACCGTCGAGGAGCGCGGATCACCCGGCCGCCCGCCGCCGCAGGCCGCCACGAAAACGGCCGCCATGGCGATTGAAAGGGCCAGTGACCCTGTTTTCATTGAACGAATCATGTCATGCCTGATGGTAGTGGCGGCGCTATCCCATCATTCCGCGCGCCGCGTCGGCGTCCGGTTCCCCGGCGCCGGGTTCAATGGTACGCCATTCCATGCCGTGAATGCAAGAACAATTCAGAGCTGCCGGCGGCGGCATATCCTTCTTGACAATCCCCGCCCGCGGCGTGACGCTGAAACGACGCGGGGGCGGCGTCCGCGGGGAGCCGCATCACCCGGATCTCTGCATCAGGGGGCTGCCATGGAAGTGATCGGACTGATGATCCTCCCGGTTATCGTTTTCTGCGTCATCGCGGCGACGGCCATATCGGCGTTCTTCATATGGATCGGGTCGAAGTTCGCCGGCGTGCCCGATTCCGGATTCGGCAGGGCCTTCCTCGCCGCCGTCGCGTCAAGCATCGCGGTCTGGACACTTACCGGGGCGGCCACGGCCCTCTTCGGCATCGGCTCCGTGGCGGGATGGTTCCTCGGCATCCTGATCACCCTGGGCATGCTGAAGTGGATCTACCGGACGGGATGGGGGAAGGCCTTCCTGATATGGATCTTCACCGGCATCGCCCATGTCATCGTGGGGATTATCCTGGTGATCCTCCTCGTCACCGGCGTCCTGGTCATGGCCCTATGACCGGCCGTGACGGCGGTCATGCTTCCGCCGATCTTATTCTCCCGGCCGACGCCGCCGGGTTCCTCGAACTCTGCGAGGGATTTCTCCTTGCCGCCGAGGCCGAGTACAACCTGATGATCGGCATCGCCCGGGACGCCCGGGCGCGGCCCGAAAGGATCGCCACGCCGCCGTTTTTCGCCGTTGCCCTCCGGGACGGCAGGGTCGCGGGGGCCGCCGTCCATACGCCCCCCTACCCCCTGGCGATTACCGCGTTTCCCCCCTCCGGCATGGAGCGCCTCGCGTCGAGCCTGATCGACGGGAAACGAGACCCCGCCGGGGTCGTGGGTCCCCCGGCCGTCGCCGAGAATTTCGCCGGCGTCTACTGCGCCGCGGCGGGAGACAGGAGGCACCGCGTGGCGAAAAAAATGCGCATCTACCGCCTTGACAGGGTCAAGGCCCCTCACCCCCGCGGCGGCTTCCTGCGCGCCGCCCTTCCCGGCGACCTGGCCCTCGCCGCTGAGTGGACCCGGCGCTTTCACAACGAGGTGCGGGAAAGGGGCGTTGACCACGAGGCCGTGGCGCGCAACGCCATTGCCGATGGAAGGCTTTTTTTCCTTCTCACGGACAGGCCGGTCTCCATGGGGGCCTGGGTGCGCGACACGGGTAATGCCAGGGCCGTGGGGCTCGTCTACACCCCTCCCGAAGAGCGCAACCGCGGCTACGCCTCGGCCTGCGTTGCCGCTCTCTGCGAAGAGGCCCTTTCGAGGGGGAGTTCCTTCTGCGTGCTCTACGCGGACCTGGCCAATCCCACGACGAACCGGATATATCAGAATATAGGCTTCAAAGGAGTTGCCGAGGCCGCGCACCTGGTTTTCGAGTCTGGCGCGGGAGGAGCGGATGCGGGGGTTTCCGGGATGGGCAGCATTACGCGCGATACGTAGCTATTGTTTACCTTTTCCCTGCTGTCGGGTTGATTACCCCGAAAAATTGATAATTGGGGAAATGCCCGCTGAATCACCCTCCGCAAGGGTGAAACAACGAACCTCATGCGAACAAGCAGGGGACCACGTCAGTGACCGGTTCCCCGCTCCTTGCTGCCCGCCTTCCAGGATATAATTACCCTCAGGGATTCGTTGTCTGATCTACAGACTCCACGTCAAAACCGACGACATTCTTTGCCACCACGTAGATCCGGTAGGCCGTGTTGTTGAGCAGGCCCGTGAACTGGTGATTCCCGGCTGATACGTCATAGGGTCCGTCCGTGTAATTGCTCACGACCGATCCGGCGACGGAGATGGTGCCGACCAGGCCGATGTAGGCGTACACCGTCGGCGTCGGGCTCCCCGCCGTGGAAAATGCCGGCTGGTCTATCGTCATGGCGGTCGACGTCACGCCGGAGACGGTCAGGGGAGCAATCATCACCGGCGCGGCGCCCCCGGTGTTGGTCGCGACCGTCTCCACGTCAAAGCCGAGGACATTCTGCGCCACCACGTATACCCGGTAGGGTGTGCCGGGCACCAGGCCCGTGAACTGGTGGGACCCGCCGGACACGTCGTAGGGGCCGTCCGTGTAATTGCTGACAATCGATCCGGCAACGGAGATGGTGCCGTCAAGGCCCAGATAGGCCAGCACCGTGGGCGCCGGGTTCCCCGCCGTGGAAAAGGTCGGCTGGTCTATCGTTATCTCCGTTTCCGTCACGCCGGAGAGGGCCAGGGCGTTCATCACCGGCGCGGCGCCCCCGGTGCTCGTCGCGATCGTCCCCACGTCAAAGCCGAGGCCGTTCTGCGCCACCACGTAGATCCGGTAGGCCGTGCCGGGCACCAGGCCCGTGAACT